>JAQWTV010000092.1 GCA_029242545.1 Roseibacillus sp.
CTCGTGCCACATCGTCTCGAGGCCATTAAATTTGCCGTCTTTTAAGGTCGCTTCCGACTTTTTCTGGCCATTCTCGTAATACTGCGTCTGGGGGCCGTCCTCCTTGCCGTCCTTGTAGGTCACTTCTAACTCCTTCTGGCCATTCTTGTAGTAATCCGTCAGGAGGCCATGCTCTTTCCCGTCTTTGTAGGTTCCTTGGAAGGTCTTCTGGCCGTTGTCCCAATAGCGGTAAACTATCCCATTTCCGTTCTCGAATTTCGTGTTGGGACACTTCTCACCGTTGGGCATCCACACGGCGGTGACCAACAGTTTGCCGTTGTTCCAATTTCCTTTGCAGGATTTCTGGCCGTTCTCGTACCAATACGTCTCGAGTCCATCCCGTTTGCCGTCCTTGTAGGTTGTTTCGGCCGCCTTCTGGCCATTCTCGTGCCACCCCACACAGGGTCAGTCCATCTGGCCGTCCTTGTACCGCTGGAGGCCCTTTCCGTATTCCGGCTCATGCCACTTTACCCACCCACTCAATAGCCCTGACCCATCGAGGTGGATCGCACGGCCGTCCTCCCCCATCCCAAACCCAGCCGTAATATCAACGGCCTCTTTGAGGAGTCGCTCAACGTCGGCATCGCTCAGCCAGTTCGGGGTATCGCCAGAAGGCTCTGCGCTTTCATTCGACGGCGTTGGATTCTCATTGGCCGACTCTGCGACAGGTGGATCTGCGGGGGGCGGTTTCGCGGTATCGACAGAAGGCTCTGCGCTTTCATTCGACGGCGTTGGCTTCTCACTGGCCGACTCCGAACCTTCGGATGACGGCTTCTCACCGCACCCGATGAGGAGCAGACAGCTGAACAATGAAAGTATCTTCTTCATGATCCCTGAATCCTAGTGCCTGAATCGTGGCGCACGATTACAAAGTGGGAGCCTGATTGTAGTAGGGCGCCGCCCTTTGCACCCAGAACCCGTGCACCGCACCCTGGTTCCTGCACGGGGATGGGGTCTCCCCTGCTATCTAGAGATGGTGCCGGCGATCGCGAGTCTCAAACGCCTCGTCATACGCGGTTCATGTAACAGGGATCAGGTGCAGGGTCGCTTTTTGCCTGATTCTTTAGTGTTTGGAGCAGCCGATATGAAAAGGATCCTCTGCCCACCCCCAAAGCAAAACTTTCAAAAAGTGAAAAAAACGCCCGATGACTTCGGTTGTTATCATATGCTTCACCGAGAATTCTTGAAGGGTCAGCGTTCATTTCGACAGGTTCGAAGCGAGAGCCATTCTCCGACCCACATTCCAAAATCTGTGACAAGCCACTATTTTGGCCGCTCAAATTGGATCCTTTTACTTGTCTTTACGTTTTGCCTATCACTCAGGGAATCAGCTCAAGCCACTGATTTTCAGTCCGGAAACGTATTCACCCGCAATATCCCCGAGGAATGCCGGGAGAAACTTCACGAATACGCCAAAGCCAAACACAAGATCCTGTGCGTCTCCTTTCCTCCCGGCGGGGAAAACCGGTGGACCATCATAACGGATCGCCTTTTCTTTAACCGCAACACTCCCGCCGGGTGCCATGAAAAGATGTGGGAGTTTCGACGCGCCGGGCACGAGATCCTCTGCGTGGCCTATCCACCCGCGGGAGGATGGGCGATCATCACGGACAGGGATTTCTTCGCCCACGACATTCCTGTGGACTGCGAGAACAAGATGCAGGAACTCAAGGAGGCCGGTAATCCGGTCACCTGGCTTTCTTTTCGTCCCGAGGGAGGAAATCGCTGGGGAGTAATCACCCGGAGTGGAAGTTTCTTCAACCAGGGCACCGGCCAGGAGATCCACGAGAAGATGTGGGAACTGCGGAACTCAGGCCACAAGGTCCGCTCCACCGTGTTTCACCCGGACGGTGGCAACCGCTGGGCCATTGTCACGGACCGCGGCCTTTACCAATGGCAGGCCGGCGAGGAGAACTTCCGGGTCATGCGTGCCATGAGTCGATGCCTCGGGGCTCCACTCGAAATGGTTTCCTTTCATCCCGGGGGCGGCTTCGTGATTGCCTCCACCCGGCGGCGCGGGGATGGCGAACGGCTGGTCTTCATGGAGCAGGACTCGCGAGCGGACTACCTCGATCTGGACGATTTTGCCGAGAATCTTCATTCCAACCTTTCCCGGGACAGTATCGGAAAGCTCGCCTTTGCGATCCGGCATGGGGACTCATTACGGACCTGGGCATCCGGGGAAAAACGCACCGCCAGCAGCCCCCCGGCCCAGGCCTTCACGATCTACGACCGCTTTAATCCAGCCAGCGTGAGCAAGTGGGTCACCGCGATAGGAATTATCCATGCGCTGCAAGAGATGGCAGGCCCGGCTGAGACCATCGGAGATCTTCTCGATCGCCCCATTCTCCCGTACCTGCCGCCCTCCTGGAACACCGTGAATAGAGTTGCGGCCATTACCTTCAAGGAAGTCCTCTCCCACCGAACTGGTCTCCGCTCGAAGTCCGGAAGCACCGCCAACAACTGGCGCACCCGGCATCAGGATGTCAGGGAAGCGCTCACTACTGCGAATTCAGTTGTAGCGCCCATTACCCACCAACACTGGACCCCCCGCCCAGTTCCGGACCGCGGGGAGCCCAACGGTATGTGCTATCAGAACATTAATTACGGTCTGGCGAGAATTCTTCTGGCGGGGCTTGCGGGTTACCGCGGCAGCATTCCAGAGGAAGCTGAAGCCGAAGAACAGATCGCTCGACAGTTTCGGAGTTATCTCCAGGAGTACGTCTTCGACCCCTGCGGAATCTATAACGTTCAGTTCGAACCCGATTCTTTGAACCCCACTGTCTTTTACCCTGTTCCAGCCGGCAATGCTGCCGGCAACACCTACACTGGATTTTCCCTACGCCCGGGGTCCGCGGGAATTTTCCTCTCCGTGGCCGAGCTTTCCATCCTGCTCCACCAGGTGACCAACTCGAACAGCATTCTCACCGGTGAGTCGCAAGTGGCCATGGACGATAATGAATTCCAGCTCGGATGGCATCCGAGAGCACCCATTCAAACCACATACGGCAAATACTGGATCAAACCCGGCTCTTTTCCAGCTTCTGACGGGAATGGTGGCGCAGGGCTCCGCAGCGTCGTTATGAAATTTGAGAACGGCGTGGAAATCACTGCGATTGCGAATACCGCCCAGAACATTGGGACGGGCCTTGAGAGGTCGATCAGGGAGGTCTACGAGGCATCGTGGCAAACATTGCCACCGTTCATGGCGGCATGGCGCACTGAACGGAATTTACTGCATTCCGCGAATACAGCCCTGTCCTCTCTGGTGAACACTCTCACGGCGGAGGTCACGTCCTGTGGTGCGACCATCAATGAATTGTCACAACGACCAACCCAGGCCGACTACGACGCCCTCGCCGCCGAACGGGACGCCCGTTTTACGGAAGACCAGATCCGCGCGTTGTCTGCGGATTACACCATCGGACTGAATGCAGCCGGTAACGTGCAGATGAAGTTCAACCTCTTTGAGTCCGCCGATCTGAACACCTTCGCACCCCTCACCCTGAACCCTGATTCCGTATCGGTTGTCGATGGCAGCATCTGCCTTGAGTTCGCTCCTGAGGACAGGGCGGCGTTCTTCAGGTTCAGTGTGGAGTAGGCGCCGCCCCCCTAACCGGTGCACCTGCCCCAAGAATTTTCATACGGGGTGATACATACATACCCAAGCGCACACAAAAAGTGCCACCCCCACCGGTGGGGTGTGCGGGGCGCAGCAGGCTCGCCAACCTGATCCCTGAGCCCTGAATCCCCTGCCCTGAACCGTGTGCAGGAGACGGGGTAAGGGGTGCTGGAAAAGTTCAGCTCCACTAAGGGGACGTTCCGGTCAGCTTGTCCGGATGGGGCGTCTTGACGTCGGCATGATGGTCCTCGTGTCGTATTAGAATTTCAGCTCTAACCGTTGACCGGTGTATTGAATCTTCTTGGTTCCGCCATCAGGAATAAGTTCAACCTGGAACGCGCGCGTCGCCGCCTGCTTGGACGCCGGCTCGATGCTCAGCGTTTTGGCCGCGTCGTCCCACTTGATTAGCGTTTGGACTGAATCGCCTTTGAGGTAACTGAGACTGATGCCGTCGTCGTCGTACAGCGTGTAGTTGCCGTTGGTGCCTCGGTAGATCTTGAGCGTCGTGGGCTCGTCGACCTTTTGTCCGGTGTATTGACGGATGGGGTCGATCGGCACGATCGCGCCGGCACGGACATAGATCGGCATGGTGGCCAGATCCACGGCGCGCTGCACACTGCCGCCGCCGGTCTGAAGCTTGCCGGTCCACCAATCGTACCATTTGCCTGCGGGAAGATAGACATTTCGGGTCGTCGCGCTCTTTTTGTAAACCGGAGCAATTAGAAGGTCGCGGCCCCAGAGGTATTGATCGCCGATGCTTCGAACCTTGGGATCCGTGGGATGGTGCAGCCACATCGATCGCATCATGGGCATCCCCGTCGTCCGCGCTTCCCAAGCCAACGTGTAGTTGTAGCTCAGCAGTTGGTAGCGCAGTTCGGCGTACTTTTTGGCAATCGGTTCGATCTTGGGATTGTTAAGCTCCGATTCCAAGGGTGGCGTGTTGCTTTCTTTCGGCCCCATTTTGTCGAGGCCCCACCCCCAAGGCAGTCGCATCTGCCAAGTTCGTCCGTGTCCGCGGAACGACGAGGTAAAGGCAGCGAACTGAAACCAACGGGCGTAGAGCTCACCAGTCAGATCCGGCGTGGGATAGAAGCCGCCGATGTCCGACCCCCAGAAGGGCGAAAGGCTCAGCGAGTGGTTGATGCCCACGGCGATCTGCGCTTCAAGGGTTTTAAACGAAGCGTGCGTATCGCCGGACCAGATCCATCCGCCGTAACGTGCCACGCCCAGGTGGCCGTTGCGATGCAGAGACCAGGGTCGGACGTTCGGTGTTTTGGAGAGTGGCCCTTCGTAATAGAGCTGATGGCGCTTCATGCGTTCGTGGAAGCTGAACCAGTCGCCCTCGTCGGGCCACCACGCATCGACGCCGGTGTCGACCAGCGCGTTGTGCTCTTTCCAATAGGAATCGATGTGGTGGCTGTCGACCGTCTCGCCGGATTTGGGCGGAATGAATCCGTGCAGTGTTTCCAGACGGTCCCGATCCCATGGGATCATGTGCACGACGACTTTGGCATGGCGCGCGCGCAGGTCGGAGAGCACCTCCTTAGGTTCGCGCTTGAAAACGCCTCGATTGAATTCGAACGAGGGCTGATTCGTATTCCAGCCGCGCGGCGTGAAGCCGGTGCCGAGGTAGATGACGGCGTCGACCGGCATTTGTTTTTCACGAAAGGTGTCGAGAATGCTGACCATCTGCGCGTCATCTTCCAGGGTCCGGTGCGATTGCATGTACCCCATCGCCCAACGGGGCGGCAGGACGGCCGGCCCCGAGATCGTTGAAACGTCTTTCATAAACTTGGCCGGTTGGTGCGCATCAAAGACAAACACATCGTAGGCGTCCGTTTTCCAACCAGGTGGAGGTAAGCCGATGCGACCCTGCCGCTGCTGCCTGCGAGAAACCACGGTACCCGGTTCAATAGGGACGGCGGGTGTAAAGGTTCCGGTTTCTTTGGAAGTTAGATCAATGTCACCCCACGGCGTGGCAACAAACAAACCCCAACCACCAGTGCCGACGAGCAGCGCAACGGGATTTCGTGAGCCGTAGGCCTTGGTGTCATAGCGCGGTTGCAGAACGTGGTCCCTACCACGTCGATCGAACTCAACCTGGTCGCTCTTCCACGTATCGCCTTGCTTCGGGCCGCCTTCGCCCAGACCCAGGACCGGGTGGCCATCCAGGGCGAAGGACATTTTTCCATCAGACGCAAAGGTGATCTTCTGCACGGGCTTGTTGTCCAACGTGGTCACCAGCACGGTGAGTGGCTTGGCGGTCACCTCGACGGTTAAAGGACCCACCTTTTCTTTGCGTGGTTTAAAGTTCGAATCGAGTTTCCGTAGCGTGATGACCGGCTCGGGATATTCCCGCCCAATCAAGGCAGGCGTGTAAGGAAACTCCTGTTTGGAATCGATCGGCCGAATCGTGACACGAACTGCCGCCTCACCAGCGGGCCGGATATCGAGGCGCGCCCCAGAAAGGTTGAAGGGCGTCGCCTTCCACTTCCGGTCAACACCGCGAAACTGTGCCACCGACTCGGTGGGCGCCTTGGTGGCGCTGTTTTTCAGATCTCCGTCAAGCTTCCACCAGCCGACGATGCCATCGACGGTGGCCTTTCCATCAGCTTGGGCCATCGTCTTGATTTCGCCGGTGGACAAGGCGCGGTTGTAGACTCGCACATCGTCGATGCCGCCCTTGAAAAACTCACGAGTCCCTCTATCCGAGCCGATATACGCCGGTGCTTCACCCTGCGTATCAATCGATCCGGTGGCCGTCTTGACGCCAATCTCCTGACCATCTGCGTAGAATCTGATTGCCTTGCCATCAAAGGTCACGCTGACCAAGTGCCATTTCCCGTCGAGCAACTTCTCGGGCTCAAGCGCTGCGCCCTGTTCGACGTACTTCCCGCCGATTCCTAATCCGAAGCAAAGGCTGTGCTTCTTCTCGAGCTCGCCAATCGCCATGAGGACGCGGGCGTTGCCATCCTCTTTCCTGTAAATCTCCTGCCACTGCCAGCCGCCTTTGCCGACTCTTTCCGGTTTGATCCACGCGGAGACCGTGATCGCCTTGTTCGGCTTGATTCCGGCGTAGTGCGGTATCTTGACGGTGTGCGAACTACCGTCGAGATTCAGCGCCTTGCCATGCTTACCATCTGAGTATTCCGCGGCGCACGTGCCAGAACAAAGTAGAAATAGGACAATAGTCAGGCCAAGAATGGGTTGTTTCATAACGCTTCCTTTTGGATTGGGTCTGCGGCTTGCGGGGAGAACTTTCTTACGATGCACTCACCCCCTCTTAATCATCACCGCCTGAATCAGAGTAAGACCAGCATGTTTCGTCATACACGGTTCATGTAACAGGGATCAGGTGCAGGGTCGAGGGTGCAGGATACCGTGCTTCTGCTTCCTGAATCGATGTGGTAATTACACGTAACATGAAGCACCTGACAGGATTCCTTGCCCTCTTTCTCTTTATAGTCCTACCTCTATCCGCTGCAGACCTAAGCGACCTAACTTACACCACTACTGGTGGCGAAGTCACCATTACCGATTGTCGTGCGGCAGCCAGAGGTGAGCTAGTCATTCCCGACACAATTGAGGGAAATCCGGTCACCAGCATCGGGGAGAACGCCTTCGAAAACTGCAGAAGCCTGACGAGCATCACAATTTCTGACAGCGTCACCAGCATTGGGGATGATGCCTTCGTTGCCTGCGCCAGCCTGACGAGCATCACGATTGGTAATAGCGTCACCAGGATCGGGGATTGGGCCTTCGCTTTCTGCGAAAGCCTGACAAGCATCTCGATCCCTGATGGAGTCACCAGCATCGGGAATGGGGCCTTCTATGTATGCACCAGCCTGATCAGTATCACGATTCCTTATAGCGTCACCAGCATCGGGAATGGGGCCTTCACTGACTGCATCAGCCTGACGACGATTGAGGTTGGTGCGGAGAACGTGAATTACACGGATGTCAATGGGGTTCTATTCAATAAAGAGAAGACGTTGCTGCATACTTATCCTGCAGGCAAGACAGGTGCCAATTACCTCGTCCCTGACAGCGTCACCAGCATCGGGGGGGGGGCCTTCTTCGAAGGCACCAGCCTGACGAGCATCACGATTCCTGATAGCGTCACCAGCATCGGGGAGGCCGCCTTCCACAACTGCAGTAGCCTTACGAGCATTACGATCGGTGATGGCGTCACCAGTATCGGGGATCGGGCCTTCTACAAATGCACCAGCCTGACCAGTATCACGATTCCTGATAGCGTCACCAGTATCGGGGGTCAGGCCTTCGAACAATGTCCGGCAGCCATTGAGATTCGTCCGGTCACTCAAAATCAACTAGCAGCCCAATTAGCAGCGGTTACTGCAGAACGCGATGCGGCTATTGCCGAACGAGACGCACGACCCACTGCAGAAGCGCTTGTAGCGGTCGAAGCGGAGCGTGATGCGATCTTGAGTGATATACAGCTCGCCTATGACGAGGTGAACGCGGCCACCGGTGGAGCTGCTGAAGAAGACCTTATAGCGGTCGGACCAGCTTCCAGCGCTACCATCTTTGATCTCGTTTGGACGAATTCCGAAGATTCTACCGATACGATCGCAATGACGATCGAATTCCCAGAAGGCACAGTCGCAAACCCTGTGGAGTTCGATTTCGGCACCAGTATCCAAGGGTCGGTTTTAACCATCGATTACTTAGGGTCGGTCACCGTTATCAATGAGCCGAGAATTGTCTTCAATTCTCCAGTGGAATTGGATTTTTCACAGGAGCTCATGGGCCAGAATGACTTTGGCACAGTAGCTGGAGTTCCAAGATCAGGAGACTTTAATTTATTTGGGGTAGAAGTTCCCGAAGGCACCTTCAATGGGCAGAATTACTTCACTTTGGGTGCCCCAGACGGCTCCGAATACATCCTCACGAGCATGCTCGCACCTGTAACTTCACGGTTCAGCTCTCTCGAGCTCAATCCGCTGACCGAACTTTATTCGTCTCTTGTTGCTACCAACGAGGACGCGATTGCAGAGCGCGATGCCGCTATCGCGGAAAGAGATGCACGCCCCACAGCTGAACAGCTCGCCGCTGTTGAGGCTGAGCGCGACGCCCGTTTCACCGAAGACCAGATCCGTGCCCTGTCGGCGGATTACACCATTGGGTTGAACGACGCTGGAAACGTGCAAATGAAGTTCAACCTCTTCGAGTCGACAGATCTGTCTACCTTCGCACCCCTCACCGTGAACCCTGATTCCGTATCAGTGGTCGATGGCAGCATCTGCCTTGAGTTCGCTCCAGAGGACAGGGCGGCGTTTTTCAGGTTCAGTGTGGAGTAGGCACCGCACCCTGCACCCTTAACCCGTGCACCGCACCGTGGTTCCTGCACGGGGATGCGACCCCGCCCGCACGCCGACAGATAAGCGGTTCTTGTTATGTATCGGTCAGCTGGCAGGATGTTGGTTATGTCTATGCTGATTTCAGGCTTCCTGGTGCTCGTCATCGGGGGCATTTTCCACGTTCTTGAAAATCAGCGGCCATTGGAGAGGGTCGACCGCAAACTGCATTTGAAATTCGATATAATCGCCATCGCGATTTCTTCGTTGATTGTTGCTAGTCTTACAGTGTGGCTTTTGGATGGGGTCGCGAGAACTTGGCTGACTGATAACGTCCAACTGTTTGACTCAGTCATTTCACAACCTTTGTGGCTTAGAATCTTCCTCGCCTTGGTTATTGGTGATCTTGGTTACTATATAGCACACCGACTGATGCACACCTCTCCTCTATGGCGCACGCATATCTTTCATCACTCCATTCAGCAAATTTACTGGTTCTCAGGGCTCAGGACCTCTGCCCTCAATTCCCTTATCATTCGCGTCCCCTAGCTGGTAGCCATGTGCATGTTTGCTCTGCCAGCATCTGCGATTGCGGCAATCGCTGTTTGCCTGGGAGCTATTAATTTCTGGGTCCATTGCAACGTGAAAATCTCCTTGGGCCCACTGAACTATTTGTTCATTACTCCACCCTTTCACCGAGTTCACCATTCGATGGCAAAAATTGCCATCGATCGAAACTTTGGCAACATTCTGTCATGCTGGGATTATCTGTTCCTTACCGCCATAGAGCCCTCAGCCGCCCTGAATGCCTCTGAGAAGGGCTTCGAAATTAAATCCGATCAGGTTGCCAGACGGCTTATTGGGTTGTAATTCTGCTATTTAACAACCTCGAGGTCCTGAGCATTGGGGCTCTTAATCCGTCGCTCTCTTGGGAATCGTTGAGCTAGAAAGTATTTTTGATAAGTCGCTCAATCGCGCCGCCCTCTACCGGTTCAGCGTACGGTAGTTGCGCACCTTTGCAGTCTAACCCGTGCACCTTGCACCCTTAACCGGTGCACCGCACCCTGGTTCCGGCACCTTGGCAGGCTAACCAAGTGCACCGCACCTTGATTCCTGTTCCCCGTTACCCGATCGTTATTCTGCAACGGTATTACCTTTTTTTTGGTTTATCAGCTGCTCTAGAAGGGGTGCGATTTGTTGGGCCATTAAGTTAAGCCCTTCACCCGTAAGGTGAACACCATCTCTGGAGATGAGTCTATTTATTGCTTCCGAGTCTTGCTTGAATTTTGCTTTGAAAATTTTATGGAGATCGCAAAGCAGCACATTTTCCTCCTTAGAAATGGTGCGCACCTGTTCGCAAAACTCACGGTCCATGTATTCGTCGAGGCCTCCCATCTTTTGAAATTCTTTTTGCTTTGCCCAAAAGTGCCTTTGATTATTGAACGGAGTACTTGTCATCAAAATGACATTAATATTAGCGGCCTTTAGAGCTCTAACGATCTTTCTTACGCTCTGACCATATTCTTTAGGCTTACGGCCTCCCGTGTCGTTTAGGCCGAATGAAACGGTGACGATATTCGGCTTATGAGCTAGGACGTCCAGCTCAAGCCGCCTTAAGGCAGAGGTCGCATTGTCGCCTCCTTTGCCTGCATTAATCATTCCCTTTCGGCTAAGAGGTATCTTAAGTTTTTGATTCAACTCTTTCAGTACTACCCAAGGCAATCCTTGGTCAGTAGTTGAATCGCCTAGCATAACCACAATTGAGTTCTGTTCTGAGGCCGCGATAAAATTGGTGACAAAGATAAATAGGGTGCAGACAAAAGTTTTCATAAGAGCATTTCAGCAAGGCAAAGGAATCTTTGTTATGGATGCTTATCAGTAGTTTGAATTCGGCTCAAGTTTGACAATCAAACCCTGAGTCCTAGTGCCTGAATCGTGGCACACGATTACAAAGTGGGGGCTTGATTGTAGTAGTGCCCCCACCCTGCTTCCTCCACCTCACACCCCTAACCCGTGCACCGCACCCTGTTTCCTGCACGGGGATGGGGTCTCCCCTGCTATCTAGAGATGGCGCCGGCCATCGCGAGGCTCGATCACTCATCCATAAAAGGTTCATGTAGCAGGGATCAGGTGCAGGATCGAGGGTGCGGGATACCGTGCTTCTGCTTCCTGCAGCGATGTGGTAAATACAGGTAACATGAAGCATCTTACAG
>JAQWTV010000095.1 GCA_029242545.1 Roseibacillus sp.
CCCCCGCGAAGAAGGCTGCAAAGAAAGCCCCCGCGAAGAAGGCTGCAAAGAAAGCCCCCGCGAAGAAGGCTGCAAAGAAAGCCCCCGCGAAGAAGGCTGCAAAGAAAGCTCCCGCGAAAAAGGCTGCAAAGAAAGCCCCCGCGAAGAAGCTTGCTCCTAGAAAGCCTGTCAAGTTGACGATTTTCGTTAAAAAGCAGCGCCAGCGTCTGCTTGATCTTCAGGACGAGCTGATGGACGCGATGTACGGGGTCCAGCAGGAAACTCTCCGCAACGGTTCCTCGGGTGGGGAGGCATCGGTGAGCGGGACCCATCTCGGCGACGCCGGTAGCGATGCATACGACAGAGATTTTGCCCTTAATCTCCTCTCTAAAGAGCAGGATGCCTTACAAGAGATTCAGTCTGCTTTGGAGCGCATCGCGGATGGATATTACGGAATTTGTGGAATTTCTGGAAAAAAGATACCTCAGGCTCGTTTGGAGGCCATTCCATTTGCTCGCCTGACGGTAGAGTGCCAGTCCAAATGGGAGAAGGAGAATCCTAATCGGAAATTCCGGAGCTCTGACGCTGTAGGGTTTGGTGCCTCTTCGGACACCCCTCAGTAGTTTCTCTTGACGGAAGCGCCTGATTAGCTAGTTTTCCCGCCCTTTTCGCAACCATGCCACGCGACATCATCATTCTCGAATGCACCGAAGCGAAGGCGGAGGGCAAACAGCCGTCTCGCTACGCAACTACCCGGAACAAGAAAAGTCTGCGGACGCCGGGGAGGCTCGAGAAAGTAAAGTTCAATCACTACCTAAAGCGCAGAACGCTTCATCGCGAACTTCGGTAACGACTGATTATGAGTGAGCCCAAGACCACGAAGCGCCGGATTGCATTCCGGAAGGCGAATAAGAGGATGACGCGGAAGCGGCTCGACCTCCAGATCGACCAGATAACCTATCAGAACCCGAAGGTTCTCGCAAAATTCACCACCGAAACGGGGAAAATTCTTCCGCGGAAGGTGACCGGAGTATCTGCTAAGATGCATCGTAAGATTACTCGCGAGATCAAGCGGGCTCGGGCGGTAAGTTTACTTCCCTGATTCTTCTCTGAATTTCCTGGCTGATTAGTCAGGTTCAATGTCGCGTCTTGGTCAGTGGGCCCACATGGGATCAATGCAGGAACTGACGGACACCCAGAACGAGAGGGATGATCGTAATCTGCCCATTGACCGGGTAGGGATCAAGTCCTTGAAGCATCCCGTCGAAGTATTGGAGAGGGATGGAGAGCTCCAGCATACTATTGCGGATGTCTCCTTGGCGGTAGACCTGCCGCATGAAAAGAGAGGGACGCATATGAGCCGTTTTGTTGAGGCTCTGAACGAACATGGAAACTATCTGGATGTGAGGGACCCGGGCGAGGTGCCGCGCCAGCTTCAGAAGCGCCTTGAGGCAGAGCGGGCATGGGTCACATATCAATTTCCTTTCTTTCGCTCCAAGGAGGCCCCTGTGACAGGGAAGAGGAGCCGACTGAGTTATGAGGTCCGTCTTGAAGTAGAAGCAGGAAAGGCAGAGAGAGAGAGCCTTGTCCTAACTGTGATAGTTCCAGTGACAACCCTGTGTCCTTGCTCCAAGGCGATCAGTGAAAGGGGTGCACATAATCAGAGGGGAATCGTCACCTTTTCGATTAGATCATCGAAGGTAATCTGGATCGAGGATGCGATCGAGATCGTAGAGGAGTCGGCCAGCTCAGAGCTTTACAGTCTTTTGAAGCGTCCCGACGAAAAAGCGGTCACGGAGCGAGCCTACGACCATCCGGTATTCGTAGAGGACTTGGTGAGAAACGTTGCTCAGAGATCTGAAAAACAGGGGTCAATTTTATGGTATAGAGTTGAGGCGGAAAATTTTGAATCCATTCATAACCACAGCGCCTACGCCGAAATCGAGAACGAGGTGGGGTAATGAGTGAGGAAAATGAGAGGGAGGGCATACTGCGGAGTCCTTACATCAGTCTGCCGGGAATTACGGGAATGCCTGATATCGGTGAGATTCTCGCTCATATGCCGGCAGAAGCGCAGCACCGGTTTGAGTCCGCAGGAGAATTCGTCAAGCGGCTTGCCCACCGAGTTCAGAAGTGGCGAGAGCGTCTCGCTGAGGATGAACAGCCTGTGATTCTCTCAATTCTTGCCAACGGAAGCGCCATAGAGGTCCGCTCGGTGGGAGAAGATGGACATTCGGGCGTTGTAATAGAGGGAGTGCTGGATGGAGCGTCCTGCATGTTCGTATCTCACCAGGCAAGTCTTCAGGTTCTCTGCTACACCCAGAAGGTAGAGCCGGAACAACGCCGGAAGATTGGATTCCATGTTGGAGGTGAGGAGATCGAGGTCTAGGGGGGCGCCTAGCGTGCAACGCAACCCGGGCAGTTTTGCACGAAGTGTCCCTCGGAGACCTCCTCGAGTTCAGGGCGCTCTTCTGTCAGGCAGAGACTCTGGTCTCCAATTGTATTACGCGGACTGAAGGAGCAGTGATTAGGCTCCTGGGATAGGTCGGGAGGGATGCCCGGAATCGTATAAAGGGACTCACCACTTTGGTGAGTAGCCGGGATGCTCTTCAAGAGTGAGCGAGTGTAGGCATGGAGAGGCTTGGAGAAGAGTTCGCTCGTCTGCGCATGTTCCACGATGCGGCCTGCATACATGACATTTACGACGTCACAGCTTTCCGAGACCACGGCCAGATCGTGGGTAATGAGAATGATGGACAGTCCAAGTGCTTTTTGGCGCTCTTTCAAGAGATCAAGGACCTGCTTTTGAACGGTGACATCGAGGGCTGTTGAGGGTTCATCAGCGATCAGGATTTCCGGCCTTGTGATAAGGGCCATTGCGATCATCACCCGCTGCCGCATCCCCCCGGAGAACTCGTGCGGATAAGAATGAATCCGTTTTGAGGCTTCAGGTATTCCGACCTCCTCGAGGGCCCTGATAGCCCTTTTCAGGGCATCCGGACGACTCGCATTCTCATGAATCTCCAACGGTTCAGTCAATTGTTTTGAGATTTTGAGGTATGGGTTCAGAGAGGTCATGGGATCTTGAAAGATCATTGAGATCTTCTTGCCGCGAATACCCGCCAACTGTTTTTCGGAGCTCGATAGAAGATCGAGGCCTGCTCCGTCCCCACTTCCCCGGAAGATCGCGCTTCCTGAATGAATTTTCCCCGGAGGTTGCGGAATCAGACCGAGGAGAGAGTAACAGGTGACACTTTTCCCTGAGCCGGATTCCCCTACGATTCCGACTGTTTGTCCGGCCTCAAGAGAAAAAGAGATGTCTTCTGCCGCATGGACGATCCCTGCCCTTGTATGGAATCTGGTAGTTAGGTTTTTGACCTCGAGTATGGGCATGGAGACATCCTGTACTCTGCGAAGGGAAGGATCAACGATCAACGCAGGATAAGAGGTGGTAGGGCCGATCGAGCCGCTGGGCTAAACTTCACTTTCCAGAGGTTATTGCTTTTCGGGTTTTCTGCGAGACCGGACAGAGAAATTGATAGGAATTCCGAGGGAGGGGTTTTCCTTGCGGAGAGCATTCTCAAGATACGACTGATAAGTATCTACGAGAAGGCGCTTGTCGTTTACGAACAAGATGTAAAGGGGCACTGGGACAGCCGAATACTGGTCGTTGATCGCAGTGGTAGCGTAAAGTATCTTAAGCCGCCTCCGGTGGCGCTTGCTCGTGGGAGGGGGGTTGCGACGAAGAGCGTCGCTGAGAAGGCGATTGAGCTCCCCTGTTCCTATAACCTGCTGTGAGCCCTCCCGGACCTTTTTTATCGAGCCAAAGATTCGGTCGAGTTCCTGTCTTTCTCTGGCGGAGACGCAGATGAAAGGTGCGTAGTGGAGGAAGAAAAGCTCATTCCTGATTGTCTCTTCCGCCTCTTCCATTCGAGCGTTTCTTGGAGCATCAGGATGATATAGGTCCCACTTGTTAGCGACGATGATACAGGGCTTCTGTTCCTTTTGGACGAGGCGGGCAATTTTACGATCCTGGGCGGTTATTCCTGCGGCTATATCGACGACCAGGAGGCATAGGTCTGCGCGGCGGATCGATCTTTCCGCCCGCATGGCAGAAAAGACCTCCACGGAGGTGTCCATTCGCGAACGCTTGCGCAAGCCTGCAGTGTCGATCAAAGTGTGCCGTTCGCCTGCTCGGTCGTAGGGGATGTCAACCGCATCGCGGGTAGTGCCGGCAACCTCGGAGACGATGGTGCGATCGTCGTCAAGGATTGCGTTTACCAACGAGGATTTTCCGGCATTGGGTCTTCCAATTACGACGATCTTGAGACCAGTGACGCGAGATGCTTCCTCAGCTTCGCGCACGGATTCAGCAAATGGAGTCAGGCGGGTGTCGAGTGCATCCAGCAAGGTTTTGATATTTCTCCCATGGGCTGCGGATACGCAAATTCCGTCACCGAGGCCAAGCCCCGCGAAATCTCCTGCAATGTGGTCGAGTTCCTGATGGTCACTCTTGTTGATTACCAGGCATACCTTTTCGGAAGCTTTGCGAAGCTGCTGAGCAATGGCCTGGTCTACGGGAGTGTATCCTTCCCGGGCATCTACGAGAAAAAGTATGATGTCAGAAGTATCGATTGCGATCTCTGCCTCAGTGCTAACGGCCTCGGAAAAGTCGGCATCAGCAAGGGCTCCGATGCCTCCGGTATCCACCAGGTCGCAGGGTACCTCAGTCAGGTTGCAGGGGGAAGAGACTCGGTCCCGGGTGACCCCCGGTTGGTCATGAACGATTGAGATGCTTCGACCGGCGAGGCGATTAAATAACGCGGATTTGCCTACATTGGGTCGTCCAACGAGTGCCACCACGGGCTTCCGGATACTGGGTTTCATAGTCCTGTTATTTTATGGACGAGACTTTGTTCTGATGGAGAATCTGCACTCCTTGGAGAATACTCCGGTGGGTGGCCAGAACGAGAAAGATTGAGGTGACCATGATAGGATAAATTGGATTGATAGGAATAATTTTCAGTCCTGTCCATGAGACGGTAAACATGATGGAGGCTGTGCAGGCTTTTCCTGTCCAATGCGGTTCTATCTTAACGGAGCGTTTTAGGTAGCTGAGGATGGCAATGCCGCCCCATACAACGGCATCCCGAAGAATGACAAGCCCAACGAACCACGCTGGAATCTTCCAGTTTTCACCCCATGGGAGCAGGAAGAGGATCATAATGGCGGTGAGAATGAGCAGTTTATCTGCGAATGGATCCAGAAATGCGCCAAGGGGGGTTCGCTGGTTGTAGCGGCGAGCAATGACTCCATCGGCGTAATCCGTCATTGCAGCGACAAAGAAAATGCCGACAGCCAACCAGTGGAGAGATTCGTTTGGATCCCCTGATTTCACGCTGATTCCATAGAAGACTGCAGGAACCGCAAACACCGGAACCAGAATGGTCCGGAGAAGGGTGAGGTAGGTGGCCGCAGTCACGGTAATCAGGAGCTTAGTCAAGAGAGCGGCAGGTGGCGAGTGCTTGATGTCCTGCCTCTCGTTTCTTGCCCGATCGTAATGGTTCCTTCATTATTTCTCTGTGATCGGAAGTGATGTCAGGGAAGCCCTTCGGCAGGCGGGGGTAGTTCCCTCCAAGAAACTGGGACAGAATTTCCTGACCGACCCGAATACTGCGCGGTGGATCGTCGATCAGCTTGATCCAAACCCGGACGATTTTGTGGTTGAAGTAGGGCCGGGCACGGGCTCGTTGAGCGAAGTTTTGATCGGCAGAGTTCGCCGATTGCTTCTTGTGGAGTTTGACCGACGGCTCGCTGAATGGCTCAAGCACCGCTTCGCGAAAGAGGAAACGGTTGAAGTGGTGCATGCAGATGGGGCCCGTTTTGACCTGCGGCCTCTGTTTAAGGAGAGGCCGGTAAAGTTCATTGGTAACCTTCCTTATTCTGCTGGTGGTGCTATCCTGCGAAACTTTCTTGAGCGGCCCTCTCCGATCTCTCGAGCGGTTCTCATGCTGCAGCGAGAAGTGATCGACCGGATCGTGGCCAAGCCTCGAACAAAGGAGTACGGGGTTCTTTCTCTGAGGATGCAGAGTGAATGGGTGAGTAATCCACTGAAGACGATTGGCCCCGGTGTCTTCTATCCGCGCCCGGCGGTTGACTCTACGGTAGTCGGGGTGAGCCCGCGGGGTAACGATCTCCCGGTATATGATGCTCGCTTTTTTGATGAGCTTGTTCGTCGGGGTTTTTCTCAGAGGCGTAAGCAGCTTCGCAAGGCTCTGCCACCGGATCCGATATGGTCGGAGGTGGCGGCGAGTCTCGGGGTTGCTGAGACTGCCCGGGCAGAGGAGTTGGATCTCGCCCAATGGGTGGGGCTATGCAGGTGCTATGACTCGCATCCTCTCAGTGAAATTCCTCAGAGGGATGACGAGTTGTTTGACGTTGTTGACGAGAGGGATCAGGTGATAGGTCAGGAACGGCGGTCAGTTGTTCACGAGAAGAAACTTCTTCATCGTGCCGTCCATGTCTTTATCCTGAATAAGCGTGGGGAAGTGTTTCTTCAAAAAAGGTCTCGGCTGAAGGATGCTCATCCAGGGGTCTGGGACTCAAGCGTTTCTGGACATCTCGATGCCGGGGAGAGTTATGAATCTTGCGCACTGAGAGAGCTTGGAGAGGAGGCCGGGCAGGAAAAAATTGGAGACGATATGGAGCAATTGAGACATGTGGCGGTTTTGCCTCCTGCTGAAGAGACCGGGTGGGAGTTCGTGCATCTTTTCGAAGTTCGCCAAACTGATCCAATTCGCTTCCCATGTTCCGAGGTGGAGGCGGGAATATGGCTGTCACCCGAGGAGGCCAATGACTGGATTTCGAGGCGTTCTGAAGATTTTTCCAGCGGATTTATTGCCTGCTGGAGGGCATGGAGGGCGGTTCGGTAGTTGCCAGGTGGAAGAACTCAGGCGAGAATAAGAAGTCGTGTTCGCTCCCAGGCCAGCGAGAGGAAAGAGTGTCGTCGTTGCGGTGGTCGCTGCGATGATTTTGCATCTGATGGCCTTCGGTGCGATGGTGGGGGGAGCAGTGTTGAACATTTTGACGGAGGAGCAGGAGGTTGAGATCATCAGCAATGCTCCCGTGGATATAGTTAAGAATGTCCTCGTTGAGCTGGACGCACTTGAGTTGATGGCAATGCGTGAGTCCCTTGGGCAGATAAATAGATCTCCTGAAGATGTTGACCAAGTAGCTGAAGTGCCTCCTCTGCGTGAGCCGGCCAAAAATGATTCAAAGCGTTTCATGGAAACATCTCGTGGCCAAGAGAGTGAAACGGCTCCTGAAGATGCGGTTCTGATTGGAGAACGTAATACCGAGGCAGCCAGCGACTTAGCGGCGACCCAGACGGAGGGCCCGGAGGTTCCTACTCAGATCGGCAGAGAGATTGAAAGAGACGAAAGGAGCCTTACTGAATCTGATTTTTCTCCGGGAGAGGTCGAAGGTCAGGCTGTAAGAGAGGAGCCTAGGCAGGAAACCTCAGTATCGGCAGCGAGTAGGCGTGAGGGCCAAACTCCGGCCCTTGAGACAGCGCCTCATCCCGGAGAACGAGATGCTGTTGAGGTCCCTGTTGAGAAGAATCCCAATACGCAGAACCAAGAGGATGAGGGTCATCCGCAACGGTCAGAGATTGTTGGTGAAGCGGAAGGTGCAGAGGAGCGATTGAAAGAGAGCGCCGAAGAAAGCGTCAAAGATAGTGGAGCGCAGGAAGGATTCCGCACTGAGTCGCGAAAGACGCGAATGGAGGGAACGATTAGCCGCAGAGGGCAGAGCTCTTTAAAGGTCGAGGCCACAGCGCTTGGAAAATACAAGGCACAGGTAAACCGGATCATTGAAACCGAATGGCAGAGACGCTGCGTGATGCACAGGGATCATGTTCTTCCGGGAATTCTTACTCTCCGCTTCTATGTTGATAAGACGGGGCGAGTTTCAGGGTTGCGCTACCTGGACGTTTTCCAAGCAAGCACTATGCAGAAGGGGTTCACCATGAGGGCTGTCCAGCAGCCTCGGTTGCCTAGTATGCCCGAAGAGGTCGTCAAGGAGCTTGATGGCGAGCCTCTGGAGTTTCACATTAATTTCCACTTTTGAGATGGTCTCTACTTTTACTCAATTATTAGTATCGGGGGTTGCGCCGGAAGCGTTGCAGAAAACGTGGAAGTTTTTTGCGGATGGCGGGTTTTTCATGCTCCTAATCGTGTGCTGCTCAGTGCTGGCACTCATGGTGATCGTATACAAGATGATTACCCTCACGAAATCCTCGGTGGTGCCAGGGCGCCTGGCGGGAGATATCGAGTTGATCGAGACTCACTACGAAAATGACCATCTTGAAAGACTGCGAGCTGAGTTCAGGGAGGGAGATTCTTCACTGGCGCGGTTGTGCGATGTGGCCCTGAGACATGAGGGCCGTCCTGTTGGGGAGTCAAAGGAGGCGGTTCAGGCAAGCGCCAGAGAGGAAATTGTCCGGATGAATGCGGGGTTGCCAATTCTTGACGTGGTTATAACGGTCGCTCCCTTGTTGGGCCTGCTTGGAACAGCAAGTGGTCTTGTGCTCATTTTTGGGAATACCGAGGACCTAACCTCTGGTGCCAACAACGCCAAGATTGGAGCTGGGATAGCCCGGGCCTTAGGAACCACAATCGCTGGGATGGTGGTGGCGGTTCCGTCAGTGGTAGCGCACAGTTATTTTACGAGAAAAATCGAAACAATGGCAGCGCGTCTGGAGGTGCTGCTAGGGGGGCTTATAAGTTCCCGTGAGATGCCGGCGCGGGACGGGAATATGGAGAGTGTTCCGGAACTCTCCCAATTTCCAGACTCTGGCAGATAATGAACTTTTACCAGCCAGGACGAAGAAAGGAGCGAGTTCCGATTGTTCCTCTCATCGATATTCTTACGATCCTCCTGATCTTTTTCATCGTAACCCGTGGTGTTCCGGAGGAGGAACAGAGCCCTTCGGCACCCCCGGAGCCAAGGCCGGTGGTCAAGGTGACTCTTCCAGTAGTAAGGGAAATGGAGACCTCCGAGGTGGTTGAGCGGAGGGCAATACTCGCGGTGAGCGCGGAAGGGACAATTACCCTCGATAACTATGAGCTCGCCAGTGATGATCTGCTGGCCGATGCGCTCATTGTGTTTCGTAAGGAAAATCCACTGCGAAAGCTGGAGCTCGCGGCAGACCAGGGAGCGACCCTTTCTCAGCTTTTCATGGTGCTGGACGCCCTCACGGCGGCACAGTATGACATCAAAGATGTTCCCGCCCGTATTCGTCGCCCTCAGCCTGTTGACTTTGTAGATCCACTCCAGCCATGATTCTCTCAATTACCCAGTTTGGAGACCCTGTCCTGCGTAAACGCTGCAGAGAAGTCACAGAAGTCACAGATGAAATCGTGAGTCTGGTAGAGGACATGATTGAAACCATGCACGATGCTAACGGAGTAGGGCTTGCCGCTCCTCAGGTAGGAATAGACCTTCGGCTTGCAGTCGTGGACGTATCTCACGATCCAGACTGCGTGAGTTTTCTCAGGGTGAACGGAGAGGAGGTAGCCGTTACTGAAATCATGCCGCTAGTTTTTATTAACCCAACTTTCAAAAAAGGTGGAGGGAAAGAGCGCATGGAAGAAGGCTGTCTGAGTATTCATGAGATACGCGCCGAGGTGCAGAGGCCAGGGATGGTAGATGGAATTTTTCCTCAATTGGACGGAAGCGAGCTACGTATTGAGACTGATGGGCTGTTGGCGAGGGTTATTCAGCACGAAACAGATCATCTCAATGGAGTTCTCTTCGTTGATCGGCTGAGTGCAGCAAGTAAGCTGATGGTTCGGGGTGAGTTGAAGAGGCTCAAGACCCAGAGTCAGTAAGAGAGGCCAGCTCAGGGTGTTGTGGCGTTTAAGAGGAAGACTCCGTAGGGGGCTGGGTGTGGTATTCCCGGTTATTCACATGAATTAGGTTTTACATTGCCGAAGGAGGCTACTTACCTTGGTAGCTAGTCACTTTATAGTATGTCTCATTCAAATCATGTATCCAACCCGTTCGCTCCGCATCCGACTGGGGAGTCCTCTCATGGCAGCAGAGTCAACGAGAGTCCTTTTGAGGTAGAGACGGAAGATCCGGAAGGGAGTTCAAGAATGCCCTCGGATCGAGTGGAAGCCCGTTCGGTAAAAGGAACGCAGCCACCTTCCCCTGGAAGTCCATTTGAGCTCGTGGAGGGAAATCGGTCAGAAATCGAAGAGAACATGGGATCAGGATTTCCCATGCAAGGTTTTCCTGCAGGTCCTGCCGCTCTGGCTCCTCTGGAAATGGTGCCCTCCCGATCGCAGTCGGAGCGCCTATCTGGAGGGGAAGACTCTACATCCAGCGATTCTGAAGATCCTTTCGGTGAAATGACTCCGCAGCAGGAGCATAAAGCACCAGCGATGAACCAGGCCGTGCCGATTTCTCCGGTGGGTAGCAGGGGTCAGGGGGATTTCGCCATGCCAGGTGGAAGCGAGCAGTCTGCTGCGCGGCCGAATGCCGGGGTGACCTTGCCCGGGCAACGGGACGAATTGCCTGCGCCGTTATCCGACCGCACGAAGCAGCTTGAGTTACGGGCAATTTTTGGAGTGGACCATGAGTTGAGTCATCTGGAGATCATGCAGCGGATGCGCGATTTGCCCGGTATCCTTAACGTGGCAGAGATTGATCCCGCGGAAGTGCACTCCTTTGGCGGCCTGAAGAGCTGCGCATCAAAGCTTGTCGGCGGAAAAGAAGAGGCCGTGGTAGTAAGCTGCTCGCGGGGCGTGATTGATTTTGTTCATTATCAGGGGACGGCACTCGGGATCCTCATGGAGGGAGAATACGGACCCGGGGTGCGGGAAACTCTCTACATTTGCACGAGGGAGCTGGAGCGGCTTAAGTAGCTTACCTCTCAATCGCTCAAGGGCAGGAAGGATCAGGGTGTTTTTGGTCAGGCCGACCCGGGCTTGCCGGTTGGTAGCGAAGAAGTTGATGGTCTCTGCAGGTGTCCTTGTTACCTTGGCCTGGTGAGGGCCGATCATATTTCGGAAGACTCCTGGCAAGTTCGCGTTGATACGGGGGGAACATTTACTGATGGCTGGGCGCTCAGTCCCGAAGGGCAGGAGATCCGCTGCAAGGTGCTCTCCAGCAGTGTCATAAGAGTGAAAGTTGAGGAGGTGTTGGGGGGGGGGAGTTACCAGCTCGCGGGAGAGCAAGATTTTGCAGACAACTTTTTGAAGGGTTTCCAGGTCATCGGTGGAGGACTGGTTGCTCATTGGGCTCGCCGGGCTCGCCTGCTTTCCGTTCATGGAGGAGATGATTTTTCAAAGGGTGATGCTCTTGAGATGTTTACCGGAGAGGTCCCTCCGATTCTCGCCTTGCGAATTCTTACCTCTACTCCTCTTGGGGTGCCCTTTCCCAACGTTGGCCTCAGGGTGTCTACAACGAGGGCAACTAACGCATTATTAGAGCGCAAGGGGAGCAAGGGAGTTCTGATTACAACCGCAGGATTTGAAGACCTGTTACGGATCGGTGACCAGCGCCGCCCACACCTTTTTGATCTGAGGCAGGACCTTACGGTTCCGGTATTTGAGTCCTGTGTTGGGATAAGTGGACGTATCGACGCTTCTGGGCGAGTCATTGAGCCGCTGAGTGAGACGGAGAGGAAGAATCTGATTGAGAGGTTAAAGCGCGATTCTGTTGAGGTTGTTGCAGTTGCTCTTTTAAATAGTTATGCAAATCCTGCACACGAGCAGGAGGTGGGACATTGGTTGCGAGAAGCGGGGATCTCGTTCGTTTCTCTATCCACAGATCTTACCGGGGCGGTCAGGCTCCTTCCGCGTGCGGAGACGGCCGCGGCTAATGCCTACCTTGCACCAGTTATGGATTCCTTCGTGGCGAATGTCCGTGGTGGAATAGAGGGTGGAACCCTTGAGTTGCTTACAAGTGGAGGAGGGCTCAAGGATGCGGGGGACTACCGACCGATCGACAGCCTGCTGAGTGGCCCAGCTGGCGGGGTGAAGGGCGCCATGGAAGTGGCTCGGTCTGCTGGTTGTGATAAAGTTATCGCATTCGATATGGGTGGCACCAGTAGCGACGTTGCTCGGATTGATGGGGCCCCCGTCCTACGCTACGAGCAGACAATTGGCCCGGTAAGGGTTGCGGCTCCGGCAATCAAGATCGAGACGGTAGCTGCGGGAGGAGGCTCTATTTGTCGCTGGACTGCCGGGGCACTCGCGGTGGGGCCGGAGAGTGCGGGAGCAGATCCGGGTCCGGCATGTTATGGTAAAGGTGGGCCGCTAACTGTTACGGATGTTAATCTTCTGCTAGGGCTCATGGATTCAACTGGGCCAGGGATACCTCTCGATATTGATGCGGCGCGGACCCAGTTCCATGAATTCCAGCATCAGATGGAGCAAGACGGGGTGTCTGCAGGGTCGGAGAAACAGCTACTTGAGGGACTTCGAGAGATAGCGATTGAGCGAATGGCAGAGGCAATCCGAAAGGTCTCTGTAAGGGAGGGATGCGACCCTGCGGATTACAGCCTGGTAGCATTCGGCGGAGCCGGTCCACAGCATGCGTGCGGGGTAGCAGCTAAGCTTGGCATCAGGGAGATATTCGTTCCCGATGATGCAGGATTATTGAGCGCGAGGGGCTTACATCACTGCGCGAAGGAAAGAATCGTTGAGCAGCAGGTCTTGGAGCGCTTGGATGCTCTTGAGGCAGGATGGACCGAGAGAGTTGGGGCTCTGGTGCGGGGGGCATTGGATTGGCTGGGTGAGGAGGCATCTCTCTCCAGAATACTTTGTGAAATGCGATTGTGGGGTCAGGATTCCACTTTGGAGCTTGAGATGGACGGTCTGCCTGAGCATGGCGATCTCGAAGAACTCTTTGTCGAGCGCTACCAAAAGCTCTATGGATATGATCCTCCTCCTGGGAAAGAGATCGAACTGGTGGCGCTGAGAGTCATCGCGAGTATCGCCGGGAGGGATCTTCCCCCGGAGGAGTTTGGTCCTGCCTTGGAGGTAGAGGGCATGGAGGTTATGCAGGACGCCTTCAGAACTTGCGTTGTTGAGCCGGGTTGGAGTTGGGCAAAGGGCTCGCGTGGAGGGATGCGACTGCTTAGGCAGGGCCAAGCAGGTCCAGGTCGACTGCAGCACGCCGCAGGTTGGTCTCCCGAGATAGAGTCGGA
This sequence comes from Roseibacillus sp., assembly GCA_029242545.1. Classification (GTDB taxonomy): domain Bacteria; phylum Verrucomicrobiota; class Verrucomicrobiia; order Verrucomicrobiales; family Akkermansiaceae; genus Roseibacillus_B. Next base: position 13,196 of record JAQWTV010000095.1, read on the forward strand.
GCTGTTCCGTTGCCGTTTTGAAGGTCTGGTAGAGGAGATGGGCGAGCTGCTGAGGAGAACTGCGATGTCTCCCAACATCAAGGAGCGCCTTGATTTTTCCTGTGCCCTTCTGGATGCAGATGGAAGGTTGGTGGTGAACGCTCCGCATATTCCAGTTCACCTAGGAGCACTTGGTCTATGCGTGAGGAAGGTCAGCGAGGGACGAAAATGGAAGGAGGGAGATACGGTGATGGTGAATCACCCTGCATTCGGGGGATCGCACCTTCCCGATGTAACGTTGATCAGTCCTGTTTTTGTCGAAGGATGCCTAATCGGTTTTGTTGCGAACCGAGCTCACCATGCTGAGATTGGAGGAAGAGCGCCGGGCTCCATGCCCGCGGAGGCTCGCTGCCTCGAGGAAGAGGGTGTGGTTGTGGCGCCGATTCTCCTCTGTGAATCGGGAAAAAGCCGGTTGCAGGAGGTGGAGGATCTCTTTCTGGCGTCGCGTTACCCAAGCCGAATGCTGAGTGATAACCTTGCAGATCTTGCTGCTCAGTCTGCGTCCAACCATTACGGAGTCCGGGCGCTGCAGGAGTTGGCCCGGGGCTCATCCTGCGAGATCGTCCTTCGTAATATGGCTGAATTGCGCCGGCATGCCACGGAGGTCATGAGCTCGAAGCTGCGCCCCCTGAGTGGTCGCCAATGGCAGGGAGAGGATATTCTTGATGACGGAACGCCGATCCGTGTGTTCCTGCGATGTTCTGGTGAAGGGCTGGAAGTTGACTTTTCGGGTTCTGGACCTGTTCACGATGGGAACCTTAATGCAACGGAGGCAATCGTGAGGAGTGCGGTTCTCTACGTGCTTCGGGCGTGGGTTGGGGACGACCTTCCTCTGAACGAAGGTCTTCTTGACGAGGTTCATATCAAGACTCCCGAGGGCATTCTAAGTCCCGTCTTTCCTGAGGACCCGGCTGTCTGCCCTGCGGTCGTCGGGGGGAATGTGGAAACAAGCCAACGTGTGGTTGATGTTCTCCTTGATGCGCTTGACTTACAGGCCAACAGCCAGGGAACAATGAACAACTTTCTTTTCGGGAATGCGGCCTTTGCTTATTACGAAACTATTGGAGGGGGCTCTGGAGCGGGGCCTGGGTGGTCTGGGTTGAGCGGTACCCATGTGCATATGAGTAATACCGCGATCACTGATCCGGAGATCCTGGAGCGTCGCTTTCCTGTCCGCTTATGCAGCTTTTCTCTGAGAAAGGACTCTGGGGGTCATGGGCGATGGAATGGTGGGTGTGGACTGCAGCGTGAGTTCGAGTTTCTCGAGACCATGACGGTTTCGATGCTGGCTCAGAGACGTGAGGAGGTTCCTAGGGGTAAAGAAGGGGGTGCGGCGGGGTTGCGAGGGAGACAAATCAAGGTCGGGGTTGATGGCTCGGCGCAAGATTTGCCGGGGATCTGCAGCATTATTGTGCAAGCCGGCGAGCGCATTCGGGTTTTAACCCCGGGGGGCGGGGGATGGGGACGCCGCGATGAATTCTCCGATAAGCCGTAGTGGTTTCGGGTCGACTTCGAATCATTGTCCCATTTTAGGGATGGATCTAGCCGTTTCCCAAGGGTGCGCGCCCTGGTTCTACATTGCGGCCGGGGAATTCGCTTTCTAGGATACACGCGAACTTTTGATATGAACAAGACCTACTCCCTTGCTTTCTCTCTCGTTGTTCTTTTTTCCCCCATGGCTACCGCAGAGCTTGCCCTCAGTCTTAAGTCTCGAACCAAGGCGAATCCGGATCGAGTGGTAATTAGGAAAGAGACATGGAGAGTAGAT
>JAQWTV010000098.1 GCA_029242545.1 Roseibacillus sp.
TGAAATGAGGGTAAACTGGTCGAGGTCGAATGGGCCCGCCCCAGACACATCGCTTGTTGTCCCGTAGAGCTCGTAGCTTGCAGGGTCACGGGAGATGTCATCGTTAGCGGCCCAGAGGGTCAGGGAGGTTGCAACCGAGAGCCCTCCCGAGGGCGTGACCAGAATGCCGCTATTGAACTCAGCAAAATTGAGATACTTTTGCCCCACCCCGTCGATGGCAAACTCCGGGCCCTCATTGGCCGGCCAGCTGTTAATACCTTCGCCACCTCCCGGGACGCCTACCTCAAACCAGTTGTTGGCAATGCTTCCTCCCAGAATGGCATCACCAGGCATGAAGATGGTAGGTGGCAGTGGATCCATAAAGGTGGGATTCCGCCCAGCCGCGACCTCCTCACCATCAGGGACAGTATCACCATCGGTATCGTCGAGGTTGGGGTTAGTTCCGGGCTGAGACGTGGGATTGTTGGAGTCGAAAGCCAACGATGGATTCTCCGCGCCATCGAGCAGGGCATCGTCATCCGAGTCCGGGTCGAGGGGGTTTGTCCCAGTGTCAGATTCACTAACCCAGATTCCGGTTCTGGTCTCCACTCCATCGGTGAGGCCGTCCTGATCAGAGTCTTCCTCCTGGGGGTCTGTTCCGAGGTCTCGCTCCTCGGTATTGCTCAGGCCATCTTCGTCCGGATCGCCAAGGGCACCGTTGGGGCCATCCTTGGCACCAGAAGAAGATTCTCCAATCGTACCATCATCGTTTGCATCAAGTCCGTTGGCATTCTCATAGTCATCAGACAAGCCATCCCCATCCAAATCCCCAAGGAGGCCCACCGACCCGTCAAGCTGGATCTCGGCAATCTGCATGCTGTTTGCGATGCCAGCATTCTTCACGGTGGGAAAGATGATCATGTAGGAAGTGTAGACCGTGCCGTTTCCGTTAAATTCGACAGTCTGCAAGTTGGCATCATTGAGAGCAGCGCCGCCGCCCGTATTACGGCTAAACGGAAGCGTCAAATCACCAGAAGAAATAAGAATGAAGGTGGAAACCGGAAAGGGGCCATTGCCGAGGGCGGCATTCGTTCCATAAATCTCGTAGCTGGCAGGATCACGTTCCTCGGCATCGTTGGCCGTCCAGAGTTTCAGGGAGGTTGCTACCGAAGGCCCGACGCCCGGGGTGATGACGACCCCAGTGTTGAACTCCGCGAAATTGAGATATTTCTGACCGACTCCGTCCAGCGCATTCCCGGGCCCCTCAGCACCAGGCCAGTTGTTAGCACCCGCCGCACCCCCGCTCACCCCTACCTGAAAGTTATCCCCGAAGATTTGCCCTCCAAAGAGGGCGTCGTCTGAGTTGAGGAGATCCTCGGCCTTGGAAGGGCCCGTGGCAATGAGTAGTAGAAGTGCGAGTCTCGAGATGGAGAAGAGGAATTTAGAGAACATACTCGTGGAGGAGAAAGGTGAAAAATTCACAGGGAGTATTCATGAATTTTGTTCTTTCGCACAAGGAGAAAGCTTGTCAAAGCAATCCACTGTGGACATGAGGTTCCTTTCTCTTCTTTGTAACTGCTCCTCAGTCTCTGACCTTTATTTGAGCAGCCTTTACCCCCATCGCAGACTGGCCTTTATCTCGAGTAACACAACTGTGTCTATCGCGTCTGCCAACGCGAATGAGTAGGCGCCTGTTCTTGGGAAGCGGGTGCCTCTTCGGCGAGGTCAGTTTTAATATGTTGAGCCAGAGGTCGCCCTGCCTTGCTCTCAATTCCGGGTGTCAGAGCTGCCTCTGCCATCTTTACCAGGGTGAGAAGCTCGATTTATTGCGGCTTAGTCAGCTCTGCTTTAACGATATAACTCTTTGCGATGATGACGTTTCATTACTGCATACTAAGAGCTTCCGGGACGTAGATTGTTCCAGAGAGAAAGCGTCTATAATCGTTAATCTTTTGCCGATTTGAAGTTCGTCTTTGTGGTGGAGTCTTGGCCCAAGTCGAACTGGTTCTGACCTCTCACCCTTTGTTCATTCTTCCTCCAGTAACAGCCGCCGGGCGGAGGGGGTAATCGGAGAGGCGTGTAGCAAGGCAGAAAGAGATAAGGGTGCTGCATTTGCAGAAACTTTTCTCTTTAGTCCCCGCCAAGCGATGGCACCCTCACTATGTGAGAAGAAGATGCTTCCTCCTGCTTGTTATCGTTAGCCTCGTTGGCCTTGGGATTGGACTGCTTTTCCAGCCTCTGAAGATCTATATAGGGGGCGAATCCGTAAATACTCCCGTCCCGGGGAAGAGTGCCTTGTGGATGGGGCATTGGTGGGTTGAGGAATCAAGAAAGCTAAGGATGCCTCAATCCGGCGAAGACAGCCTGCAGGTGCCCCCTCTGGAAGTTGAGCGGTTGCTAGAGGAGCACTCTCCTGAAAAGGGGAAGCCTCTTCGCTTCGCGGAGAGATGGTCGGTAGATCTTACCCCCAGCAGTCATGGGCGCTGGGAGGATCAGGGCTCAAGGGCCCGCTGGACCGTTCGGGTCGAAGCGCCGGGGGCACAAAATCTTAACTTGGCGTTTTCACAATTTCGTCTACCGGCGAGCGCCCGATTGGAGCTTAGGGTGAATGGAGAATTAATGGTCAGGCCGTTCACGGCAGAGGATAACGAAAACCACGGAGAACTCTGGACCCCATTAGTATCGGGGGACCAACTTGAGCTCGTCCTTGATGTGGCGGTTGAGGAACGCGAGCAGGTAGATCTCCGCTTGAGCGGCGTGCATCGGGGCTTCCGCTCCTTCAGCTTTGCCGCGGGCACTGAGAAGTTAGAGGGTTCTGCTCCGGCGGGAGACTGCCATATCGACGTGGTCTGCTCCGCAGAGGAGTCTGGGGCTGGTGGGTTGATCGATCAGTTTCGCGATCAGATCAAGGCAGCCGGGGTATATATTCTCAGTGGGACTTATTTTTGTTCTGGAGCTGCGATTAATAACGTTCGCAACGACAAGCGGCCTCTTTTTCTGACCGCAAATCATTGTGGGATCAGTCTGTCCAACGCGGCGAGCATGGTAGTTTACTGGAATCATCAGAACAGCACCTGCCGGACTCGTGGAGCTGCTCCCAATGGGAGAGCCGGCAACGGCCCGATAGATAATTTCAATAGTGGAGCGAGATTGCGGGCGACGTTTGTGGATTCGGATATGACCCTGGTAGAGCTTGATGATCCGATCAGTGAGGATCACGGTGTGTTCCTTGCAGGCTGGTCCCGTGTTGGTGTGCCAGAGCTGGCGGTGGGGGTCCACTTTCCCAAAGGATCTGAGAAGCGGATCAGTTTTGACTTTGACCCACTGGGCTCAACCAATTACCTGAGCTCGCAAGAAGAGCCTGGGGCCACCCACTGGAGGGTTGTCGGATGGGAGCTTGGTTCGACAGAAGGCGGTTCCTCCGGGTCGCCGGTGTTTGATCAGAACGGCCGGATAGTGGGCCAGCTTCATGGAGGTTATGCCGCTTGCGGTAACGATGCCTCAGACTGGTACGGTAAGTTCTCGCGGAGCTGGGAGGGAGGTGGATCGCCAGGCTCAAGGCTGCGTGATTGGTTGGATCCGGATGGAAGTGGGGTTTCCGTGCTCGACGGTGTTTTCCTGAGCGATCCTGCAGGCAATGGGCCGGTTGATCCTCCTTCGCCTCCTGCGATTGGGTCCACGCCACAAGATGCGATTTCCCTTGGATCGGTTGCTGCGGGCCAATACAGCTTTGATACCAGAAACTCTGTTGTGGCAGATACGGAGTTGGGGCTTTACGACTCATCGGGTGAGCGTTTAGACGATAATGATGACAGCGTGCTGGGCCGGGGTAGCCTTCTCACGCGAGAACTGGCACCTGGAACCTATTTTCTCGCAGCCGGTGCCTATAATACGGTGTTCAACCAAGGCGGTTTTGATGCTGTCGCGCCCGCCGGAACCAGTGAGTCAATCACGCTAAATGTAGGGGCAGGGCCTTTCGATCCAGACGCTGAGATTTCAGCAACCGCGACAGGAGCGGTGTCCTCGGGCGCGATATGGTTTGTTCTGGAAGTCACTGAACCAGTCCTTGAACTCGTGGGAGAAACTCCGGAACGGGCGATCTTTCTGGGAACAATTTCAGCCGGGTTGCTTAGCGTTGATACCGCGGGATCAGCGGTGCGTGATACAGAGCTGGGGGTCTTTAATTCTTCCGGTGAGCTGCTGGATTCTAATGATGATAGTGTCCTTGACCTTCAAAGTGTCCTCAGCGGTGAGCTTCAGGCGGGGACCTACTTTATCGCTGCGGGAGCATGGAACGCCAGCTTTGGAAGCAATTTTGAGGCTACAGCTCCAGCTAATCAGCCCTCCGTTACCGTTAATGTCCGCCGGGGGGCTTTTGATCCTGCGGCAGAGATTGTAGCTACTTCAAGCGGCGAAGTTGTTACTGGGGCGGTCTGGTTTTCCCTCGAAATTACCGAAGCTGCTCCTGATCCCTTGGGAGGCTCTCCCGCCACGGCGCTAACACTCGCTCCGATCCGTGCGGGGGTCATCAGTCTCGATACTGGCGGTTCCGCAGTGGAGGATACGGAAATCGGTCTCTATGACGCCTCCGGTGCACTGCTGGCTACAAATGATGATAGCGAACTGGATGTGCAGAGTGTTCTGAGCGGAGAGATTCCTGCGGGAACCTACTATCTGGCAGCTGGAGCGTATGACACCGTTTTCGGGCTTGAGGGCTTTGATGTGGTTGCACCCCAAGGCAGTGCTGCGATCACGGTAAACCTCCGGGCGGGTCCATTTGATCTGGAAACCGAACCGACAGCGACTGCTGAAGGGCAAAACCTCGAGGGAGCGCTTTGGTTTGTCATAACCGTTGAGGCAAACGATCCAGGAGATTTGGATTCCGATCTCGATAATGATGGGCTGACTTTGGGCGCTGAAATTACTGCAGGGACGGATCCCTCAAATCCGGATAGCGATAGTGACGGATGGAATGATGGTGATGAAACCACCCTCAGTTCCAACCCCCTTGATGCTGCAGATCGGCCTTCTTCAGTCCCGGTGTTTACGGCGAGCCCGGGCATAGTTTCGGTGGCCTTTGCCTCCCGCACAGGCCGGACCTATCGTATTGAACATTCTATCGATTTGGAGAACTGGCTCGTCCTGGAAGGAAAGATTACGGGCAGGGGTGTCGTGGTGTCCCGGGACATCCCCGTTGAGGGTGCTCGGAGATTTTTCAGGATCTCTGAGGAGTAGGGACTGCTTAATTAGCAAGGTTTTTGTCCGGGAACTTTATCAAGAGTTGGCCAGTAATGGTCTTGCTGAGACCTATGGGAAGTTGCACTGGTGGCTGCTGGTCCGGAGAGAGTAGGTGCCTTGGCCAGGGCTCATCATGCTTACCGGTCGGTCCCATAACCGAGCCAGACCCACTCGATGGCATGGGGGAGAAATTGAGTCTTGGCATTTGCAATGCCATGACCGGAGTTCTGGCAAAAAAGGTACTGGTAGGCATACCCTTTGGTTTTAAGGGCCTTGGCCATGAGATGGTTGGCCTCAACCCAGTCGTGCATGCCATCGCGCATCACATTCGGGTTTAGTAGATCGTAGTCGCCTACCGCAAGGAACAGGCGGATGGGCTTTTTCTCACTAAGGGGGATGAGTTTTTTGTGAAAATCCCAGGCGCCTCCAGGGGTCCTTGGGTCAAAGGGCCATTGTTGATTCACAAATGTCCCTGAGGTGGTGAGTACTCGCCGGTAGAGTTCGGTTCGGTACCAGGCCATGATGAGCGCAGCCGATCCGCCCGAGCTATTACCCATGACCGCCCGGCCATCTGGATTGCTAGTTAGGGTGACGCTGCAGTTTTTCTCTACGAGGGGCAGAACCTCCTTTTCTATGTAATCGGCATAGAGTCCTGACATGGTATCGTATTCTTTGCCTCGTTGGTGGCCCTGAGCGTCGCCTCCTCCGTTGGCCACCATAATTGTAATCAGCGGGGGAATTCGCTTCTCGGCTATGAGGTTGTCGAGGATATTGAAGATTGCCTGGTTAGGTTTTCCTTTAGGGCCATCATGGCAGACCATGAAAGGAGCTTTTTCGCCCTTCTTGTACTGAGAGGCTACATAAACTGTTATTTGGCGAGTGTAGTCGATCTCATGGGTGTCAACCAAAAGGGTCCGAGGGTTGTCGGGATCGATCGTCCCGAAGACCTTGCGCGCAATTCCAGGGTTGAGTAAGCTGGTTGTCTTAGAGTCGATGGTGAATTGGAAAATTTTTCCCCTGGGAGTCTCCTTGGATATTTTGCGTTCTGGGGCGGGCAGGTAATTGGGTCCAATCAAGTAGTTGCCGACGGAATCAATTGGCGGATTTACCCCAGCCCTATCATCGAGTCGGATAAATTCAGGGGCGCCTGGGTCGTCGAATGAGCGAGTGGGAGGTTTGGGTCGTTCGGCGTATAGAGGAAGAGCGCCGAGGGAGACCATAAGAGTAACCAGGATGTGGGGATAGAGAGTCTTCATAGTCGATGCGATTTCCTGAGGGGAGCGAAAGGGAGGAGGTTGGCGGGGATCAGGTGCTTGGACATGATTCTCCGTCATGTTCCCCAAAAAGCGCGCCAATTATGCCAAAGGAAGGCGTTAGCTTCGGTGATTCTTTCCAGATGCCCTGATCTTGAGAGGGGTAACGAGAGGGAAAGTCAGAGGCGAGCTCCAGAGCAAAGGCGAATTTCGACCTCTATCTCACCCCGTTGTTTTTGATGAAGCAGGGTGCTTTCCCATTCTCTACTGACCAGAGGGCTGCCCCTCAGGAACATCTGCAACCCAAGGATATAAGCTGAAACGATAACGGTAGATCGCTGCTGCCCGATCGCGAGGAAGGGTGGACTGGTTCCCTCGTCCGAGATTGGTAAACCAGCCTGTCTGGAAAGTGGTGTTGGGATGGCCGTAGTTAGCACCGATAGTTATCCAATCCGGGTCGCCTTCCCCCCCTGATCTGAAGTTCGCACATGGTGTCTGCCGGGAGACTCCGTTGGAAAGTGGTGACTATCGCATCAGAATCCGTGCCTGCTATGGTTAAAGGGGCGGAAGGCCAGCTGCCGGAGTCGAGAGGATTACTGTTAAAAACGTATTCCATCAGATTGGAGTAGTGATCGCGATCGGGATCCGAGAGAGCGCCGCTGATTGAGTTATCCGCAAGCTGCGCTTGATTGAAGGTCCTCGTTCGCCAGTTTTGCATGGGGCTGATGAGGTTGATTTGGACAGGAAGCCGAACCCAAGTGGGGTTGTTTGCTATTGGAAGAAATTCGACCACGAACTGATTTGATCCGGTCCTTGGAAGATAAGTTGTGTTCGCAGGGGGGGAGTAGATGGCATACCATCCGGGAGTAGCGCCGCGTAAGCTCGCTACCGCAACTGTTCCCGTTTCAGGTTGCGCAACGATTCTGGCAGCAGGAATTGAGAATGGTATGGGCAGGAGTAAGTTCGACTGCTGCGATGAGCCAACTGAGATGGAGTGCTGAGTAATCTCGGTCGACGCGGCTGAGCTTGAGACCCATATGAATAAATCGATTGGGTCTGACAGGCCACTCTCTGTCGTTACCCGATAAGTCAGGGACGTCATCCCTTCGAAACCTACGGTGGGCTCAAATTGAAAATTTCCAGTCTGGGAATCAGAGTCGACGATAGTGCCCTCCGCCTGTGAATCATCAATTTGTAGCTCTAGGATCTCAAGGTAGGGGACTCCGCTCTCATCTAATAAACCGTCATTGGAGTAAAGACTGCGGTCATGGTTAGCGGTGTCTAAGACAGTATCAGGTTGTATGCTGAACCAGTCGGGTTCGCCGGTAACTGTGCCTTGGCTGGGTAGAACCTCGATCGATACCTCGGCCTGTTCTGTCTTGGTCAACTGAAGAGTGTCGAGTTGAACCCCGAGGTCCGAGCTGGCAGCCGCATTTTGCTGATTGGTGGACTGAGCGTTGTGGATCGACATCGCAAAACAATGCTCTCCCTCTGAAAGCTCAACACCGTCCACATCTATCACGTTCTGAGCTGTTTCACCGGGACCAAACGCGTAAGAGAGATTGCTTCCCTCTACCATGAGGAAATAGCCCCCGGGTGCGGTCTTAGCGGTAAGGGCCCCAGGTTCAAAAGACCGGAAAAGCTCTTTGCCATCGAGGTAGGCAATGACTCCATCGTCCCTCCTCAATGTTGCGCTTATCCGATAAGTTCCGGACTCGCCCAGGCTGAACACGGTGCGCATATAGGCGGTATAACGCCGTCCATTCAAGGGAAGTCCAAGATTTGTTTCGGGCGGAATGCCTCCGGAAATAATTCCGTTGCCGTTATTGGAATCACCAAACATGCCATAACCGGTCAGTCCCCGAGCGCGCCCCCAAGATCTTGGAACGTTGAAGGCAAGAGTGTTCCAAGCATCGTCAAAGCCCGGAGTGTCTAGAGCTGGCGGACGACCATCAAGAGGGCTGAAAGCCCGCCAGTTCGTTCGCGAAGAGAGGACCGTTAACGGATTTCCAAGTGAGGCACGGTAGCTAAATGCGTCTGTCCCCGAAAAGTTGGGTTGTGGCTGGTAGCTGAATGTTCCGTTCTCATTGAGAATCAGGCTGCCATTTTGAGGCTGCTGCTTCACCCATGCTGCCGCAGGCGATAGGTCGGGTAAAAACAAGTCGTTCTCGAGAACGCCCGGAGTTCCGTTCCCATCCGCAACCAGTGTCTCTCCCTGACTCAGAGTGTAGGTGTCATTCGTCAGACTTTGGCCAAAGAGGGCCGGGGTAATCAAGGGGAGTGCAAGAAAAAGCAGTAAGGCGAAAAGCGAATTTTTCATGCTTCCGATTACCAGACCCAGTTCAGGGAGGCAATGCCACGATAGTGTGGGCGGAACAAGGAAGAGTGAATGGCGGACAATGGAGCGTCACCCGAGTCTTGGGTGTTCTCTCTCCCGGGCTTCTTCCGGAAAATTTGCGGTGCAGGGATTCTATTGTTCGCTGAGGAAGAGGAGAGATATGTGGCGGCGGGATTACTTCTAAGAGGGTAGATGCCAAGACGCTTGGTGGTGCAGACGTTCACTCCTTCACCATACTGTGAGGCCCCAACCTTCGTTAATTCATAAGTTCGATACCATCATTGATCAGAGTGATGCATGGTCAGGCGCATCAACCAGGAGTCCTGAGGTTCTTATCAAGAATTTAAGTCTTTAGAGGGAAGGAAGCTGGCTCCTGTCCTGCTGAAAACTCCCAGTTTTAACGACGCGCTCGAAAGGGCTACGGAGCGGGATCAAGAGGCATCGAAAATTCAGGCTCAGGACGGCACGCCTTCAATTTGTATCGGCCCGAACCATGGTGTCTCCATCGAAGTCCTTGTTGGTTTTGTTGTCGCCTGACTTGCTTGGGTCGGTTGAAGTGGACTTCGCAGCGAAAAGCCGCTTTCGCTTTCCGTTCAACAGCGTGCTGACAGGAGTGTATTGGATCAGAAAGTAAGACCCCAGAAGAAGGGCGGTCGACGTCACAGTGACAAAGCTCAGTTTCAGGGATATGAGAATCCATTGGTTGTCCCTGGTCCAGAAATCAGACCCCGCTCCCCAATCGCTGACCCAGATCTGAAGCACATCGACGAGAGGCATATGAGCGAGGTAGAGCCAGTAGGATGAATTTGATACGAATCGAATCCATTTCCGGGGCTTGGAAGAGATCAGCTTGAAGAGGCCGATGAATCCAAAGATCATCAGCCAGCTGTAGGTGGTTAGGAGAACGCCGGCGCTGGTCAGTTTCCACCCTCTTGCCTTTGCCGATTTGCCGTCGACTCCATTAAACCAATCGACAGAATTATCTACGAGATCTCCGAGAGGGGATAGGGCCGCCACGAGCCAGTTTATAAAATCCGGAATGCTTTTGCGCGTTTCCGCGAGCGAGAGAGCAAAGGTGATGACCGCGAGAGCAAAGAAAAATGGCCAGCTAAACCGGAGTATGGTGAGGACCCTCCGGTATTGAAAGAGGATGGCTCCAACGAGGAAGTAGACGCCATAGTGCCAGAGTTTCCACCACGCGGGCTTGGGCGGGAAGGCGATATTTTCAAGAGGAATTCGATTCACCAAAGTATTGTCAGCGAGATACTGTGGGGCTGAGCGCCAGGTTTTGTTCTTCTCCCCCCTGAGATGAGATGGAAGGCCCCCGAGGTGGGTCCAGAGCTCTCCCACGTGAACACCCAGGCTGCTTGAGGAGCCTAGTTGCTTTGCCGCATCCCGCTTCAGACGCCCACCGGTATCCGCTGCCACGGCTCTGGCTTCTTCAATAGCGGCCTCGGAAATTCCAGCATCACGAAGGGCGGAAAGGGCCTCTTTTGTCAGGCCTTTTCGTCGGAGAGTGCGAATGACATCGTCGGTGACGACTTGAACAGCAGGAAGGGGCTCCGCGTTGAGGAATACCGCAGTCTGGGGCCCGAATTCGCCAGTGCCCATTTCATCCTGACTACGGTAGGTTTCAAGAATCAGAAGAAGGGCGAGGACGCCTAGTCCAATGATTCCAGCTCTTCGGGGGAGACTTTTCCACCGGGTCCGATGTGGGTTAGCGTTAAGGCGAGAGGCGCACTTGAGTGCAATCGCCCTGACAGGGAGGCCAAGGACACGGGCAAGTCCGAGGAGAAGAGCGAAGCCGACACAAAGTAGAAAGAGATCGTATAGAAACCAAAGGTGATGGAGGACGATCTTATTCCCGAAGAATTTGCTCAGATAGTTTCGTTGGAAAAAGCTTCCGATTTTCGTCCAGAGGCCTATCGGCTCGCCACGAAGCAGGGACTGCACCTCTCGCCTCCCTGACATCACGGTGTCAATCTCGAGGGGCATTTTGAGCATCCAGATCGCCATCTGAGTGAGATCTCGGGAAGTTTGGGCGGACTGAATCGGGGTCTCGCCGTCCTTGTCTTTCAGGTTGGGAGAAGCCCCGGCCTCAAGAAGAAGACGGGTGGATGTGGTCTGTCCCATTAGTGCCGCCCAGTGGAGGGGGGTGGCTCCGTTGTTGTCACTAGCATCGACCTTTGCGCCGGAATCCAGAAGGAAGGAAATGAGCTCGGTTTCCCCAGTCGCAGAGGCGTTATGAAGGGGTGTGGATCGAATGAGCCCGGGTTTGGCACGGTTGATCTTGGCCCCCGCGGCGATAAGTTCCTGGATGCGATCAAGGTCGCCTTCCTTGGCGGCATCCCAGATCGATGCCGTGGATTTTCGTGTCCGGTCCTGAGGGTTGGACTGCGAGGATTCCAAGGCGGCCTCTTTTTTTTGCTCCGCCAGCTTGGGCATATGCGTGAGGGCCGGAATAATGAAAAGAGAGAATACGAAAAGAGGGAGCAAAATACGTTTAAATCGATGCCAGATCAGGCCCAGAGTTCCCCGCTTCAGCCACATCATGCAGGCAAAGAACCCACTCACGAGAAAGAACAACTGCATTCGGAAACCATGAATGGAGTTGTTGATAATCTGAAAGTCAGCGTCCTGGAATTTATCCTGGGCAGGCCAGATCGGAGTTTGGTTAAAGGAGAGAACCGCATGTAGCACGATGCCGAGGAGCATCGCGAAGGCTCTTAAGGCGTCGAGATCGTGGTAGCGTACGGGAGGCAACGGTGGGCATCCCAGGGCGGGCTCAGGAGTCGTGTTTGTGTTGGCAGGAGGATTTTTAGCCACGCTCTCGGAGAATTGTCTGCTGTTGTGGAGGTGTGCAATTTGGCGAGGCGCCGAACGAACCCGCCCTGCTTTAAGTCCCTTTTCGGGCTGAGCGCGAGCCTGCAAACTGGCGAGTGGCTGGAGTCTTGGTCCTCTGTCGACACAAGCTGTTTACCGGCAGAACTTTATGAGAAAGGTGGCAGTTCTGTGCTGAGGGGTTGCACGGGTCCCATGTTCAACGGAAGCTCGGGAATGAGCCTTCGCAGTATTTTAATTCTTTTGTGGTCCGCGGGAACGGTAATCAGCGCTCCGTCCTGGCCGCCATCGGAGCCCTCAGAGAGCAAAGCCTTCAACGAGCGTAAGACCGAAACGTTCCGCCACGGAGTGCGTGCGGAGTGGGGCTATGAGACGCCCCAAGAAGATGCGTTGGTAGTCATTCATCCTCGGGAGGCGAGAAAGAACGCGCCGCTTTATGTGGTTCTACACTCCGCTGGTCATGACGTTTTTTCCTGCGTGAATTGCACCAAAACTGTGGGGAATCATGACATCTATCGGTCTCCGGACGATCACTACGCCCTGTATCTTGATTGCCGGAAGAATCGTCGTGACTGGTGGTGGGGAGGCATGCATCGCCGGGATAAAGGTTTGAGGGAGAGAAATTCTGGTGGGGATACGATGCCTGTTGAAAAGAGGGTGATCGACTCAGTGCAGTGGGCGATCAAGCGCTTCAAGATCGATTCGGAGAGAGTCTACCTCTCTGGTAATTCCATGGGTGGGAGTGGGACTCTTGGAATCGGAATGAGGCACGGTGACGTCTTTGCGGCGATCAAAGCGAATGTCCCGGCAGGGGTAGAGCATGTTGCAGAGCGTCTCTTTTTTCCTCCCAAAGAGATCCCAGCGGGAACGGTTCTTCCTGATCCACCGATCTGCATTAATTATTCGGCCCAGAATGACGGATGGTCTGCCGGTCATGGTGAGTTTTTCGAGGCCATGGAGAAGCGGAGGTATGCGCTAATGTTTTATTGGGGTCCTTTTGGGCACGCTAACAATTCGGAGAGAATCAAGACCGTAAATGATCTGATCGATTCCTTTGACTGGCTGAGCGTCCGAAAGGACGAGGCTTATCCGGTATTCACAAAGGCCACCGGCAATAGTGCTCTTCCGTGGCCGAACAACCTCAAGAGTATGGAGGCAGGCCAGATCAATGGTTTCTTCCGGTGGAAAACTAGGGAGGATATAGCTGACAGGGTCGTCATCTCACTCTCGTTGGTGACCTCAGAAAGTCTGAAGACCCGCTTTGCTATTCCGCGGGAGTCGGTGGTCGATGTGAGTCTTCGGCGGCTCCAGAATTTCAAGCTAGCTGCGGGGGTGAAATTTCGCTGGGAATTCGGTGGGAGCAAAGGAGAGAGCCGGGCCGACGATAAGGGTTTGATTACGATTCCTGGTTTGAGGGTCACAAATAAGTCGGTCCTCCTGAGAGTTTACACTGGAGAGCAAACCGGGGCGGTTTCCCATGTGCCGGGTGCACGCCAGCTGGTAGAAGGCAAGGGCTGGCGCTTGGACAGGGCGCAGACACTGAAGAAGGGTCGTCCCCGGGTGCTTCTGATTGGGGATTCCATTCTGAGTGGCTATCGGAAGGCCGTGATAAAATCCCTCGAGGGAGAGGCTGATATAGATGCCTGGGTCAATCCGCACTGGCAGTCAGAGAACACGAATGCTCTTCTCGCTGATCTCCTCGAAAAAAACGGGCCCTACGATGTGGTCCACTTCAACATGGGATTACATGGGTGGACCGAAGGCCGGATCAAGGAGGGGACATTTCGGCCTCTCACGAGGGCTTATGTCGAAGTGCTCAAGAAAAAGGTCCCTTCAGCAAGGCTGATCTGGGCCACTAGCACCCCGGTCACCATGAAAGGCGATACCTCTCGCCTCGATCCCGAAGTGGACCCTGTGATTGTAAGACACAACAAAATGGCAGACGAAGTGATGCGGGCCGCAGGTATTCCGGTGAGCGACTTTTACACCCTTTTGGTGGCGAAGCGTCATCTCGCCAAGGGAGACCGCTTTCATTGGACCAGCCCCGCATACAAGTTGCTGGGGGAGACCGCTTCCTCCGCCATCCGTTCTGCCTTGGGGTCCTCGGAGGAAGGTCCTTCTTCCTGATCGAGGTCAAAAAATGAGGCAGTGTTCTCAAGGGAGTGAGATCGCGGAGGCCTTGGTTCTAAAGTTGTCTGTGATGCAGGACCTTGGATCTCACTCCGTTGATTGACTGCCTGTTAATTACTAAACCGTGATCAAGGGAGCCGATTTTTTATTTCGGTGATTATTCTGAAAAGCAGGAGAAATAGACCGGTCAAAAGGTGGGGGCGCACAGGGAGCTGGCTTCATTAAGCCAAAGATATTAGGAATCTGGCTGCATGAAACTTGGACAGATCCTCACAACCCTTCTCCTTCTTCTGGTTCCCGGGGCTGCTTTACGAGCGGATTCCATCGTGATGGAACCCGCGAGTGGGAAAAAGCTCTACCGTTGGGATGGGATGCATCTCCGATCTCACTCTGACGGCAGGAAGCTACTGAAGTGGGATGGCCAATATATCAGTCATTTTCCCAGTGGTAGAAAGCTCTATAAGTGGGATGGCACCTACCTCATGGTCTACAGCACCGGCAAGAAGCTCTATAAGTGGGATGGCACTTACGTGATGAGCTATGGCAATGCCAGAAAGCTCTTCCGGTGGCAGGGGCAGGACCTCATGCATTATGGCAATGCCCGGAAGGTTCTCAGGGTTCAGGGAGTGATTCCGTTGGCGCTTGTGATTGCGCTTGTCACTGGTCAGGTCTAGGACCGTTGCGACTTCAATGAAACTGGTAGCCACTCTCTCAGTCATTCTGACCGCGGTAGGTCTCTGCTCCCTGTTGAACGCACAGGCTCATGATCGCACGCGGGTTAAGCCTGACATGCACGAGGGGGTTGTTCGGGAAGGGCGCGTTCAGTTTACGCATGTCGACCGAAATAAGCGCCGCCGTCTTACTTTGGATCTCTACCGGCCCGAGGCAGGGCAGGGCCCGTTCCCGGCAGTGGTCATCTATTTCGGTGGAGGGTGGCAGAACGGGCGCCCCGGGATATTCGCTCCGGTTGCCCAGGCGCTGGCTCAACGCGGTTACGTTTGCATTGTTCCGGAATATCGCCTCAGCGGGGAAAAACCATTTCCTGCCGCTGTGCACGACTGCAAGGCTGCGATTCGATGGGCTCGGGGAAATGCGAAGCGGTTCAGGATCGATCCGAAGCGAATTGCAACGATGGGGGGGTCTGCAGGTGGGCGCCTTTCCGGCTTCATGGGGGCGACCAATGGGATTGCTCGGTTTGAAGGAGAGGGGGATTATCGGAGCGTCTCCTCCAGGGTTCAGGCCTCGGTGGTGATGTGCGGACCCATGAGTCTTCTTCTTCCTCATATCGTGGAGCGCGTTGAGAAGGCCGCCGCTAAATCGGAAGGGGATGCCATTATCGCCTTTATGGGTGGCGCGTTACCAGGGCAGAAGACGGGTATTTACGAGGAGGCGTCGCCCCAGACTCATGTGGGCAGGCATTCGCCCCCCATGCTCTTCATTGATGGTGAACTTGATCGTCCGGGGGTGCGCCATAAGGAATTCAGGGCTCGCCTCACGGCCCACAAAATCCCTCATGATTTTCTCATTCTTCCCGGCGCTCCGCATCCGTTCTGGAATATGAAGGAATGGTTTGCTCCCACGATAGAGGCAGTTGATGGATTTCTATCCAAACATATGCCTCCGGAAGGCGAAGGCTCCAGGTAGACCGGGCAGGAGGAAGACAATCAAGTTGCGACTTCAAAACCGGCGACAAGAGGATATCAAGGCTCTCAAAATTCCCAAAATGCGAATTCTCATTGCCTGCGACAAATTCAAAGGCTCCTTGTCGGCTAAGGAGGCCTGTGAGGCGTTGCGAGAAGGTCTGGGGGCTGCCGATGCGTCCATTGAGGTGGGTGTGTGTCCGGTGGCGGATGGGGGAGAAGGTTTCGCAGAGTCAATGGTGATGGCGCGTGGCGGGAAATGGCATTCCTGTGAATCTCTGGACGCTCTGGGAAGGCCGATAGAAGTGCGTTACGGGATCGTATCCAATGAGCGGGGGGAGGATGAAGCAGTGATGGAGATGGCGGAAGCAAGCGGCTTGCACCGAATCCCAATTGAATCCCGCGACGTTTTGCGCTCTTCCTCTCTCGGGACCGGATCGATGATCCGGAATGCTGTCGAGCAGGGAGTGCGCAGGATCTTTCTCGGGATCGGTGGGAGTGCAACCAATGATGGCGGAATGGGGGTGCTCGCGGGGCTTGGTGTGAAGTTTCGTGATGAGCAGGGGGGCGAGCTTGAGCCGGTTCCAACTTCGTTGGCATCTTTGGTGGAAGTTGACGCCGGTGGAATGATTGAGCTTCCTCCGATTGAGGTGGCCTGTGATGTGGAGAATCCCTTACTTGGGCCGAAAGGAGCAACGATGGTCTATGGGCCTCAGAAGGGTGCCGGGAAAGAGGCTCGACACATTTTGGAGGATGGGTTGACTCGTTTGGTAGAGGTCACCGGGCACGGGGTGTTAGCGGAAACTCCCGGTGCGGGTGCCGCAGGAGGGCTAGGATTCGGGCTGCTGGGATTTGCCGGAGCGCGCTTGCGTCATGGTTTCGAAATGGTCGCTGAAGCGCTTAATCTGTCGGGCCTTGTAGCAGCTTGTGACGTCGTGATAACGGGGGAGGGGTCGCTCGATGAGCAAACTTTTCAAGGAAAAGCCCCGGCCGGAGTCGCGCGTATAGCTCGAGAGCACGGGAAGAAGGTGATTGCGGTAGGTGGCCGGGTGGATCCCACATGCAGCGAGCAGAGAATGTTCGATCGAGTGCTCACGCTGGAGTCCTTTGAGGTAGGGGAGGAGCAATCCATGGCCCGGGCTGAGGAATTACTGCAAGCCCTCGGGCCAGAGCTGCGAGAGGTGCTCGTCGAGCTGCGGAAGTCCTAGAAGGGCACTATGGACTGGATCTTTCGGGGGCATTCCGTATGAGGAGAAGAGATGAGCACGAGTCCGGTTGAAGCGGTATTGTTGTTTGCGGGGCAGGGAGCGCAACACGTTGGGATGGGGAGGGATCTTGCCGAGGAGTTTCCCTCGGCAGCTATGGCCTTCGAGAAAGCAGACGCAATTCTCGAGCGTTCCCTGAGTTCTCTTGTGTTTGAGGGTCCGGAAGAGGATTTGACGAAGACAGCCAATTGTCAGCCTGCTCTCTTTGTTCATGGGCTTGCCCTTCTGGAAGTTCTCAAGGAAAGGGTGCCCAGCCTGCAGCCAGTTGCTGCGGCAGGATTGTCCCTGGGGGAAATGACGGCCCACACCGCGGCCGGCACTTTCGGATTTGAGCAGGGTCTCCGTCTTGTAGCGCAGAGGGGATTGTTCATGGATGAGGCTTGTGAGGTCACCGATGGTGCCATGGCGGCCATGATCGGGGGAGAGGAAGATGCTGTGCGGCAGTTGGCCGAGGATTGCGAAGTGGACGTAGCGAATTTTAATTCCCCCGGGCAAATTGTTCTTTCGGGGAGCTCCCAGGGGATTGATCAGGCGGTAGCCCGGGCCAAAGAAAATGGGATCCGAATGGGCCGGAAGCTTAAGGTGGCAGGCGCTTACCATTCTGCTCTCATGACGGGAGCTCAGACAAAGCTTGGAGCAGCGCTGGCGGGGGCTGAAGTGGGGCAGCCGGGTATTCCGGTAATCAGCAATTTTTCCGCCACGGAGGCATCAAGTCCCAGTGAGATTCGAGAGACCTTGGCCGCACAGGTTACGGGTTCGGTGCGTTGGGCGGAATCCATGGATCTGCTCCTCTCCAAAGGTCACCGGCTTTTTATTGAGCTTGGTCCTGGGAAGGTGCTATCCGGCCTCATGGGTCGCATTGATACAGAAAAAAAGGCAGAGATTCTGGCCGTAGAGGACCGTGAGAGTCTGGAATCGGCGGCGGCTCGGCTCGCGAGCCTCGGGTAATACCAAATAGAGTCGAATGATGGCGCCGATTCCAGATTTTAGATTTGCCAGTCAGGCCTGCTGCCCCTAGCTTTCGCGCCACTGAACGCGGAGCGGTAGTTCAGTTGGTTAGAACGCCGGCCTGTCACGCCGGAGGTCGCGGGTTCGAGTCCCGTCCGCTCCGCCATAATTATCAACGACTTACGGCGAAGTCTGCCAGAAGTCTACCAACTTTTTTTCGGCGGGACGCAAAATCAGGCCCATTTTGAGGTGCCTACAGCAGTGACAAAGGCGCGTTTTTTGGTCCTCGCTGCAGCTCCCTGTTGGAGATTGAGGCTAAGGAGTCCTTCCTGTTGGGCGCGGCCTTGGACAACCCATGAGATAAAGGTGGTAGCGGTTCGCTACTGACCACCGCTCAACAAAAGGGAGGTCTGTCCGGATTCTCGGCAACGGGATGTGGCAGCGTGCGTTATTCACTAAAACGGCCGACAAGCATATGAGTAGTAGAGACGGAATCCCCAGGTGACTGGATTTCTGTTTGCCCACCTCAAATGATAGTGAACGCGTAATTGGGCAAGCAGGTGCTGTCTCTCTAGGTCGCGGTGTTTCAGAGTTTTCTGGCAGTTGCGACGCGGAGCAATCCGTAGAGACAGGTATGGAACAGGTGTGCCCTGACATAACGCATAACCTACTCCGCCTTTCTACAACACTTTGACAGGACCTTTGCCTAGACGCAATCCACGCGGATCTGGGCGGGGTGAGGTTAGGAGTCGCCATTTCTGCGATTACCACCGCCACTCACCACCTCCAACTCAAAGTCAGTCAAGCCTTCGTCGTATTCCTGCAGTTCTTCCCAACCGCTCTCCAGTTCCTCCTGCGTGAACTCAAAGCCATTTATGCAGAGCGAGGGCGACAAGACCGCAACCAAGGATTAAGAAGAGAACGAAGAAAACTCTGGAAAAATCCAGCGATGGAAATCCACCGGCATTATCGTATTCTATAGAAACGCACCCCGACACAACTACAGAGGGAACAAGCGCAGCGAACAGCAGGAGGAGTTTCTTCATACCTAAGTCCTACCATCGTCTAGGCGTAGTGAGCAAGAACGGGGCTTGTGGCTACCGGGGACGGCGCGGCAGGAAGAGAGGATTGTTAGCGCAGTATACTTTTGGGCATCGGGTGTTGATCCTTGGCTTTTTCAATCCGCACGATGCTATCGTTGGCGTAGGTCCGTTCAGCTCCCTTATTAATACGGAACGTAACGGTGTCCCTAGTTTTATCAGCCAACCACCTGGGGGAATCTTTGCCATATACCTTAGTCGCTGCGCAAGTTGCTCGAAGGAACCTACAAAGACGGCAAAAGAGTTTCCGCGAGATACTGGAACAGCAAAGGCGAAGAGGTTGGGACGGCAGAAAACGCACGAGGCTATGGTGAGACGCCGACACCAAGGCCCTGAGGGACACAAGAGTGGCACCTAGATTGACTCTAACAGTATTACCGTAGCCCCTCGCCGCCCCCCCGGCCGCCACAAGGCCCGGTCTTGCTGGTCACGCGTATGACGGGCCGGCTCGCTCATTGCCTCATAAGCGGGTCACCTGGCTCGGACCTTCCAGGACATTAAATCCCTTATCCGATAAGTTGGTGAAGTTGGGATTATTCGCAAG
Source organism: Roseibacillus sp. (assembly GCA_029242545.1). Taxonomy (GTDB): domain Bacteria; phylum Verrucomicrobiota; class Verrucomicrobiia; order Verrucomicrobiales; family Akkermansiaceae; genus Roseibacillus_B. Next base: position 19,277 of record JAQWTV010000098.1, read on the forward strand.
GGCCTGAGCGTAGAGCTCACTGGAGCGGTAGGCCTCGCAATCCTTCTGACTTTCCCAGTAGTAGACCCCTCCGTAGGTGTTAGTCGCTTCGTCACTCAGCCACGCTTTTGAGATCAGCCCCGGAAGCTCGGCGAAATTCGGTGCCACCTCATCTGCAACACCCATAAAATCATCTCGGGTGATACCCGAGAGATTGAAGTTAATGACCTGAATATATGTGACCTTGCTCATCTTTGTACACTTTCCTTTTCCAAAGCTATTAGGTATCTGGAAAAGCTCCAGAAGACCATTCCTTTCTGCACATTACGCTTAATGCCGGGACCCGGACGCTGCTTGGGATTCCATCAAATCCTCCAAGCTGCAGATCAGGGCCTGCCCTCACCTTCTCCTGCAGATCTCGCCCTGGGATTCTAATCCTTGTCACCGTGGTAGCTGGTATCGGGTGCAAGCGCGAAACCCGTCCCGCACAATCACCCTCTCCCCGCTTTCCGACTGCGGATGGGGTCGCCTTACAAAGGTAGCACCTTTTTGCAATGGCTTGTCTGTCGTAGGATTGGATAGGTTGATTGGATGAAGTTCCCCAAAATGTTAGGATATGTTGCCACAGGCACTGTTCTCTTTCTGGCGTCGCTTATCAGTTTTGCCTCGCTAGGTAAAACCAGCCTCGGATCCCTTCCACTTGCAATATTCGTCGTAGTGTTTCCGATTTCAAATGACTTGGTTATTCAGTCTATTCCACTAGCTATGATCGTAGCTTCTGCATTGTTAGGCTTTGCGATCGCCGGGTGGATTTTTTGGCGCGAATCTCTCCCTATGTTGGCATATCTAGCCACAGCCGCCGCTGCCTTCCCGGTCTTACTCCTTGCTTTTACTTGGTTGCTTACGGCGGGAGTTTTTCTAATCCCGAGTTCAAGTGATCTACTCTTAATTGAAGAGGTCAGTGGAGGCATCCTTGCGGCTGCCTTCATAGGCTCCGCATGGTTAAGCTTTGCGATCGCTGGACGGATTTTTTGGCGCGAATAATTCCGTCTGTCTGACTCCCCAGGGGCACGGGCAGACTAACCTTGCCCTTACCACGCCACCCGCGGTAGCCGCAAGGCCCGCGCTTGCCCACTGCGCCTAGGTAGTCGCCTTACAAAGGTAGCACCTTTTTGCAATGGCGCGCCCTTCGTTGGATTAACTAGGGTGGCGGGATGAAAGTCCTGTTCCTCCTCCCGCTGTTTGCCGCGCTAATGGTCACGGGTTGTGGGAATCTGGAGAAGGTCTTCTTGACAGAAGGGAGGGTTCCCACCCAAAGGATAGGTCAATATGAAATCCATGTTTCTACTCGCTGCAATTCTCCCTGTGGCTTTACTCAGTTCCTGTGCTGTTAACCAAGGCAATACTTCCATTCAAGACTTCGGCAGATTCGCAGAACTTGAGAGGGGGAAATCCACCAAGAGAGACGTTTATAAGGGCTTTGGCCAACCTCACGATGTCAACTATGCAAGCCAGGACAGCCAATGGACCTTTTACAATACACAGTCAACTATGAGTGCGGCGAGTTTCATTCCTTTCGTCGGCCTCGTTGCTGGAGGATTGAATAATCAAATCACTACCGCCGATTTCTTCTTTAGTAAGAAAGGTGTTTTGCAGCGTTACTCGACATCGTAGCGCACGAAGTTTGTAAAGCCATTTGTGGGTGTGGCGCAGGGCGTCGCCTCATCCACCATTACCGCTAGCAAGGAAGGATATCATTTTGTGACGATAGACTACAGCTTGTTCCTTGAGCAT
>JAQWTV010000110.1 GCA_029242545.1 Roseibacillus sp.
ATTACAAGTATACATTGCTCTAGTTTTACCAGGCCTTATCTCTTTTAAATGATAGTCCGTATGATCCTCACAGACCGGACACCATGGTTCGTTGGGATTTCCAATTTTCGCTTTCATTCTAACGTCACTCTATCGTTTTAATACTTATATTAGAATAGAACAAAAGGATACTGAACATTATAAACACTCTCTTCTATTATAATCGATCCGGGAGAAAGATAGCAAAGGCGAAGAAATCAATTCACCAGAGAAAGAACAAGCGAGAGTGTCATCTTTTCTAACTATCGTTCGATGATTAAGAAAACTGAGGCCTCAAAGCTCTGGGAGATTTTCCCGTAAGGACAGGAGACACCTCTTAAGCAGACTTCAAGCTCCCTCCCTGACATCTAAAGACGACCCACCCGCCGGGGGAAGAAATACTCTTCCATTCCTCTCAACAGGGAGTTCGGAGCGAGCAACTAGACTGGCAGGCACCAGCACAACAAAACAGATAATCTTCGACATGGAATCTTCTCAGGTGAGGATTTTCTTTACGACCTGACCATGGACATCAGTAAGACGATAATCGCGCCCTTGGAATTTAAAGGTGAGTCGCTTGTGGTCCACTCCGAGGAGATGCATCAGAGTGGCATTCAGGTCGTGGACATGCACGGGGTCCTGAGTTACATTGTAGCAGTAATCATCGGTCGCACCATGGACATGACCGCCCCTCACACCCGCCCCTGCCAGCATCTGAGTAAAACAGCCGGGATGGTGGTCACGGCCAGCAGCGTTACCGGGTTTCTGCGCGTAGGTGGTTCGCCCAAACTCTCCACCCCATACAACAAGAGTATCTTTTAGGAGGCCTCTCTGTTTAAGATCCTTGATCAACCCGGCAACTGGCTGTTCGGTATCCCGACACTGGCGGGAGAGGGTCTCTTTTAACTTATCATGCTGATCCCATCCCATGTGGAAAAGCTGAATGAAGCGAACGTCTCGCTCGGCCAGACGGCGGGCTAACAGGCAATTCCTCGCAAAACTCCCCTGTTTTCCCACGTTGGGTCCATAGAGCTTCAACACGTGTTCCGGCTCTTTCGAGATGTCCGCTAATTCTGGAACACTTGCCTGCATGCGAAAAGCCATCTCATACTGAGCGATCCGTGATTCAATAGCAGGATCCCCAATGAACGCATGCCGCTTCTGATTGAGTCTCTGGAGATCATCAAGAGTATCCCTTCGGATTCCGCGATCGATACCCGGAGGGTTCTCGAGGAAATATACCGGGTCCCCGGTATTGCGCAGCTTCACCCCGGAGTGCTCGGCGGGCAGGAACCCGGAATTCCACAATCGGCTATAGAGGGGCTGAGCTCCTCCAGAGGTCGACCGAGAGGTGAGAACAACATATGCGGGAAGGTCCCTGTTCAAAGCGCCGAGCCCATAAGAAACCCAGGACCCAATACTGGGTCGCCCGGCTAGCTGGAACCCGGTCTGGAAAAAGGTGATGGCGGGATCATGGTTGATAGCCTCGGTTTTCATGGAGCGAATGATACACAGGTCATCCGCTACATCGCCCCAATGCGGGAGCAACTCGCTCAATTCCAGACCCGATTGTCCATGAGCGGAGAACTTGAATGGACTGGGCAGAACCGGCAGTTCCTTCTGACCCGATGTCATGGTGGTGATTCTCTGTTCTCCCCGCACCGATGGGGGCAATTCCTTACCTCTCTCTTTTTCCAGTCCTGGCTTAGGATCAAGCAGGTCCATCTGGGAAGGCCCGCCTGACATGAAGAGAGAGATCACCCGCCGGACCTTGGCATTTTCCGGTGGTATTGTGGCAGCCCTTCCTTCCTTATCAAAAAGGAGGGAACCGAGGGCCAACGCGCCGAACCCATGCCCGGAGTTCTGCAGGAAGGAGCGTCGCCCGAGAAGCCTTAAACTCTCGCCTAACTCTCCCACCTCTGTCCCACTCAGGTCTCTATTTCCACTACTCTCCTTCATCTGTTAATCACTTCATCAAGGTTCAGGATGACATTCGCCACCGTTGTCAGGGCCGCCATCTCCGGCTTGGAAAGGTAAGCCCCGACCTTAGATTCTCCCTGCCCCAGTAAATCCTCGGCAGCCTTGCCATCCCTGCGATAGCGCTCCACCCGCCGTTCATATCCCTTCACCAGAATCTCCAGCTCCTCCTTCTCAGCCACCCGGGAAGTGGCACAGCGAAACCCCCATGCGATTCTCTCCCCCGGCGTCCCTCCCTTAGTCATCATGCGCTCCGCAAATTTCTTCGCAGCCTCGACATAGGTCACCTCATTCAAGAGGGCGAGGGCCTGCAAAGGAGTATTGGTCAAGGTTCTCTTCACCGAACACATCTCCCGACTGGGCATGTCAAAGAGAAGCATACTGGGCGGGGCCACTGTCCTCCGAATGCGAGAGTAAAGACTACGCCGATAGAGCTTCTCCCCATGATCCTGCTCGAAGGTTCCTCGTTTTTCTACTTCCAACCAGAGTCCAGCCGGCTGATACACCCACCAACTCGGACCTCCGACCCGCTCTACCAGGAGACCTGAAATAAAGAGAGCCTGGTCACGCAACATCTCAGCCTGCAACCTTGTTCTCGGCCCCCGACTCAGCAAGCGGTTCTCCGGATCACGCTGGAGCCTTTCTTCATCAATTATAGAACTTTGGCGATAGGACCGGCTCATGACTATTGCTCTGATGAGCCCTTTGACGTCCCAGCCAGACTCCACAAAGTCCACTGCAATCCAATCAAGGAGTTGAGGGTGACTCGGCCAGTCACTTTGACGTCCCAGATTTTCGGAAGTTTTGACGATACCAGTCCCAAAGAACTGCTCCCAGATCCGGTTCACAAAGACCCGGGATGTCAACGGGTGCTCTCCATCAACCAGCCACCTCGCCAGATCGAGACGAGTCAGGCTCTCTCCCTCCGGGACCGGAGAGAACGCCTCCGGCAGCCCAGGATCTACTTCCTCACCCTTGTCATCATACTGCCCCCTCTTGAGGATAAACGCCTTCCGATCCACTTCATCGCGCATCACCATGACATGCGGATGAGCTGCTTCCAGATCCTTTACCCTGCCACTCCGGGCCTTCGCGTCCGGGATCTCCGTTTCAAGCTTCTTCACCGCTGCTTCAAAATCGCTCCTCCGATAACGATGCCGAGGTTCGGCACTGCCCCTTAGATTATTGATAAACCCTTTTTCATTCAGCCCATCGAACATCGCAAAAAGCTGATAGAACTCCTTCTGGCTGATGGGGTCATATTTGTGGTCATGGCAGCGAGCACAACTCAGCGTCAACCCAAGGAACACCGACCCCATGGTTTCCACCCGATCCATGACGTATTCCGTGCGCCACTCCTCTTCGATTGCTCCCCCCTCGGTCTGGATTCGATGGTTCCGGTTGAATCCGGTGGCCACGATCTGGTCATCGCTGGCATCTGGCATGAGATCTCCCGCCAGCTGCCAAGTCACAAACTGGTCGTAGGGCTGGTTGGCGTTAAAGGATTCAATAATCCAGTTCCGCCACGGCCACTGAGCATTCTCGAGATCATTATCATAGCCGTGGCTGTCCCCGTACCGCGCACCATCCAACCACCAGGTTGCCATGCGCTCCCCGTAACGAGGAGAACCCAGCAGACGATCCACAACCCTGCCATACGCTTCCTGCGACTGGTCAGCGATAAAGGCATCTATCTCCTCGATACTGGGAGGAAGGCCCGTTAGATCGATCGACACGCGCCGGATAAGCGCCTCCTTCGCGGCTTCCTCCTGCAGTTCGAATCCAGCCTGGAAAAGCGTCTCCCCTACAAAGGCATCGATGACCTGCGCCGTCCCGCCCTTCAGACCCGGAAGTGCTCTCTTGACCGGGGACCGGAAGGCCCAGTGGCGCTCGTATTGAGCCCCCTCACTGATCCACCGCTCGATTATCTCCTTCTCGGCATCAGTCAATGCCGTTCCCTCCCCTGGCGGGGGCATGACCTCATCCTCATCCTTTGAAAAAATCCGATGGACCAGCTCACTCTGATCCGGATCTCCCGGAACGACCGCACGCAGCCCATCACGCTCCATGTATGCTGCCTCTGGGTCATCGAGTCGCAAGTCCGCCTTTTGTTGCGAAGCGTCCGGTCCGTGGCAGGCAAGGCACTTTGCAGTCAGAATCGGCAGAACCTCTCTATTGTATTCTACCTTCCCTTCCGCGGTCAGCAAACCGCCGAGAAAGATGACCACACATGAAAAAAGCCTCATCGACTCCTGATTAATTCAGGATCATTGCTCTATGGCAATGAGAGGATCATCATCTGATCATGGCGAAGTGAAGTTCAGGGCTAAAATTGGGATTGCTGACGGCTTTCCCTCTCCCTAGTCGTGGGTGATGCACCGACTGTTCCTTTCCCTGCTTTTGGCCCTTCTCACCCCCTGTTTCCCTGCCGGAGGGGCGCCCATTCTTAACCAGCGAGAACTTCTTGAGGCCCAGAGCTTCTGGGACAATCGCGACTTTGATTGGTTCGAGGACAACATTCCCTTCTTGGATACCCCTGACGGGGAAATTAACACCACCTATTATTACCGATGGGAACTGATCAGCAAACACCTGACCTACGGATCACCCACCACTGGCTACCTGTGGACGGAATTCATCAACCGCCCTTTCTGGTCGGGCGCTTATGGAGCGATTGCCTGCCCGAGTGGCCACCAGTTCTACGAGGCTCGCTGGTTACATAACCCGCGCTACGTCCGGGATTACGCTCGCTACTGGTTCCGTACCCCAGGGGCTCAGCCTCAGCGCTACTCCGCTTGGATGGCAGACTCGGCATGGGCCACTCATCTGGTGCACCCCAACCAGAAATTTCTTGCGGACCTCCTTCCTGATCTAAGAAAAAACCTCGATAGCTGGACAGGCAGGTCATGGGTCAAGGAAGCGGGCATGTTCTGGCAGGTCGGCCATGACGACGGCATGGAGTTCAATATCGCCAGCCGCCAGACGAAAAATATTCTCTCGGGGGCTCCAAGTTACCGCCCCAGTTTCAACAGCTACATGTGGGCTGACCTCCAGGCTCTCGCAAGGATGTCCCGCCTCCTCGGCGACCAAGATGCTGCCACCAGCTATGAGAAGCAGGCCGAAGCCTTGAAGGACACTATGCAGAAGCAACTCTGGGACCCCCGGCGCAAATTCTTTCTCGCCATGTTCCGGGACGATGAGGAAGACGGAGAAGGCAACCGCATCCAAAAAAATACCCGGATCTATGAAACCGGTAAATTTGCCGGAAGTCCCCACGGCCGTGAAGAGGCCGGGTATGTCCCCTGGTCCTTTAACCTCCCAGACCCGGGATACGAGGAAGCCTGGAAATTCCTCATGGACCCGGCCTATTTTTTCGCGGACTTCGGCCCCGTCACCGTGGAGCGAAACGACCCCCTGTTCCTCCTTAAGAACAGCTGCTGCTGGTGGAGCGGACAGAGCTGGCCCTTTGCCACCACCCAGACCCTCAAAGGTCTCGCCAACCTTCTTCACAACTACAGTCAGGATCATGTTTCCCGGGAGGATTACTACAAACTGCTCCATATTTACGCTCGCTCCCATCGCAAGAATGGTAAGCCTTACATTGCCGAAGCTCTTCACCCTGATACCGGAAGCTGGGATCATCACGACTTTTACAATCGGAGCGAACACTACTTTCACTCTGGATTTGTCGACCTGATCATTACCGGGTTGTGCGGTCTCATTCTTGAGGACAAGGACACCCTCACTGTCGACCCCCTCATTCCAGAGGACTGGGACTACTTTGCCCTCGATGAGGTTCCCTACCGGGGTCACCTCGTCTCACTCGTATGGGACCGGGACGGCTCACGCTACGACAAGGGAGCCGGTCTCCATCTCTTTGCGAATGGCAAAAAAATCGCATCTGCCCCCACTCTCGGGAAACTGACCGCACCACTGCCTGCTGCGCGGGAAGTCGCTCTTCATCCGCGCAGAGAAATCAACTACGCAGTCAATAATGACGGAACCTGGTTTCCTCGCTACCGGGCTTCACACACCGGACCGAAGTCGTCGCTCTCCTTCGTCCACGATGGAAATACCGCATGGCATGACCTCCACCCACCCCTTCGCTGGACCAGTGAGGGATCTCCCAACGACAAGGACTGGGTCGAGGTCGACTTCGGAACCCTTCGTCCCATCACTACCCTGAAGGCCTATCTCTTGGACGATGGAAACGATCAACCCGTGACCGTTCCAACAGCCATTCAGTTCGAGTATTCCGTGAAGACGGACGGACCGTGGCAACCGGTTCCCTCCGCTCCCGGGGCGTCGAGGACCATCTCGGGCGGAAAGCCCTTCATCGTGCAACACCCGGGATTCAAAGCCCAGCACATCCGGGTCACTCTCACCAACCGCGCAGACCAGCACTCGGGCCTGACCGAGCTTGAGGCATGGGGCCCACTGGAGGGCCCCTATCTTCCGGCTCCCGCTCCCGCCGGAAATATCGCCTTCAACCCCGACCCAAAAGGCGGCGGATTTCCCAAGGCGAGCGCATCGTTTCACGATCGATACGGTGGAGTCCCCTCCAGCGCTCACGACGGGATCATTATTTACAGGGCCACTCCTACCAATCGCTGGACCTGCTACGGCTCACCCGACCAGCACACCGACTGGTTTGCCCTTGATTTTGGAGAGAAGAAAACATTCTCCCGCGCCATACTTCATCTCTACGACGACCGTGGAGGAGTGCAGGCTCCGAAAAAATACACCCTCCAGCACTGGGCTGGCCAGGATTGGATTGAGATCCCGGGACAACAAAAGACGCCCATAAATCCCAAGGGCAGCGCCGCTAACACCGTCACCTTCCCACCTGTGGAATCGCAGAAGCTTCGAGTAGTCTTCACCCATATTGGAAAAGGTCATACCCGGAGCGGATTGACCGAAATTGAAGTGTGGGACAAATAGGACCACCCAAAAGACTTACTGAGATACATCTCCAATTTCCCGAAGGAATGCCTCTCCGACAACCCTCCCAGCCCAGTTTGAGCAGCAGCGCCTTCCTGCGTATTGTCACTCTTTGCTCCCTCTATGTCTCGCAGGGCCTTCCTCAGGGCTTCATCCACTACGCCCTCAAAAACCACCTTGCCGATCAGGGATTTACCACTGCCGACATTGGAGGAGTCATCGCCATGATCAGCCTCCCCTGGACCGTCAAATTTCTCTGGGGACCGATTGTTGACCGCTTCGGAATTGCCTCCATGGGCAAACGCCGCCCATGGATCATCCTGTCGCAGGCCCTGACAGTAGTGGTGCTTCTGATCCTTGCAACCGTGCCGGACCTCGATTCTAACCTGCGTTTTCTTGGACTTGGGATCCTCAGCGTGAATATCTGGACTTCCCTGCAGGACGTCTGCACCGACAGCCTTGCGGTCGACCTTGTGCCGCAGAAGCAACGCGGCATCCTCAATGGTTTCATGTATGGCTGTTCCTACCTCGGGAGCTTCCTCGGCGGCACCCTCATCGGCCACTTTCTCTTCATGGAGGGCGGCAGTGTGCAACTCGCTCTCGTCGCCCTGAGCGCCTGCGTCTTTGTCATCATGCTCCTTCCTCTTTTCATCCGGGAGCGCTCGGGCGAGAAACTCCTTCCCTGGACTATTGGTTCCTCCCAGCTCAAGAAAGACGAGCAGCATGCTCGCTCGACAGCAATCCTCTTCCGTCAGATTAAGCAGGCCTTCAGCCGCCGAGTCGCCCTGACTGCAGCCCTGCTTGCGGTAGGATGCCATGTGGGCAATTCCGCTCTCAATATCATCGCATCCAAACACTTTATTACCGAGGTAGGATGGGACAAGAAAGCGTATACCTATCTTGAGAGCTTTGGAACCTGGTTCTCACTCGGAGGAGCCTTCATTGGCGGATTCGTTGCCAGTAAACTCGGAGCCAAGCGCTCTGTTGTCATTGCTGGCACCCTGATTGCCCTCGTCTGGATCACCTTCAGCCAGCTCGAGTCTTTTTGGACTGAAGAGTGGCTTATCAGGTCCAACATGTGGGTGCTCGCAAGCCTTCTGGGACTCTTCAGCGTTTCACTCTTCACCCTTTTCATGAATGTCTCAGAACGTCGGGTAGCCGCCTCCCAGTTTACCGCCTACATGGCCCTGCTCAACCTCTCTATCTTTCTCGGAAACAAGGTTGCAGGCCCCTTAGAATCTGCTCTTTCCTCCGTGCCAGCGGTCTACTTTGCCTCTGGCGTCTTCCACCTTGGCGTCATGACCTTTGTCATTCTGGCCATCAAACCACCGGAAGAAGCCCCTTCCCTTCCAGGGTTGAAAATGTCATTCGCGGATCAGTGGCGCGAAGAGCTGAAGCAAAAAGGTGAGGAGGAAATGCCACAGTAAAAGTTTCCCCACCGCTGGAGCCCTAGTTCTCCCGGACCCATTCTTCCACCGCCCGCTTCACCGCTTCAGGGAAGAGATCTATGAGAAAGAGTGGATTAATCCCGCCAGCCGCCATGAAGTGGTCCCCCTCGTAGGTAATGGTAAGCGATTTCTGGTAGGACTGTGCCAGTCTCTCGGACCACCGTGGCCGCACAATATTGTCACTCTCCGCGATGAGATGCAGGGTGTTGATATTTGATGCGCTATAGATATCCGGAATGTTTTCCAAACCCTCCCGGTCATACTGAGGAGTAAGGTCTTCTATCGCTGCACTATTGATGAAGATCGCCTTCCTTACCTTCGCCAAGCTCCCAAGGTCCCGCTCCGAATCGAGGAGATTGAAAAGGTAGGAGGCAAGCGCTCCTCCCTGCGAATACCCGATCACCAGATCCACATCCCCGGGAATCCTGTTATTGGCGTAGTCGATCACATAGTCGACCGATTCCTCCAGATCCCCATAATTGGCGGAAAGACAGTTCCACCATTCTCTCCCGACGACATTGAGGAAGGGGTTACTATGAGGAGCTTGCGCGTAGAAAAAGCGTGCCCGGTCGCCGAGGGCGTCTTCCAACTCTTCACAGAGGGGAGCGCGCTCCATCCATCCGGAAAACATACCCTTGCCGTGCAGGACCAGAACGTTGGCCGGGCGCCCTTCCGGCAGGATGCTCCCGTAGTCTACCAGTCGATAGAGCACGGCTTTATTCGCCCTCTCGGTATACTCATGCCCGGCATCCACCGGCCGCACCCATGCCCGGTTCACATCCCGAAACGCCCTGTCACCCAGATTCTGGAAGGCCTCGGAATCCGCCTTCTGGAGAACCCAGCAGGAACCCTCTCTCCATGAGACCCTCACCAGGAACCCGGTCACCGAGATATTCGGAACCGGGGAGCGTTCCTCTGCAGAACCCAAGAAGGCCAACACCACAGCCAGAACCAGAACTACAACCTTCCTCACACTGCATCCTACTTCCTGAACCCTGCAATGTCGAACTCGGAGTGCCTCGCACAACTACGAGAGGATGGTTGACGCATTTCGAAGAAACTCTCCCGTTTCGATACACGGCTACTCGAACTTCGCCTCATCCAGATCGACACGGTAGACCACTCCCTTGGAGTATCCGACCGCATAGAGCTCACCGGCAGGATCTCTCCCAAAGGAAACAATCCGGTCCGGAGCCGTTCCAATCTGTCGGATAACCTTCAACTTCCGGTCCCTCTGGGTGATACCCCAGACCTTTTTACTCTGATAGTCCGCACAGATGTAGACTCCATGAAAGCTCGACTGCGGATCAGTGCGCATCACGTAGCCGCCAGTGACCGAGACCCCGTGCTTACGGAGGAAAGCCACAACCGGGGGAGTATACTCGGCACTCTCAGTTCGATACTGCGTCGAGAATAACGAAAAACCCTCCTGAATATTCCACCCGTGGTTTTCCCCGGACCGCACGATGCACACCTCCTCAAACCGGTTCTGCCCCACGTCGCCAACCCAGAGATCTCCGTTGGCAGGGTCGAAGCTGAAGCGCCACGGCTGACGCAGTCCATAGGCAAAGATCTCCGGACGTCTCTCCTTTGAATCCCCAGTCACAAAGGGATTGTCACCGGGAATCCCATACGCCCGGCCTTCTTCCTCCCGGTCCACATCAATACGAAGGAGGCTCCCCTCAAAACGGCTCAGGTCCTGGGCCTTGCCTTCTGGGTCCTCCTGCGGTCCCCCATCTCCCATCCCGATGTAGAGGAAGCCATCCGGTCCGAATTCCAGACCGCCTCCGTGATGAAAGAGAGTATCGATATTCCACCGCAGGATACTCCGGGTGGGATTTCCTGAATCTTTCCGGCGATCCGCACTGGCCACTCGCTCCACCACCGCCATACCCCGTTGCTGCCCGGTCATGGTTTCATGCATCATGAAGTAGCGCCCATTTTCCGCGAATCCGGGATGCAGAGCCACCCCCAGAAGGCCCTCGTCATTAGCCACGTAGATCTCGTCGAGGATATTCACAAAGGGTGAGATCACCTCTTCCCCGTCCACCCTCTCCAGCAGGGAAATGGTCCCCTTGCTTTTCTCGGCAATCAGATAGCCACCCTGCACCGTCGGATGCCCCCCGAACCACACCGGCTTATGAAATTTCTCCTTCATCCCGAATACGGGCTCGAAGGCAACCTGCTGGCTAAGGACCGGAATTTCCAGTGGCGTACCCGCCTCCTGAACCACCTTTGTCTCCGGTTGCCTGAGGCTTTCAAGATAGGCAATCAGGTCCCGGAATTCCGCAGGACTAAGCTGGGAGTGCAGACCGGGAGGCATCAGTGAGACTGCTCCCGTCTCCTCCTTCACAACCTCGGAACGGGCGATCCGAAGATCCACTCCTCCAACCTGCCCAAGGACCAGGACCTCGTCTGCCCGGCTCCGCAGGATTCCCTGGAAACGCTCGCCCTTCCGATTCTCCAAGATCGTCGTGGCATAGCCCGTCATGATCGAGGACGAGGGATCGAGAATGGACTGAGCCAAATCCGCGCGGGCGAACTTATCCCCCGCGGCATACAAATCAGGTCCTATCCCACTCGCCGTCCCATCAACGGAGTGACACTGGCTGCACGCAGTGCGTTGATCTGTGAATATGAGCTTCCCGCCCTCAACGCTTCCTCCCGTCATGGCGACCTTCAGAAACTCGCCATCAGGGAGGGGCTCCGCTCCTTCCATGAGAGCGGGAACAAGAAGAGATACCGCTGTGTAGGCAAACCAGCGCGGATGGGTCATGACCCAAACTTTAGCTCAGCCTCCCGAACTGCCAATCGTTTAAGGCATGGCCTTAACTCACATTGCCCCGGAACAGAAGTTCCAGACTCGCCTCTCCCCGGAAAAACACTAGGATAACAGTCCCATCAGCATGTCCCGTCACCTCCTTCTCATCCTGCTGGCCGTCACTGGCCTTCATGCCGAAAACCCCTTCCGTGTCCCGGAAGGATTTGAGATCACACAATTTGCCGGCGATGACCTCACCCATGACACCTGGGCCATGACCATCTCGGAAGACGGGAAGGTGGCTGTCTCCGGGCCAGGGTATATCAAGGTCCTTCTCGATACGGACAAGGACGGCGTAGCCGACCAGGCCGAGGTCGTCTTCAACAAAGCCCGTAATCCCCACGGCCTCCTCTGGAACGGAAACGACCTCCTCAGCGTTCAGCCTCAGGGGATTTTCCTGCATCGCACCCAGCCGGGTCAGACCCTCCCGGGCGGCGACCCCGAACTTTTCTACAAGCTTCCCGGAGGAGGAGGAGAACACGGCCCCCATGGAATCCGACGCGGTCCTGACGGATGGTTTTACGTGGCCTGCGGAAATAACACCAATATCAGTAAAGGGAACATCACCACCGCCACCTCCCCCATCACCGACCCCTCGCAGGGAACGATCCTCCGCATCTCTCCGGATGGAAAACAGAGTGAGGTCATTGCCCACGGATTCCGCAACCAGTACGACCTCGCCTTCAACCAGCACGGCCACCTCTTCACCTTCGACTCCGACGGAGAGCGGGATCACCAACTCCCATGGTATTCCTACTGTCGGGTCTTTCACATCCGGGTCGGGGGACACCACGGCTGGCTTCTCCCCGGCCACCAACGCTCCTTCAACCGGCCTCCCTATTTCTTTGATTCCGCCGCCCGGCTCAACGAGATCGACCGTGGATCTCCCACCGGGGTGGAAGTCTACCGCCACACCCAGTTTCCCAAGCACTATCAGGACGGCCTCTTTTTCGCCTGCTGGACCTACGGACGGGTCTACTTCAGCCCGCTCATCCCGAGGGGAGACTCCTATCAGAGCCATGAGGACGAGACCTTCCTCGAGCCTATCGGCAACCTCGGCTTTGCCCCCTCCGACCTCGCGGTTCACCCCCTCACCGGAGACCTCTTCGTCTCGGTAGGAGGCCGGGGAACCAGGGGGGCCGTTTATCGGGTCTCCTATCCGGAAGGTCGAAAAGCGGCCAAGCCCGTTCCCTTCTATGAGACCTCGGAGGACTGGTCTGTCCACAAAGACCTCATCACGCCCCCCCCCGTGCTCTCCCCGACTGAGGCTCTTGCCCTCTTCGAAAGGACCAACGAACCCTCCACCCGTATTACCGCTATGCGTCACCTCATGCTCGCGATGGGAGACATCAGCACCAATGAGGCACGCCGCCGGATCGATGCTGGCTACACTGCGAATAAGCCGGACGCTCTCTCAGAAGAACTTCGCCGGAAAGCCCTCTCTCTGCTGACCGTGGCGTTTGATCCGCAAGATCCAGGCCATCCCCAGCAGTATGAGATCGCCCGCCTGCTTGCCATGCTCAAGGCAGATACAAGCGCCGCCATGGAAGGTCTCGCCTCAGCCCTCTCTCCTTCCTCTCACCCGACCCACGATGCCCACTATCTGTTCTGTCTCTCCCAAATGCCCGGGCCAAGAGAGATCGTTCGCGAAAAAATCGCAAAAGGCTTCCTCGGAATCGACCACAAGCTCGAAGAGCGCGATCTCCTCACCGACCGGAACTGGAGTGTCAACCTGCGCGACGCCCTGAAGACCCAACTTGAATTCGATCCCGGAACAGCCGACCGGATGGCTCAATCCAAGAAAATATCCCCCGCCAGCGTGCACCTTCTTTCGCTGCTACCGGAAAAAGACCACAGATCCATGGCCCAAGCGATGGCCTCTGGCGTGCGGGGGTGGAACAGGGAAGCCCTTGGCTTTGTGGAGAAGCACCTGCCTCCCTCAGCGATCCCACCTCTTCTGACTACCCTACGTGGCGTCTGGAAAAGCGAACTCCAGCTCAGGCCCGATCTCGTTGGGTTTCTCTCTCGTCATGGCAGTGAGGAAGATCGCAGAGCTGCCTCAGAATTCCAACAGCCACCGA
This sequence comes from Roseibacillus sp., assembly GCA_029242545.1. Classification (GTDB taxonomy): domain Bacteria; phylum Verrucomicrobiota; class Verrucomicrobiia; order Verrucomicrobiales; family Akkermansiaceae; genus Roseibacillus_B. Next base: position 13,287 of record JAQWTV010000110.1, read on the forward strand.
CCAGCAAGGTCGACCTCACTCCGTTCGCCGAAAAGATGAAGATCGTCGACTGGGAGAAGGGCGACAGCGCTCGGGGACAGGCAACCTACACTCGCTACAGCTGCGCCACCTGCCATTCAGGCAATCGACGACTCGGACCTTCCCTTGGCAACATCACCAAGCGCTTCAACCGGGAGGACCTTTTCCGGCACATCAATGAGCCGAACCTTTCTCTTTCTGACCTCTACAAGGCCACGCAGATCACCACCGCTGATGGCGTCTACATTGGAATGAAGGTTTACAGCTCTGAGGCTCAGACCATTCTCGAAACAGGGTCAAATGAAACCATCCGTTTCTCCCGACACGACATTCTCAGCGAACGATCTCCAAACCGATCACCGATGCCGGCTCGACTGCTGTTGGGAGCGAGCACCCAAGAGTTGGCAGACCTCTACGCCTACCTGAAGACACTGTGATGGACCGGAATCCGACTCCGCCTACTCTTCGCTGTAGGCCTTGATCCAGTCGATCTGAAGGCTGAAGGGACCATCCTTTTTGTCGTAGATCATCACACCGAGGCTATCGATCTTCCCGCGCTCGAGAGGGTAGCGGTCCCGAGGAAGTTTCATGCCTCTCCAGCCTGCTGCGAATGCGCTGAAAGGGATCTTGGCAACCTGCCAACCCTTGAAGTCGGCCTTGGTGTCAAAATCAGCGCGGTAGGTCGCTCTACTGCCTGCCATTTCCAGGCCAAACTTGTATGTCCTTCCGTCCCCTTTAAACCGGATCATCACTCCATCTTTCCCCGACAAGCCAAGGGCCCCGGGCCGAGTCCGGATTGAGGAAAAACCACCGCCATTCGTGTTCGTTGAGCCAGCAAAGAGCAACCTGTCGCCCTTGAAGGTAAATCCCCCCTTCGAGCGGCCACCCATCACGTTATCGTTCACGGTGATCCACTTCTTTCCCGGATCAGCCTCGGAGAAATCAAAAAGAGCGACCCTTTTCGCGCTCTCATTCTTTTCGGACTTTCCCTTGTCCTCAGCGGCGTTTGCAGGCGCCTGGAAACAAATAAGGGCTATTCCCAGCATAATTGCCGCGGATAACAGGGTAGGAGTAGGTCTCATTTGGCGGAACCTACGCCCATTTATGGACCCGTCAAGGGGATGAGTGATATTAGACCTCTCCTAAACCTTGCGCTCGCCCCCCCTGTAAAACCAGAGCGCCTCTCCCAATTTAGCCGATCACCTCCTAAACCACGTTTTCTCAGGGACACATTGACGCCTCCCACTGCCTCCGGCACCCTCCAAAAGTAATGAAAATTCTCCTTCTCGCCCTTTCTCTTTCAATTGCATTCATGAGCTCCCATTCCCTCGCCGATCATCACAAGAAACAACCTGGCGCCTACCGCCACGTTGTCTGCTTCAAGTTCAAGGACGATGCCACCGAGAACCAGATCACAGCCATCGAAAAGGCCTTCGCCGCCCTTCCCTCCAAGATCGACTCGATCACGGGTTACGAGTGGGGAACCAACGTGAGCCCGGAAAACCTCGCCCAGGGATACACCCACTGCTTCATCGTCTCCTTCAAGGACAAGAAGGGACTGGAAGCCTACCTGCCACACAAGGACCACAAGGCCTTTGTAGAGCAACTTCTGCCCATTCTCGACAAAGCCTTCGTCATTGACTTCGTCGCTAAATAGCGAGGACCTTGTCGGAACCTTTCGTCAGGAGGCGGCCCCCAATTAACAGACAGCAGGAATCGGGTGTTGATAACCTTCCCTCCTCTTCTGCTCCTCGCAACTTTCCTCCTTGTTTGCACCGGCTCCCTGCTGGCCTCACCCACCGCAGACTTAAGCGAGACGCCCGGTCCTCTCGAGCTATGGAAACATTTTGATCCAGACGAGGGAGACTTCAATGAAGAGATCGTCAAGGAGGTCACCGCAGGCGGGATCTACACTCGCGATTCCTATATCAGTGCTTGCGTGCTTGGCGAAGAAATCCGGGTTTACTGCAGATACGCAGTAAAAACGGGAGCCCGAAATGCGCCCGGGCTGCTGAACGTCCACGGCTGGATGGGTGCACCTGCCATCGACAGGGATTACGTGAAAAACGGATGGGCTGTGATGGCCCACGACTACTGCGGAGAAACCAGTGACCGCGCCCACTTCACGAAATATCCAGAAAAACTCCTCCGGGGAAACATGGATAAGCGAATCGGATACCGGGTGAAGTCAAAACTCCCGGACGGATCTTTCATCACCAACCCTGAACAAACCGACGATTACGTCTGGTATGCCATCCAGCGACGAGTTCTCAGTTACCTCCTCGCGCAGAGGGAGGTCGATCCAGGCCGCATTGGAGCTAAAGGATACTCCTATGGTGGCACCATCATGTGGAACCTTGGAACCGACCCGCGTGTTAAGGCGATCGTCGCCTATTTCGGCGTAGGGTGGCTCGAGTATTTCCGCACTCGAGGCGTATGGATGTATGATACCCCCCGGGACGAACCTGAGAAAAATCCCGGTGAGACCCTTTATCTCTCTGCGATCGCTCCTCAAGCCCACGCGCAACATATCACCGCAGCGGCCCTCTGGCTAAACGGCACTAACGATCACCATGGAGGACATGAACGGGGAGAACAAACGTTCCGGGACTTCAAGCCGCACATCCCATGGTCCTTTGCCCACCAGCCGAGAGGGCATCACGACACGCGAGACATCGGACAAAACGCCAAGCTCTGGCTGGATAAACATGTTCTGGACAAGGATGTCGACTGGCCGGGAGAGGCAGAATCAAACATCGTTCTCGATCCCAAAGGCATTCCCGAACTGCACGTCACCCCGGCCGACCCGGGCAGGGTGAATCATCTCGAAATCTACTACGCGCTCAGCAACCCAGTCAGCTACGGCCGGGCTTGGCGCAACGCCACCCTACGCCGCAAGGGCGATGTCTGGATCGGAAAAATGCCGGTCCTCAACGTGCGAGACTATGTCTTCGGTTTCTCCAATATCCAATATGACAACACTGTAGTACGCTCCTCACCTTTCACAGCGACGATCCCCGAAAGCCTCGGCGACGCGATTGCGACAGATAGGCGTTCCCTGAAGCTGAACAACAACGCAGCATGGTTCAACTCGGGCCCCGTGGAGGGGAAAAATGGCATTTCTGGATTCCGTGCACTATCGCCTCGGGGAACTTTTAACGAGCAGTTCAGCGATCCAAAATGGCAGGCTCCTGAAGGTGCACAGCTGCACTTCAAGTTTTACTGCACCCAGCCTCAGGTTGTGGAAATCGCAATCAACAACCACTACCTGGCCGACATCAGAATCACTGCGTCGGATGACTGGCAGGAAATGGCTCTGGAAGCAGGACGATTCATCCACCGTTTCAGCAAGAATCCTCTCGCGGATTGGTCCCAGACAAAAAAAGTCGATATCAAGCCACTATCAGGTGCCGATATAGCCAAGATCATCTTTGCAGGGTTTCAATGGGTGTCGGACGGCAGGACCAATCCGTCCAATTAACCAAATGGCGCCGAACACCGCCTCGTTCACTACAACCCGGAACCGCTTCACCCGCAGAAGATCGGATCCGGGGGAACAGGAACTCAGTTCTTCAGTTTAAACCGCGCAACGTAAGCAAATGAGGTCACGAAGAGATACTCCTCGTTCTCGTCAAAACAGCAGTTGGTGACCGGGTCTGGAAGCCTGATTGTGGCCAGCTTCTTACCCTCGGGAGAAATCACGAGAACTCCACCGGGGCCGGTCGCGAAGATATTCCCACTCGTGTGCATCTTCATCCCATCGAACCAGCCGGCGTCATCCTTCCCGTAGGGCCCTTCAAAAAAGATTCCCCCACTACCATCCTCTGCTGAGAACCGCCACATCTTGGGGTCTTGCATGTCCGAACTTCCGACGTAGATCCACTTCTGGTCTGGAGAAAGCACGATCCCGTTTGGCAGGTCCATTTCGTCACTTACCAGAGAGACTTTTCCCGTGGCGGCTTCATATCGATAGACCCCGCAATAGGGAATCTCCCGCTTATCATCGACGAATACCATCGCCTCCCCCGGAACACTGTTCGCGATATCGCAGTGTCCATAAGGAGGATCGGTAAAGTAAATGTCCCCGTTGGCAACAACGGTCAGGTCATTGGGGCTGTTGAAGCGTTTCCCCTCATAGGTTGCACTCAGCGTTGAAAGTCCCTCCTGAGTAATATTGTCGAAGGACAACTTAGCGAGCCTCCGGTCTCCGTGCTGGCAAATGATGAGGTCCCCCGCAGGATCAAGGGCGAGACCATTGGACCCAAGGACGCCACCCTCAAAGAAAGGCACGGTTCCGGTGTGTCCCCCTGGAGAAAGAAAGACACTCGACCCCTTTTCTTGGGACCACTGGTGAATCGTATTCCCCTTCACGTCTGAGAAGAGAAGTGTCTTCATAGAGGGAACCCAGACGGGTCCCTCCGCAATTTCAAAGCCCTTAGCGAGCACTTCAAGCTGAACCGAAGCGTCGAGAATCCCGTCCACGCTGGGGTCATGGAGTTCAACCCGGCAGATCTGGTTTTCTGGGATTGCAGCGCCGGCGTTAGCCTCGGCTGACTGGATCTCTTCATTATCTCCCGAGACGGATGCCTTCTCTCCGCATGAGCACAGCAGAATCGAGATTCCCAACGCGCTCCCCATCAACCTTAGATCTTTCATCTCTCCATTGCTAGAACCATGACCCTCGGGCTCAAGCCCAAAATCATCCCGACTAGGGCTCTACATCTCTATAAGCTAAAATTGCGCGGATTCCGTTTTAGTCAAAATAGGTATCCTCGTGACTGTAGGGAGGCGCGCAGCAGCACAGGAAACGCAAGTCGCTGGTGGCGGCGATCTGATGCCATGCTCCCGCCGGAATCACGACCGCATCCCCCGGTTGCATCAAACGGGTCTCCCCGTCGAGCTCCATCATCCCCTCCCCCTCGAGGAGAAAATAGAACTCCTCGCTGACCTTGTGGTAATGCCGATCCGTAGCATTACCCTTGGCGATCGTCGCCTCGGCAAGACTCTGCTGCTCTACTGGAGCGTTGCTCAGATCCAGAACACTCCGGATCGTGGATCCATCCTTGGTTGTAAACGGCTTCTGTTCAGAAAGCTGGCGAACTTCCATGACGAGAGCCTAAACATCGTAATCAGAACTGTCACGCTTGCCCATCCAACCCATTCTCCCTAAGCAGTAGGAAATGGCCGACGATAAAGAAACCCCCGTCCGGGAGGAGCAGGCCAGCGAACCCGGACGATCGAGCCAATTCAAGGGCCTTTCGATCGGGGCGGCTCTCGCGTCGTTTGCCCTCATCTACTGGCTCCTGCCGGTCGAGGATGCCGCCACCCATACCGCAGCGCAGATCCGCACGGGGCTCGCAATCCTCGCCCTCGCTGCCATCCTCTGGCTCACCGAAGCGATTCCCCTCGCCATCACCGCCCTGCTCGTTCCCGTAGTCGCCGTTCTGACCGGAGTCTTCAGTGGAGATCCCAAGACCATTGTCCCACAGGCCTTTGCCGGTTTCGCTCATCATCTCATCTTCCTCTTTCTCGGCGGCTTTGGCATTGCGGCTGCCCTGACGCGACAAGGACTGAACAGCTGGCTGGCCAACGGGATTCTGACTCTTGCGGGAGGTCGTTTTCATATGACATGCATCGGGTTGTTTTGCGCCGCAGCCTTCACCTCCATGTGGATCTCTAACACCGCCACCACCGCCCTCCTCTTTCCAGTCGCCTTGGGTCTCCTTAGCGACCTACGGACCAGAGCGGGAGCACAGACGGCAGCCAAGGCCGCCCCCTTTGTTCTCCTCGGACTGGCCTACTCCGCCAATATCGGCGGGATAGGCACCATTATTGGAACCGGTCCTAATGCCATCGCCGCGGAACGGTTGGGAATAGGCTTCGCAGAATGGCTCAAATTTGGAATCCCCTGCGTGGCCATTCTTTTCCCTAGCCTGATTGCTATCCTCTTTCTCGTCCTGCGTCCTGGCAAGACCCCGGACCTGACCCGGAATACAGAACCCTTCATCTTCACTCCTCGACGGATTCTCACCCTCACCATATTTCTTCTTACCGTTGTCTGCTGGTTGTGCAGCAAACCTCTTTCCGGGGTGTTCAACGTCACTAAGGGATTCGACAGTATCATCGCGGTATCCTCTGTCGTCCTCATGGCCTCTTTCGGTCTCGTGCGCTGGAAGGATGTCGACCGCACCACCGACTGGGGCGTCATTATTCTCTTTGGTGGGGGGCTCACCCTCGGGAAGGTCCTCACCTTGACTGGAGCTAGCAGCTTCCTCGCCAGTCACCTCAATCAGCTTACCGCAGGGTGGCCTTTCATCCTCGTAGTCGGAGCAGTAGTTCTCTTCGTGATTTTTCTCACTGAACTCACCTCCAATACCGCCACTACTGCCTTGTTTGTCCCAGTGTTTTATCAGGTTGCCCTCGAGATTGGGGTCTCTCCCCCTCAACTGGTCCTTCCCCTCACCATCGCAGCTTCCTGCGCCTTCATGCTTCCCATTGCGACGCCCCCGAATGCAATTGTCTACGGGTCCGGTCAGGTTCTCCAGCGCACCATGATGCGAACCGGTCTGGTTCTCAACCTCTCCTTCGCGGTGATCCTGACCGCCCTAAGCACCGTCCTCTTCTGAGCAGCGAATCCTCCGGGTTCACGCGAGGATGTCCCGCACCACCCGTCCGTGGACATCGGTCAACCGGAAATCCCGCCCTGCGTAACTGTAGGTGAGATTCTTGTGATCAATCCCCAACTGGTGAAGGATGGTGGCGTGGAGATCGTGGAAATGAACCCGGTTTTCCGTGGCGTAGTAGCCATACTCGTCTGTAGCGCCGTATTGGATACCTGGTTTGATCCCGCCTCCAGCCAGAAACATGGTGTTGGCATGGGGATTATGATCCCGTCCGTCACGCCCCTGAGCTACCGGGGTCCGGCCAAATTCGCCCCCCCATAAGACCAGCGTTTCATCGAGCAAACCCCGCTGCTTGAGATCGGTGATCAGGCCGGCCACCGGCTTGTCCATTTCACCAGCGAGGCGCGCGTGTTCCTTGCGCAGGTTCCCGTGTGAGTCCCAATAACGGTGTGTGATCTGGACAAAGCGCACTCCGGCCTCGCTGAAACGACGCGCCATGAGGCACTGTTCCCCGAACTTCTTCGTGTTGTCCTGGTCCAGTCCGTAGAGATTCTTGACCGCCTCCGGCTCTCCGGAGACATCCTGCACCCTGGGAGTTTCCATCTGCATCCGGAAGGCCAGTTCGTAGGAGGCGATCCGCGCTTCCAGTTCGGCATCGCCCGCGCTCCTCGCAAGGTGATCTCCATTCATGGCCTTGAGAAGGTCCAGTTCCCGGCGTTGCAGGTCCCGGTTCTTGAGTGGACTGGCGATAAAGGGAACGGTCATGCCCCGTCCCTTACCTCCGATCCTCGTCCCTTGGTAGTGGGCAGGCAGGAAGGCTGAGGACCACGCATTCGATCCCCCGTGACTTCCGCTCGGGTCAATCGTGATGAATCCGGGCAGGTTCTGGTTCTCTGTCCCGAGGCCGTAGTTGACCCAAGACCCCATGGCGGGGCGGGTAAAAGTATCCGAGCCCGTGTGCAACTCCAGCAGGGCACCTCCATGCCTCGAATTGGAACCGTAGATCGACTTCACAATACAGAGGTCGTCCACGATGGAAGACAGGCGGGGAAGAATCTCACTCACCTCCGCTCCCGTCTGTCCATGCTTGGAGAACTTCCACGGCGAAGCCAGCAGGTTGCCTGTCTTTGCGGAAACAATACGCGGCTTCTCGAAGGGAAGAGGCTTATTGTCGTCCTTGGTCAATTGCGGCTTATGATCGAAAAGGTCCACCTGCGACGGCCCTCCATGCATGAAGACAAAAATGACTCGCTTGGCGCGCGCCAGTGATGGAGCCGGCTTGGGACTAAGCGCCGAGGCAGAAAGGGCCTCCTGCCCCATGAGACCCTGCAGAGCGAGCGCCCCGAAGCCAGCCGAGGACGACCCCAGCATCTCCCGTCGCGTGAGTGGTCGGGACTGACGGTTCTGGCAGAGATCGCTCATGACAGGGACAAGGAGAGTATGATGATAAACGATAAAAATGTCAAAGACACGAAGAGATCGGCTCTAATCTACTCAAGATACAGAAATTCATTACTTGCCATTAAGACCCGGGCCACGCTTGCCCACGCTTCCTGTTCGGACACCTTGGATTCCACCGAGGCCTCCAGCACTTTCTCAATTCGGGACATTTCCTCCGGTCGGGCAGGTCGCCCGTAGTAATGAAGGATCATCCAATCGGCCCGCTGCCCGCTACTAGCCCCCCTGGTCGCCTCGATCATGATCTCTGCAATACGAGCCGCGGACGAATGAACCATCGGGCTGTTCATTAGAACCAGAGCCTGTTGGGTCACCGTGGAGGTCTTGCGATTGCCATTGGAAACAGAGGGATCCGCAAAATCAAACGAGTTCAGCTCATCGTAACCGGCACTCCGGATCACCGGAAGATACACTGACCTCCGTGGACTCTGGATCCACTCCTTCATCTTACCCTTGTCGATATACTCAGTTGGTTTTCGTTGGAGAAACCCTCCCCCCATGGTCAGGTCCAGACGGCTAGCCTTATACAGGACCGAATCACGAATTACCTCCGCCTCAACCCGCCGGGGCTTCCAGCGAGCAAAAAGCTTGTTATCCGGGTCGATCTTCAGAGCCTCCTGCGCTCTCGACCCTTGCCGGTAGGTTGACGATTGCATGATTACCCGGTGCATCGCTTTCATCGACCAACCCTTATCGATGAATGTGAGTGCGAGGTGGTCAAGGAGTTCAGGATGAGACGGTAACTCCCCGAGGACTCCAAAATTGTCCGGGGTAGGGACCAGCCCCCGTCCAAAATGCCAGCGCCAGAGACGGTTGACGATCACACGTGCGGTCAGCGGATGCTCCGGGCTGGCCATCCACCGGGCAAGCTCCAGTCGCCCGCTTTGCTTCGCGGGCATCGCTGGTTGGTCGAAGCCTGCAATTACCGGTAACACCCTGCGTGGGACATCCTCTCCGAGAGTCATGTAATTCCCCCTGAGATGCACTTTAGTATCTGCAACCCCATCCTCTGTCACCCCCATCACCCGATGCTTTGAAGGCAGGTCCTTTTTCAACTCTGCGATTCGCTCTCCCAGCACCTTCTTCTCTTCCTCTGGAGTCTTTTTATCTCCTCGTTTCTTCTCAAGCCCAGCGATCTGTTCCCACCGGGATGCCACCTCAGGATCAGTCAGGTCATACTGGTGGTAGTGCGCCACCACCGTATATTTGGTCAGGGTCTTGGTAGAGAGAAAGATACCCGCAAGTCCATAGTAGTCCTCGATGGAAACCGGGTCGAACTTATGGTCATGGCACCGCGCGCACCCCAGAGTCATCCCCATGAAGGCGCGGCCGGTCGTATCCAGTTGCTCATCGACAATATCCCGCCGCATCTTGTCGGGATCATCGCAGGCCAGCATCTTCGGACCGACCGAGAGAAATCCCAGGCCCGCGACCTGGTCCCGCCGCTGCTCCAGCGATTCATGCGGCAACAGATCTCCGGCAATCTGTTCCAAGATAAAATCGTCATACCTCTTGTCGGCGTTGAAGGCCCGGATGACATAATCGCGATAGCGCCATGCCTCCGGGTGAGCAATATCCTCGTCCATTCCGTTGGAGTCGGAATAGCGGGCGACGTCCAACCAGTGCCTTCCCCAGCGCTCACCATAACGGGGAGACGCCAGCAAATCGTTGATGAGGCGCTCCCAAGCATCTGGTCGATCATCGAGAACAAAGGCCTGTACTTCCTCCGTAGTCGGCGGCAATCCATGCAGATCGAGATAGGCGCGGCGCACCAGAGTTCGGCGCTCTGCAACTGCCGCTGGCGAAAGTCCTGACTTTTCAATTTGGGAAAGAATGAAGTGATCAATCGAATTGCGAGGCCAGCCCGTCGCCTCGACCGCAGGCAGCTCATGCTCCTGCAACGGCACAAACGACCAGAACTTTCGACCACTTTCGTAATCGATTCCGGACTCCCCCTTAACCTTCGCGACCGGTTCGTCACGCGGATCGGGAGCCCCCCGCCGGATCCATTCCTCAAGCAGCGCAATCTTGTCGTCGCTCAGCCTCCCTGTGGGAGGCATCTGCAGGTCCGAGTTCCGGTAACTCAACGCCTTGATGAGAAGGCTCTTTGCGGGCTCTCCTGGAACAATCACTGCTCCGGAATCCCCGCCCCGCTGCACCCCTGCCCTGGAATCCAAGCGCAATCCCCCTTTCACCTCGCTGGATCGGGCTGAGTGACACTCATAACAATGCCCCGCCAGCAAGGGGCGAATCTTGGACTCAAAAAACGTCAGATCGTCTTCCGCGAGTGCGAATCCTGGAAGCAGCAGCACCGGGAGAATGTCTATCCACCGGAAAATCCCACGTCGCCATCTCAAAGGCACACCCATCCCCTTGCTGAGGAACCGATTTGACTCGATCCCATCGCGCGCGCCCTCGCTTCCCTCTCTACTTCTGACTCCCATTCTTATCAACAACCGGACGTTTCAACCCATGCTTGTCATAGAGCCTCTGCCAGTAATCGAACCAGTACTTATCGTAATAATCGTAGGCCGCGTTATCGATATGTTCCGGACTCACCACCACCGGAGCCGTTTTCGGATCATAGCCTTTCAGATGGTCCTTCCCCGCCCGCTTTCGCGGTGACACGAAGCGCCACTTGGGATTGCCCATGACTTCCTCACAAAGGGCAGCCAGCCCCTCGTCATAGGATTTGAGCTGCTCCCGACGGTGGATGTGGTTGTGGTCATGATCCATCGTGCGATTGGTGTCATACCAGGTCTGAAATCCCTCGGCCCAGTATTCCGCACGGTTCGACGCTGCGTAACACCGCTTCTTACCGCCAAAGACAATAAGGACCTTGTCCTGTCCGTTCACCTTGACTGCGGAATGGGTCGGCTTTCCATTGACGAGAATATCCCCGCCATCCAGACACCGCTTCAGTAATTCCGGCGACTCCCCCGGAAACCATTCGCGCAGGGCTCCAAACAACTCTGCTCGATCGTCTCCCTTGATCCTGCGGAACCGCTGGGCTGCCCGCCCATCATGCCAGATCCCTTTCTCAAGCGCTCCCTTGTAGGCGACAGTCAGTTTCTCCTGCTGCTCCTTGCTGAAACCGGCGCCGTGGACCACATGCCCAAATTCATGGATCAGGATACTCTCTATCTGCATTCCACCCTCGAACTCCAGGACATCCTCTTCCGCAAAAAACACCGTGGGGCGTCCGGCCTTCCAGGTGAGAAATCCCCTGCTTCGCCAGTTATAGAAGTCGAGTTCCTGCCCCGTCTTGTCGGTCGTGAACTGAGGCACTTCCGAGGTCACCTCGTTATGCGCGACAAGAATACACAACACCTTGCGCTCCCTTACCCGTTGCGCAACCTCCGGGATGATGCTCTTCATCATCATCTCGAACTGATAGGCCGCCTCGAGATGTGCCGCATCGCTCACCTTCTCCGAGGTCGCGATCAGGACATCCTGCACCCAGGTCCCCTTCTTGTAAAAGGCAGGGTCGAGTTCGTATTCTTCCAACTGCGCAGCAGCAAGAGGCTTGACCTCATGAGCAAACAGCGAGCCAAAGGACCCTGTCAGGACTAAAACGAGGAGACCTCTGGTGATCAGCGGAAGCATCGTAGTTCCCTACTTGTTACCGAAGCACATCAGGTGGCTGTCATTGCGCAGCAGGATCCGGTCTCCCACCGGCACCGGAGAAGCCACGATCCGCTTCCCAAAGTCACGCTCGAAAAGCACCTTCAACCCCTCGTTCAACTCCGCTACCATGAGCTTTCCGTCCTCTCGTCCGGCATAAATCTTACCGTCTGCGATCGTCGGAGAGGAATAGTAACTCTGCGCGCCCCGAGGCAACTTCGCTTCCCATACCGTCTCTCCCGTCTCCGGATCGAGGCAATGGACCTGTCCCCGGTCCCCGAGGATATACACTTTGCCATCATGCACCGCCGGGGTGGGGACAAAGCAACCCTTGTCGTCGAGGCGCTCCCACACCCGGTGGGTCTTGGTGACATCTCCCTTTCCTCCCAATTTGACTCCGGCCAGACACTTGCCCCGACCGTAGGGCACCACCACCATGTCGCCTACCACCACCGAGGAGGAAACCACCACCCAGTTATTACGCTTCTGCGGGTTAAACCCTGCACACTCCGAAATTAATTTTCCCGTTGCAGCCTCGTGGGTCGTCACCCGCTCGGCACCCCAGACCACCAGCACCTGACGACCGTCTTCCTCGAGGACGTGCGGAGTGGCATAACTATGATCTCCCTCCACCGGGGTCTCATAAGTTCGCTCCACCTTCCAGGCCTCTTCACCTGTAGCTTTATCAAAACCCACCATAAATCCTTTGCGGTCATTCATCACTGCCATCACCACATGCTCCCGGGTAATCACCGGCGACGTACCAATGTCCCAGTAGAGCGTATCCCGTCCGTAGCGCTCCTGCAGGTTGTGCTTCCAGAGCACCTTCCCCTTCATGTCGAGCGCTCCCAGATTACCGCTCTTGAAGTAGGCGAAGACATGCGCCCCATCCGTCACCGCCGACGGATTACTACTCGATCCATTCCGATGCTTCCCCTTGCGCATCTTGCCCAAGGTGGCTTCCCACGCCTTCTTACCCTTCCAGTCGAACGCCAGAACTGCATCTTCCCCCTCAATCGCAGAGGTCAGAATGATAAGTTCGTCCCACACCACCGGAGTCGAGCACCCTCGCCCGGGCAGGTCCGCCTGCCAGACGAGATGATCCTCATCCAGTTTGGCTGGATAGCTGCCCTTGGCTGTGGAGCCGGCATCTGCCCCTCCGCGCCACGAGGGCCAGCGCAGTTGTTCCGCCTGCAGGACAGCCGCCGACAATACAGCGGCACCGAAAATCAATGGAAGAAATCTCGTATTCATCATGGCACTCCAGATTGCTGCCATTACAGGATATTCCGCCCTGGGAGCAAGATCCAAGGAAGTCGCGTTCAGGTGACCTCGCTGCTCTATTTACCGAGCATCGCTTTCAATGGTTCCTCTATGGCATCCGCCCAGACCTGGTGCCCCGCCTCACTCGGATGGGTCGTGTCTGGCATCATCTCCTTGGACAAGTGTCCCTTCTCATCGAGAAACTTGGGGCCAATATCGAGGAAGGTCACATTCTTGAGATCCTTCAGGAGATCGGGGAGGTAGGAATTGAGCTCAATAATCTGCTTCCGGTGGGGGTGGGAGAGCTCCCTTCTTCGAGGGAAAACGCCCAACACCAGCACCTTGGCTTCTGGATAAAGATTCTGGAGCTTAGCTGCGATCGCCTTGACCCCGTCAGCGGCCTCCCGCGGCTTGTCGCTCCCCCAACAGATATTGTTGGTCCCGATCATCACCACCGCGGCCTTGGGTGGAGACTTGGGCTTGGGTAGATGGTCGAGGCGCCAGAGAACGTGATTGGTGCGGTCCCCTCCGAACCCGAGGTTCAGGGCCTTAAGCGGCTCGAAATGCTTCTTCCATACCTTCTCGCCGATACTCTCGAAATTGTGGGTGATCGAGTCTCCCACCATGAGGAGCTCATGCTCGCCATCCTTCATGGCCCCGATCTTCTCGGCATGACGCTTGAACCACCACTCCTCGACCCGGGGCTGCGGAGTCACCGCCGGACCTGCCGGAGCCGCCTCTTCGGCCCCCACGGGCACCATCACCAGTAAAGGAATTAATGCCACGAGAGAACTCAAAATCTTACACGTCATGGGTCACTTAATGTCCGGAAAGTAGATCCTCTGCAAGGACGATCGAGCCGCTCACTCAATTCCGGAGACCACCCGGGACCATTCCCCAGCATCCTAATTTCCTCGCCGGAGCGGAGAAAATCCGAGAGAGTGGCTGACGCTATTCTTTCCATGAACTATCACGGAACCATCCCATCCCTGATGCTCTCTTTCTTCTTGGTGCTGCTTTCCGGCATCGGGGTTGAGGCCGCTCCCACCCGAGGCAATGTCAAGGCCCTCGGTATCCGCGTGACCTTCGCAAACTTCAAGAACGCCCCGGGCCTCTCCACCATCGCCAACCGGCTGCAGGGTGCCAAGGTAAGTTACTCCCGTTACTCCTACGGGAAGCTCAACATCACATACGATACCGTGGAGGTCAGCCTTCCCCGCAACCGCAACACCTATGATGCGGGGTCACTTGCTGACGCTGCGGAACTCCGGGCCCGCAACAAGGGATTCAACCCCGCCGGTTACGCCATCGTGGGATTCTTCCACGGCGGACACGCCTCCGGCAACAAGGCCATCGTCGGGGGCAAGCGCTTCTGGACCAATACCGGCGGAGCCACCATCCACGAGATGGGACACAATTTCAACTGGGGTCACCAGAGCCGCTGGGTGCCCAACGGCAGTAACCCGATCGGTGGTGGATCGGTCCAGACGCCCGACATGTGGCACTTCATGGCCAACAGCTCCACCGACGCCGACCCCTACGACAAGTGGACCCGCGACTGGATCACGGCCCGCCACAACATCACCACCGAGGGTAGTTTCACCCGCCGCCTCTATACCTGCGACCAGAAGAATACCGACCCCACCAATGACAAGCGCGTCCTCCGGGTCACGAGGGACACCGGCAACAGCGCCGCCTACTGGATCGGATTCCGTTCCCGGTTGATGAACAAGCAGAACGACGGGGCCACCGGGAAGAATGAACTCCTGCGCCAGGGTCTCGTCTTCTACTGGGACCGGGGGACCGTGGGAGGGCAGAATGTCGTCCTCATCGACATCCACCCGGGCCAGGGCGGCTGGGACAACCATTCCCTGCAACCCGGGGAAACCTACGCCGACACCGCAGGCAAGGTCTGCATCACCAACCTCGGCCGCGGCGGCGAGACCCCGAACGAATATATTGATGTCCGGATCAACAAGGGGGCCTTTCCCGACAACCGGCCCCCTGAGCCGACCTGGGATGCACCTGCCACCTGGGAATCCGGGGAACCCCTTACCATCACCATCACTCCCAATGATCCCGATGGCGATGAGGTGGCCTGCATGTGGAAGACCACGGGGCGAGCCATCCCACACAACCAGAGCAGCCCGGTCCTGAACCAGACCTGGAACGTGCCCGGGAGCTACCAGGTGCGGGCCGTGGTCTCCGACATGAAGGGGAAGACCGCCACCCTGAGCCGAACCATCACCGTCACCGGAGATTATCCGGTGACCTTTGCCAATGCCGGGTTTGGAACGTGGGCCGGCAATGAAGACAACACCGGGTGGAGCGCGGACGTGCTGTTCGACGGCGAGGTGGCCGCCACCGCCAACCTGTCGGCCGATGAACTGCAGGGGGATTTCGAGGCTTCTGCCACCCTGGTCCGCAACGACACCGCTGAGAGCAAGTCCCTGGTCATGGTGGTGCTAAAGGACCCCGTGAACGGCGCCGGAAACGAACCCGTCTCGCAGGCCTCCCTCCAGCTCTCCGTCACCGACGTCCGGCCGGGATATGTTCTCGACGGCATCTCGATGACCTCCAATGGGGTCGTCTTCTCCCCGGAGGAACTGACCGACATCCAGTTCGATGGAGAAGGCACCACCGTGGTGGATGCCAGCAGGTCCACCGATATCCTCGTCGGCGGGGTCGCGGATACTCCCAGCCCACTCACCCCCGGGGATACCGTGAACTTCATCGGGCCCGGTGCCTGGGACAATCCCAATGGATTCACCGGAAACGCCCACAGCCTGAAATGGAGTATTGATGCGGCTGGATCGACCTTTCTCGGAGGGAACTACATCACCGAGTCGACCCTCTCCCTCGCCAATGAACAGCTGGCCTTCGGCGTCGGCATGAGCCGGGAACCGGGAACCGGAACCTTCTCCTATTCCGACTGGGCCACGGCCATCTCGGGACTGGGCGGACCGGAAGCCGCCTTCGAGGCAGATGCCAATGGCGATGGCATCGCAAATGGCCTGGCCTTCCTTCTCGGCGCCCAGGACGCCAACACTGATGCCAGCGACCTTCTTCCTGACTGGAGCTCCACCCCGGGTCGAACCACCCTGTCCTTCCGCCGTTCCGACGATGCCTCCTCGTCCATCCGGGCGGTAGTGGAATACAGCCGCACCCTGCAGTCCTGGATCCCCGCGCTGGAAACCAACCGCGGGGTGATCATCACGGCGGATGATGACTTCTACGAACCGGGTGTCGACCGGGTGAACGTCAGCATCAGTAACAGCCTGACCGACTCCGACACCCTGTTCCTGCGCCTGCGGATCCAGCCCTGAGGCAGGGTCGGCCACCGGAAGAATCTAAACCACGCACCCGGGAAGGGGCCGCCCCGGGCGGAGGTCCACGTAGTCCGAATCGCTGCCACCTTCTTCCCCCCGCACGAGATAGACCGGCACCCAGTGCTCCTGGGTATCCACCGTGACCGTCCGGGCATTGGCATAACGCATGGTATAGGCCGCGCGGCGTCGGCTGCTGGTATTGGGCTCACTTCCATGAAGGACGTAGGAATCGTGAATGGACAAACTCCCCGCCCGCAT
The DNA here is from genome assembly GCA_029242545.1 of Roseibacillus sp. GTDB lineage: Bacteria > Verrucomicrobiota > Verrucomicrobiia > Verrucomicrobiales > Akkermansiaceae > Roseibacillus_B. Next base: position 29,860 of record JAQWTV010000110.1, read on the forward strand.
CTCGAGGGGAATGGCGGCGGCTGCCATGTCCGGAGTCACTTCCACGGTAAGCCCGAGAAGATCGTTTTCCCCGGTCGAAACCTTATCCATCTCAGGATATCCCTCATGGGTAGATGAAATAACCTGCATACACCCATTAGCTAGATCCGCATCGTCCAGAGCGAGCCACACCGTTCCCACGTCCGTTCCCTGGACCGAGTGCCAGTAGGTATTGTCCTGATGCCACGCCACCGGCAACCCGTCTCCCGGGCGCTTGGAGATAACATGGGACATAATCAGAATGAGATCCGGTCCGAGAACTGCCTCCACCGCGTCGAGGATCCGAGGATGTCGACAGAGCTCCAGCCAAGCGTTATTACTGGCATGGGGCTCAGTGAGATATTCGGGTCGCGCCGGGACCTTCTGGTTCTTCCCGTCCTTGTAGACAACCATGGTATCCGGCATGTCCCGCACGAGAGTATCCAGCTCGGCATTGACCCCCCGGACCTCCTCCGGGTCGAGGACATCGCGGAAAAGACAGTAGCCAGCCGCACGGTAATCCACGGCGCTGGTATTGGCTTTATTCATTGGTTGGTTTTTTCTGTAAAGATAAGTTCAAGGCCCTCCTCCCGGGGGATTGCTCCATGTGTATACTTTCCGATGCCTGCCAGCAGAGTGCCCTCTGACCTCAGCGAATTGCCCTCGCCCCTTATTCAGACAATCAGCCCGTCAAGCGTTCCCGTACTATCAGCAAAGGAATCCGCCTTCACTCCCATCTGCTGCTGGATAGTCACAAACACGTTTGAGAACGGGGTCTTACTGTCGCATTTTAGATATTGGCCGTGCCGGTAGCCCATCTTGTTTCCTCCGGCAAGAATCAGCGGATAGTTGGTGTTGTTGTGGGTCTTGCTGTTGCTGCTGCCGTAAAGGATGCAGGTATTGTCCAGCACGGACCCATCTCCCTCTTCAAACTCACTGAGTCGTTTCATCAGATAAGCGAGGCATTCAGCCTGATAACGGTCCCACTTTCCCTTGGCTTCGGCTCCCTTCCCTTTGCCCGCCCCATGAGCCAACCCGTGGGCGTCCTTGTTGAAACCCAGGAGCGACGGGAACTTGTTCGCGATGGAGATTGCCCCGTGCATGCTCGCCAACTGGTAGGTCACGAAGCGGGTCGAGTCGGTCTGAAATGCGAGGGCAATCAGGTCCAGCATGGTATGAATGAGCTTCCCCGGAGTCTCGTTGTCCGCATCAAGGCTAAGCCCCTCCGCATTGACCTTCGGACGGGGGACATTCAGCCATTGCGCGGAGCGCTCCACGTCCTGCTCAATCTCACGAACTGAAGTAAGATACTGGTCCAGTTTACCCTGGTCCGTTCTGCCCAGTTTGCGATGCAGGGTCCTGGCTTCATCAAGCAGCAGATCAAGGTGGCTTCCGGTCCGGGTGAGTCCCTTTCTCTGGGCCTCGATGGAGTCGCCATTCAACCCAAAGAGACGTTCAAAGACAACGGCAGGCCGGTTCAGGGAAGGAATCGGCTGACCGCTACTGGAGTAGGAGAGCGTATTCGCCCTGGTAGGCATGCCCACCCCTCCATCCGAGGAGAGCACCAAGCTGCTGAAGCGAGTAGTCGCACCCAGTCTATGCCTTTGCGCCATGAACTGATCCAAGGAAATGGAGTTCTTCAGACCCGTTGCAGAAAGGCTCAACTCCTCCCCGGTCAGGAAGGTATCACCACTGTCATGACCTCCGATTCTGCGGACCTTGGGATGGGAGAGCCCTCCAAGAACCGTGACCTGATCACGGAACGGCTCCAGCACCTCAAGGGACTTGTTAAAGGTAAAGTCCTGGCCCGATCCGTTCGGAAACCAGTTCCACTCCCCGAACTCGCCCTCCTGCTTGGGCAGGCTCACTCCGTAGGGGAAATAAATGGAACAGAACCTTCTTGGAGGTACCTTGGAGCTGGGACCCGCTAGAGACTCCATCCAAGGCAGCGCCATGGAGATCCCGGCGGCCTTGAGCATCGTCCTGCGGTTCATGTAGTGGGCGCTCTTACTCATCAGTTTCTCCCGTTCCTTGTCACTATAGCAGTTACCCCCGCCCCTATCGCGATAAAAAAGGCTCACTGCTGGCAATGCGAGCCATGAGGGAGGGCAACCGGTAGCCATCCCGGGCGAACTTCCGGCTCAATTCCTCGATCAAAGGCGCATCCTCCAGCATGGCACTTCGTCCCATGGCATAGACATACAACTTGGTCACAAGGGCCCGGGCAAATTGTGCGCGCCTCTCCGTAAGCATGTGGTCCTGCAGATCTGCCAGTCCCGCAACCTGGTGATTCCCCGGCAGGACAGTCGTGGTCGAGACCGCTTTCCGGCCCCGGGCGGTCTTATCTCTTGGCAATCCGATCGCATCGAACCGCTCCAGGGCGATACCCCATGGGTCGATGCTGCGGTGGCAGTCCGCACAGGCTTCCTTCTTCCGGTGGAGCTCCATCTGCTCCCGGACAGGAAGCTTCTCAAAACCGCCGATACTTTCCTCAAGGTTTGGAACATCGGGCGGAGGAGGATTGGGAGGATCATTCAGGAGATGCTCCCTGATCCAGACCGCGCGCTTGATGGGATGGGAGTCTACTCCATCAGATCCGGCGAGATGCACGGAAGCATGGCCCAGTAAGCCCCCCGGGCGACTTGTTCCCTCAAGAGGCACCCTCTCGAAGGCCTGAGATCGAGGTCCCTCCAACCCGTAATGTTTTGCCAGGCGGGCATTGAGCATGGTGAAGTCCGCATCCAGGAACTGCAGGGCCGAGGTATTGCTCCGCAGGATTTCCAGGAAGAAGGATTGCGTTTCCCGGACCATCTCGGGCTTGAGGGAATTATCGAAGTTTCGGTAATACTGTGGGTTGATGGCCACCCGGTCTACTCCATCAAGATCAAGCCATTGCCTGCTGAATTGCTCCGCGAAACGATCCGCCTTCTCGTCGGCGAGCAAACGCCTGAACTCCCGACGTAATATCCCGGGGTCCAGCAACTCCCCGGAATCAGCCAGGCCGGAAAGAGTCTCATCCGGAAGAGAGCTCCACAGGAAATAAGAGAGGCGGGTGGCGAGCTCATGGGCATTCAACCTCCGCCGCTTCTCGGAAGCTGAGGGCTCAGTGAGGTAAAGAAAATGAGATGAGGCCAGAACGGCTGACAGGGTCTCCTTGAGGGCCTCCACCGGATGGCCTGATTCCTTCCGCATCAACTCGTGGTGCCTGATCCACTTCGCCAGTTCCATATCCTGCACTGGCCGTCGCCAGGCTCGCCGCAGAAAGCGCCCCAGAATAACCCGGAGAGCCTTTGGATCATCCACGTCTTCCCCTTCTCGTATGATCCTGCGGTGCAGGGGTGGCGGCCAGGAGGCGTAGTCGTCCCGGACGATCTCCACTGACTCAATGATAATACGCGGAAAAGCCGGGTCCTCAGGGAAGAACTTGACCTTCTTCTTTCTCACCTTCCCCTTCTTGTCCTTCTCCTCAATGACCTCCGTGACCTCCTTGGGACGGGGTTCCCCATCATCGAGAACATTCTGGAGCGTGATGACCCCATTGAGCTTGCTGCCGGGAACATCGGCCTCCGGCAGGGGAAGGAACTCGGCTCGCAGCGGGATGTCGTAATATTCCGATGTAGGCGAGGAAACCTCGATTTCGCCGGCATCATCCATGATGTTCAGGGTCAGACCCGAGACGAAATACCCATACCGGGCAAAGAGGATCGGGGCAGGCTGTCCCGGTTTCCGGTCGGTCGAGGCCTTCACCCGCATGGTGAATTGTCCCCCGCGCGGTGGATCTTTGAACGAACCGTAATAGAAGTTCACCCGGCCCAGGCGCTCGGAAGAGTTTCCAGCATAGCGGCGGCGATTAGGCCCCCTGATTCCTTGCTTGTTTCTCTCTACCGGGGAAACACTGGGCTCCAGCGGTTCTCCTTTAACTAGGATAAGGTCAAGAGCCTTCCGGGCCGTCTTGAGATAATTCTCAACCTGCAGGGCAGTCATACCCAGGGCCGCCCCGTTATTTTTGAATCCCTCCGGAGACCGCGCATCGGAAGGAAGGCTTTCACCGTAATTCATCTCCAAGCCCAGTATGTCGGTCATGGTATGTTGATACTCGGGCCGGTTCAACCGACGTATCACCACCTGTCGTCCGGTATTTTTGCGGGCCTCAGCCGCCCGACCCAACTCCTTCGTCAACCAGGCGACGAGCACTCGGCGTTCCTCGGCAGGGAGAGGAAGTTCTTTCTCCGGGGGCATCTCTCCCCGGTTGAGCATATCAAGGGCGTCGTGCCAAGTCTCGCCGGCGTTACCGTTTACCATGTCCGGCTCAAGCGAATCGAGCCTGAGATCTCCCTTCTGCTTTTCAGGGCCATGGCAGGAAAAACAATGCTTTTGCAAGAGAGGCTTCACGTCTTTCTCGAAGCCAATACTCCCAGCTGCCGCCGATGGCAGAGCTTCCCCTTTCCTGATCAACCCGTCCTCATTCAGGATCAAACCCAGCTTATTCGAGACAGGCTCGGCCTCCAGATCAGTTGGCGCAGCCGGACCGGCCAGGACCAACAAGCCTGACCCCAGAAGACAGGCGGAGATTATGATGGGTTTCATGCAAGCGACTCTAAGAAAGGTCACCGCCCGAAGAAAAGCCCTCTTCTGGGCAATTAGTCGCCCTGTTTACCACAAAGCCTGAGGTGGGAGATGACAAGGAAGCTTGATTCCTCCAGCATAATCGAGATGTCGAAAGATTCTGCAGCCTCAGATGGGGAGAACCGTTCCGGTTGGCTCGACTGGATTGAACGGATTGGGAACCGACTGCCCCACCCGGTAACCCTCTTTATTGTCGGCTCTATCCTTGTCCTTATCCTCTCGCAGGTTGCTGATATGGCCGACTGGTCTGCTCAGAAGACTGTGACAAAGACCGATTCGGAGGGGGAGAGAGTCCAAGCCGTGGAAGTCGTCACTGCCACTGGCTTACTCGCTGGCGATGGAGCCTTCTGGGCGATCAGTAATATGGTCAAAAATTTCACAGGCTTCGCCCCCCTTGGAGTTGTCCTCGTTGGAATGCTGGGAATCGGCGTCGCCGAGCGCAGCGGCGCAATCGGGGCCCTCCTGAAAGTCTGCATGCTAGTTACCCCGGCGCGGCTTCTGACCCCGGCCATGATTTTAATCGGCATCATGTCTTCCATGGCACTCGACGCTGGATACGTGGTCCTTCCTCCCATTGCTGCAGCACTCTACAAGGCAGTAGGGCGCTCCCCTTTGGTAGGACTCGCTGCTGTCTCCGTGGGAGTATCCGCAGGCTTTAGTGCGAATCTCTTTATCACCGGACTGGACCCCCTGTTGGCTGGTTTAAGCTCCGAGGGCGCTCAGATTCTCGACCCGGAACGAAACGTAGCCCCCACAGCCAACTGGTGGTTCATGATTGCTTCTACCTTCCTGCTCACCCTTGTAGGCTGGGGTGTCACTGCCTGGTTCGTGGAACCCCGCTATGCCCGAAGCAGCCCCGAGGAAGGCGGGCCTACTCCCCTCGGGGAAGAGGATCTCCTTGCCCGCAAGGTGACCCCTCAAGAGCAGAAAGGACTGAAGGTTGCGGTGGCTGTTTTCTGCGGATTTTTCACGTTGCTTCTCCTCCTTGTAAATCCCGGCGGAATTCTTCCCTACCATCCTCCCCTCGCCGGCCAGGCCGGAAACTTTCCCCGGTGGGTTATCGCGATTGTGCCGCTCCTCTTCTTTTGCTTCCTCCTGCCCGGTCTTGCCTACGGAGTGGCGGCTGAAAAAATAAAGAGTGATCATGATGTGGCCCGCATGATGGGCAAAACCATGGCAGACATGGGACCTTACATTGTCCTTGCCTTCTTCGCGGCCCAGTTCGTGGCCTTCTTCAAGCATTCCAACCTCGGAGAGATGATGGCTTTGTCGGGAGGGCAACTCCTTGCTTCTGCCGCTCTTCCCCCATGGACTCTGATTGCCGCTTTCATCCTCCTCGTGATGCTGGCAAACATGTTTATCGGATCAGCCTCGGCCAAGTATTCCTTTTTCGCTCCGGTTTTCATCCCAATGTTCATGACGGGAGCATCTATCAGCCCCGAACTCACCCAGGCGGCCTACCGGGTTGGGGACTCCTGCAGTAATATCATCACGCCGCTCAACCCCTACATGGTGATCATCCTGGTCTTCATGCAGAAATATATGCCTCGGGGCGGCATCGGAACCCTGATCGCTCTTATGCTTCCCTACGCTCTGGTCTTTGCGGTGGTATGGACCGGGCTTCTGGTATTCTGGATGTTCACTGGGATGGAACTGGGCCCCCAAGGCCCCCTATGGCTCAGCCAGCCATGAATCTGGTCATCGATTCTCTTCCCTAACTCACCATGACAGTGCCCGACCAGACATTCTACACACTTTTTGAGCAGTATCTTGAGGACTATCTCCGAGAGTGTCCTGTCCATGCGAGTCAGCTGGGAAACCATCGCTACGATGATCAGCTTGGAACCTTCACCAGGGAAGGGCGGGAGAACCGCACTAAGTGCCAACGCCAGATGCTCAAGAGGCTCAAGGAAGAGGTCGAGTGGGAGGATCTCAGCCCCTCGGCCCGAATCGACCATGAGATTCTCTGCCACGACTTCGAGGAGAGAATCTGGTTGGCAGAGAATATCCGCGAGTTTGAGGAGGACCCCCGAAGCTACAACCTCTACCTGACTGCCAGCGTCTATACTCTGCTCACTCAGTCGAGCCTTCCTCACGAAGAAAACATCTCCAATGCTATTGCCCGCATCCGTCGTCTTCCGGAAGTGATCGCCGAGGCCCGCCGAAGCCTAACCAACCCTCCCTTGCCGGTCCTCGAGACAAGCATCTCCCAGAACCGCGGAGTGATCAGCTTTTATCAAAATGGGCTCTACGAACTCATCGGGAATTCTCCGCAACTGGCGGAAGTGAAAGAGGTCGCAGAGCATCTTGTCTCTCACCTCTATGACTATCAGGATTTTCTCGAGAATGATGTTCGAGCAAGAGCCACCGACCAATGGCGACTGGGCAAGGAAAAGTTCGAGCGGAAACTTCAGCTCTCTCTCAACGCCGATCTCACCGCGGACGACGTCCTCCGCCAGGCCGAGACCGAGTTCGAGAGGGTAACGGATGAGATGTATGTCACCGCCCGACAACTATGGGCCGGATATCACGAACACCTTGCTCTCCCTCCCGACGATCTTGAGGGCCGGCACCAAACTATCACTCGTGTCCTTCAGGCCGTCGGACAGGAACATGGCGCACCCGAAGGCCTTCTCTCCGACGCAAGGTCCACCGTCGAGAAGCTGAAAAAATTCATACGATCCAAGGATATTCTTCGCCTGCCCGAACCCGACCAGTGCGAGCTGACGGAAATGCCGGAATTTCATCGTGGAAACTCTCTCGCCTACATCCAGCCGGCTCCTCCTCTTGATCCAGACAATAAGACAATCTATGCGATCAGCCCACCTCCAGCCAATTGGAGCGATCAACAGGTGGAGAGCTTCCTGCAGGAATACAACCGGCATATGCTCCAGATTCTTACCATACACGAGGCCTACCCCGGTCATTACGTCCAACTCGCATACCATAACCGGGAGACCTCCCCAGTGCGCCGCCTCCTGCTATCTGGTGTCTTCATTGAGGGGTGGGCCGTCTACACCGAGCAAATGATGCTCGATCAGGGATATGGCGAAGGAGACCTCTCGCTACGCTTGACCCAGTTGAAGTTCTACCTTCGCGCAGTAGCCAATGCGATCCTGGACCATCGCATGCATTGCTCCTCGCTCAGTGATGAAGAGGCCCTCGACTTTCTCATGAATCGATCTTTTCAGTCAGAGGGAGAAGCCCTTCTTAAGATTGCGCGCTCCAAGCAATCCACCGTTCAACTAAGCACATATTTTGTTGGTCGAATGGCACTGTATGAACTCAGGCGCGACATTCAACGTGAACAGGGACCGGATTTTGAACTGGGACGTTACCATGAGGCCGTCCTTGCTCATGGATCGCTGCCCGTCAAATACCTCGGCGAGCTTGTGAGACGTCGTCTGGAGGATCCTCGCTAGGTGCAGCAAAAAAAGAAGGCCTCCTTTCGGAGGCCTTCGGAAATATGTTCTTCGAGGAAACTATTTCTTTTCCTGCCCCTTGATTGAAAGGAGTTCTACTTCGAAGATAAGAGTCGAATTCGGTCCGATGTCTCGTCCTGCCCCATTTTTACCGTAGGCAAGATCTGCGGGAATAAAGAGCTTATACTTAGCCCCTGCCTCCATCAGCTGGAGCGCCTCGGTCCAACCCGCGATCACACCATTGACAGGAAATGTGGCCGGCGACTTCCGCTCAACTGAGCTGTCAAAGACCGTGCCATCGATCAGAGTCCCATGGTAGTGGACCGTCACGGTATCAAGAGGAGTAGGTTTTGCCCCTTTCCCGGCCGAAATGACCTCATACTGAAGGCCTGACTTGGTCACTTTGACCCCTTCCCGCTTCTTGTTGTCCGCGAGAAACTTGGTTCCCGCCGCAACATTTTCTGCAGAGGCCGAGGCCGCCTTGGCTTCCGCCTGTTTTTGCATTTCAGCTTGGAATGTTTCCATAATCTTCACTGCATCAGCTTCCGAGATTTTCGAATCCTTCCCGGTCAGCCCTTCACGCAGGCCCATAACGAGGTTCTCGATGTTCAATTTAATCCCATCCCGATTAATCGTCTCCCCGATATTGCGTCCGATCAGGTAGGAGGCCTTGTCCCGTTCGGATTCCAGTTTTGGTTCTTCTGCCTGAACCGACGTGGCCAGGAGGGCCAAGGACAGAGAGGCAGCAGTGGCGTGCTTGAGCATGGCTGGGAGATTTGGCCCGGAAATGGCAAAGTCAACTCATTCCTACCCACAGAGCATTGAAACGAGCGGGGAATCATTGATACTCAGATCAGATGAAGATCCTGATTGTCTCCTGCAGCCTGCATCCCGAAAGCCGTAGCCGTCGTCTTGCGGGCGAGCTGGAGTCTATCTGGCGAGCAACTGGTCGCGCTGAAATCTCCACCCTCGACCTGCGGGATCTCGAGTTACCGGCCTGTGATGGGACCTCAGCCTATGGACACCCTGACACAGTGAAATTGCAGGAGATCTTCACAGATACGGACGCCGTCGTCCTAGCCGTCCCGATCTATAACTACGACATTAATGCGGCAGCTAAGAACGCCATCGAGCTAGCTGGCCGCCAGCTTACAGGTAAAGTCGCAGGGTTTCTTTGCTCGGCTGGTGGAGAGCGAAGTTACATGTCCGTGATGGCAGTGGCTAACAGCCTCATGCTGGACTTCCGAACCGTGATTCTTCCTCGCTTCGTCTACGCAGGAAAGGGCGATGTTTCTGACTCAGGTGAACTCAGCACCGAAATCCGTGAAAGAGTTGCCCAGTTCGGGGAAGAGTTCCTTACCCTCGCACAGGCATTGCAATCTGCCTAGAGTCTCTTTCTATACCCATGAGTGACGCCCCCTTAGCCATCGCACGCCGGGAAATGCTCGCCCGGTCCTCACTGGGATTCGGGTCTCTGGCATGCAGCGCCCTACTCGATAAGGCCAGGGCCGGGGGAGTGATCGAGAGGCATCTTTCGCCAAAGGTGCGTAATATCATATTTCTCTTCATGGAGGGTGGAGTATCGCAGGTCGACTCCTTCGACTATAAACCAATACTGGAGAAGCATCACGGCAAGGACCCCCGCAAGGAGATTGGACAGCTTGAAAGAACGCAGTTCGAGGCTATCGGCAAGGTGTTCAAATCACCATGGAATTTCCAGAGACGAGGTCAAACTGGGGCCTGGATCAGCGACCTATTTCCTAGAGTGGCCGAAATGGCGGATGAGCTCTGCATCGTCAAATCGATGACCTCGCGCTTCCCCGAGCACACCAGTGCTAACTTCTTCCTCCATAGTGGAACCGGTTTACAAGGACGGCCCAGCATGGGCGCGTGGGCCAGTTACGGGCTGGGAAGCGATAACGACAATCTACCCGGCTATATTGTTCTCAATGGGGGCCAGATTCCCTCCGGAGGCTTGGATTGCTTCAGTAATGGCTTTCTTCCGGCCACTGCCCGGGGAAGCCTCCTCAACGCTATAGGAGCCCCTCTTGCCAACGTCACTCCAAACGAGCGTGGCGCCCAGTCACAAGCCTTGAAGAGGCGGCTAGTCGGCCATCTCAATCAGCAGACTCCTGCGAATTCTCGGGAACTGGAAGCTGCCATCGCGAACTATGAACTCGCGGCCCGGATGCAACTTGCCGTCCCGGAAGTGATGTCGCTGGAAGGAGAATCCCAATCAATCCGGCGGCTCTATGGTCTCGATGCCGAATACCCGCACACCCGGACCTACGCCCGTCAATGCCTGATCGCCCGGAGACTCGTGGAGCGCGGAGTCCGCTTTGTTGAGCTCACTATTCCCATGGTCAACGGGTTTCAACGCTGGGACGCTCACGGCGATATTGCTAGCAACCATGGTGACAACGCCCGGGCGGTAGACCAGCCCATCGCTGGTCTACTCAAGGATTTACGGAGCCGGGGAATGCTGGATGAGACCCTCGTCCTCTGGTCCGGCGAATTTGGAAGGACGCCTTTCGCGCAAGGAGGGTCTGGCCGGGATCACAACGAACACGGCTTCAGCCTCTGGATGGCTGGAGGAGGCATAAGACCGGGCATCTCCTATGGAGAAACGGATCAATGGGGCTATAAAGCAGTCTCGGGACGGTTGGAGGTGCATGATCTCCACGCCACTCTCCTCCACCTCCTTGGAGTAGATCACAAAGCATTCACTCACCGGTTTGGAGGACGGGACATCCGTCTCACCGATGTTCACGGCCGTGTGGTGAAAGAGCTCCTAGCCTAGAACTTTGGGCGACTTACTCCGACTTCCTTACCAGAGTAATCTCTCCCTCATCGCCGGTGGTGACATTCTTGAGACCCATGTTGAGCTTATCGTTCTCAATCTGGTGGCTCACCTTGACCGTCTCCTTCTTCTCATCACTGTCAACAGTCTTGAGAGTCAGCATCGCTACCCCGTTCTCTTCTGCCCATTGGCCCATACCCACGCCTCCGCTCTCGTCGGCACTGACGTGCATCACCTCTCCGCTCTCCGGGTCTACCGCAATCAAGGCTTCAGAGCTATCACCTGGCATCTTGATGCTGAGACCGAGAACCCGGTCCTTGATCCGCCAAGTATAGGTCAGAGAGAGTGCTTGGCCATTGGTGTCCTGATCTACCCAGGTTCCAATCAGGGTTCCCAGTCCGCCACTCTCCAGGATTTCTGCAAGATTTTCAGCTCGCGAGGAAGTCCCCGAAAGCAGGACCATGGAGGAAAGGACAAGGGCAAAGAGGGTGCTATGTTTCATCGAGAATCGGTTACACCCTGATCGCCGGCGGCGCAAGTCCACGTTACCCGGAGGTAGATTTCTTCACTCCCTCACGATCCGAGTTGCCCTTGCGCTCCGGGGGGCGAGACCGCCACAGGCTCGCCAGCATACTCCCAATCAGGCAGTGGTAGAGGGCAGAAATCGCACAGACCATGGCCGCTCCGGGCTGGGCCGCAAAATGCACCTTGGCCAAAGTGGCCCCCAGACCGGAATTCTGCATTCCTACCTCAATAGAGACCGTGCGCCGCTCCTTCTCACCCAGCCGGAGGAGCCGGGCCCAGAAGTAACCCATCACAAATCCAGCAACGTGAAGGACGAAGACAGCTAAGAGTAACAGGTTGAGGTTTTCGAGGATGCGCTCCTTGTTACCACCAACAATCCCTCCCACGATGAGAACGATCACCACGATAGACAAAAGCGGCGAAACCTCTCCTGCCACCTTACGAGCTTTTAAACCGAGAATTCGGTTAAGGACCAGTCCCGCCACCACCGGCACCAGCACAACTGCCAGCATTGCCTTTAGCATCGCCCACGCATCGACTGGAATGGGGATCGCCAACGAGGCGTAGCCCTTGGTTAGATAGGGTGTCAGGGCGATCGCAAGCAAGGTTGAACACATCGTCATCAGAACACTGAGAGCGACATTCGCCCGGGCGAGATAACTAACTACGTTGGAGGCTGTCCCTCCGGGGCAGCAGGCCACCAGGATAAGTCCAAGTTTGAATTCGTCATCCAGACCAAAAAGAACGGCAACTCCCCACCCGAGGAAGGGCATGATGAGAAACTGAGCCAGCACCCCGATTACCACCGCCCGCGGAACGGAAAGGGCCCGCTTCACGTCTTCAAAGCTAAGGGTCAATCCCATACCCAGCATGATCACTCCCAGTCCGAGGGGAACCAACTTGAGATTTGTTCCAGGGAATGCCTCCCTGACGAACCATGTGAAATGAGCGGGGTAGATCCACGCCCACAGGGTCCCGAGCAGGGTCCAGAGCCAGAAGAGCCTTGCTGCTGTTCTCACCAACCGCATGGCGCAAGAGACTCCTGCATTTCTCGCAAGAGGTCACGAACCGTTTTCTCCCCTGTGGGAAGCCCCCATGAGTCACTCGTGCTGCAATATAAGGGCAGGCCATTGAGTGAAACATGGCCCTCTCAGGCGTATTCCAATCTGCAGCGATTGAATTCAGAGTCCCTTCCTGCATCCGAGGCATGCGATTCGCGCCCGTGACCCGCTACAAGTGGATTGCATTGCCCCAGACTGACCTTCAGATTCTCTTTCGTTGGACCTTCAATTCCCTATCACCCAGATTGCCCTCGATTACCAATCGACTTCTGAAGCACTCGAAATGGCGGCCATTGCGGTGGAAGCGGGATTTGACTGGCTGGAAATCGGCACTCCCCTGGTAACCTGTCAGGGCCTTGCACCTGTCCGCGCAGTGGTTGACGCTTTCCCCTCTATCCCAGTGGCTATCGACTACAAGACCATGGACGGAGGTAGCCGTAATGTTCGGCACACCAAAGAAGAGGGCGCTCAGGTAATGACGGTCTGTGGCAATGCCTCCGATGCCACGATCCTCTCTGCAATTACGGCAGGTAAGGAGCTCGATATTGGGGTGGTCGTAGATACCATTGGCGCAGCGGACAAATCCTCACGGGCTAGGCAGTGCCACGAGTGGGGAGCAGACATCGTTTACCTTCACTACAGCGCAGATGAACGAAGCGCAGACCCGACCCGGGATTCCATCCAGTGGCTCCCTGCGACCCTTGACGCAACCCCCGGACCGGTTGGCGTATCCACCTTCGGCGTGAAGGACGCCATTCAAGCCGCTCGCATGGGAGCGGATTACTTTATCATCGGACACCCACTCACGGCTGCCGAGGACCCTCTATCTGCTCTCAAGAACTACGTCGAGGAAGTGAAGGGCAACTACCGCTCTCGTCACTGATTACAGCCCCGTCCTATCATGTCCGATTCCAGAACTGATCTTGCTGTCGTTAATTATGCCGCTGAGCCCGATAGCGTCGAGCTGCGTGAAATTCCTAGAGCGACCATAAATGCCGATGAGGTCCTTCTGGAGGTAGAGGCAATCGGAGTCTGCGGAAGCGATCTCCACATGTGGCAGGGTGGTGTCAGCTGGGAAATGAATTACCCTGTCGTGCTTGGTCATGAGTTCTGCGGAAGAATTAAGGAGATTGGCAATGACGTCCAAGGATGGCAGGAAGGCGACCGTGCGGTAAGCGAGACTTCTGCCATTATCGATCCGCTCAGCCCTCTCAGCCGCAGGGGATTATACAACCTTGATCCATCTCGAAGAGGCTACGGCGCGCTAGTCGACGGAGCCATGCGCAGATTCGTGGCCGTGCCCCAGCGCATCCTGCACCAGCTACCAGAGGGAGTGCCCTTCGAACATGCGGCCCTGACCGAGCCGTGCTGCGTTGCCTATAACGCGGTGGTGAACAACGGGAACATCAGACCGGGCGATCGCATCCTCGTTATCGGCCCAGGACCCATTGGAATTTTCTCCGCCCATCTCGCAAAAATTGCCGGTGCCGAGGTAGCAATCGCAGGACTGCCCTCAGATGCTACCCGTCTACAGGTTGCCGAGAAATATGGATGCACTCCCCTGACCGACGGAGTAGAGGACTGGGCTCGGAGCGGTGATGGACTGGGCTGCGATGGAGTGATTGATGCAGCGGGAGCCTCGGGGGCCCTTCAGACTGCCATCGAGGTCGTGCGTCCAGCGGGTTGGATCAGCAAGGTTGGCTGGGGCCCTCAACCCCTGGACTTTAGCCTCGATCCCCTCGTTCAGAAAAACGTCACTCTCCAGGGCAGCTTTAGTCACAACTGGCCCATGTGGGAAACGGTCATTGCCATGATGGCCAGCGGCCAACTCGATGTCACTCCTGCACTCGGCGGGATATGGTCCCTCACAGAGTGGCGCTGCGCCTTCGAAACCATGCACAACCGGGACATCGTTAAAGCCGTTCTGACTCCTCAGGACGCCCATGGATGACCGAATGGAGCTTCCTTTTTCTATTCTGGACCTCTCAGTGCGAGCTTTGGCATTGCCCTTTAATAAAACCATCGCTTCCCTCTCTTCCCGATCCGGTTTCGAAAATACGGCTCCCTCTCGAATCTGCCCGGCCCGCTCCGAGTCATTCCGATAAAAATCAGTAACCGAAATCCCTTTTCCATGAAAATTCTAGTGACCGGAGCGACCGGCAAGGTAGGTCGGGCGTTTATCAATCGAATCGCTGGTGGCGACGAGCTCCCCAATGCTCCGATCCGTGCTCTGTGCCACAACCGGACCCTTCCAGAGCGGGAGGGCCTTGAGATTATCAAGGGCGATATCTCGGTCCGCTCTGACGTGGAAAACGCCTTGAGCGATATTACCCACGTGGTTCACCTTGCTACCTGTAAGGAAACTCCCGACGACGTAATGGACGTGACCGTCAAAGGGCTCTTCTGGCTCCTCGAGGGATGTCGGTCGAGCCCATCCTTTGAGCAATTCGTTCTGATAGGGGGAGATGCAGGCATGGGCCACTTCTTTTACCCTCATCCCCTCCCCGTCACCGAGACCCAGGCGCATAGTGCCTATCCCGGGTGCTACGCACTTTCCAAGGTCCTCGAGGAAGTCATGCTTGAGCAATACTATATCCAGTACGGCTTGGCGGGCTGTTGCCTCAGAGCTCCCTGGATCATGGAAAAAGATGATTTTCGCTACACTCTCTCTTTCGGACAGGAGGTGTTCGGAGGACCGCGCTGGTGCGATATGGTCGCTCCCCATAAGGCCGCAGAGTATGCCTCCAGCGAGGCCGTTCCTGTAATGTTAGACCCGGCCGGCAACCCAGTGAAACGAAACTTCGTACACCTCGATGATCTTCTTTCGGCCATTATAGCAGTCCTCCAGAAACCCGAGGCCGCTCATCAGGAAACGTTCAATATATGCATGGACGAGCCGGTCGACTACCGGGCCACCGGCGACTACCTCGCCACCTCTCGGAACCTTCCGACGATCGATATTGACACTGAGTTTCACAGCACGTGGCTCGATAATTCCAAGGCCAGGTTTCTCCTTGGCTGGCGTCCAACGGTCGATCTCCATCAGCTCATCGACCGAGCCTGGGATTACCAGCGCGCCGAGGAAGACCCTCGAACGATCTATTACCCGGGCTAGACGACCGCTCCCCGGGGGCCCTTCTCGGAGGAGGGTCCACGAGGATGAAGACTCCTGGATCTACGAATCCCGACTACCCCTACTCCGCTACGACGCCCACGTTGTCGATCGAGAGACCGCTGTAGGGATCCAGGCTCTGGTCACTACTGAAGTTCCATTCGATGAAGATCTCTTCCCCAATTGCCTGCAAAGGCACAGGGATCTCCGTCACCACCCAGTCGATATCGAACACGGTCATATCAAGAGGCACCTCAACCCCCAGGACGACCTCATCGTCGGCACGCAGGAAGCGCACCAGCGCAGCATCAGAGAATCCATCAGCGTCACGATATACCTCGAAGGTCAGCCGAGCGGAAGGCAGGCCTGACAAGTCGATCGCAGGAGAGCGCAGCGTGATGTCAGAATTGGGACCAAAATCCCCAAGATTCGTTGACCACGCATTGGCGGAGTTTCCTGCCCCGGAAATCGGGCCCGTGGTGCCTGACGGAGAACCCAGCTCCCAGATGGTATTGCGTTCAGGATCATTCTCGAACGTCGTCCATCCTCCTTGGCCCGCCTCAAAATCATCGAAAAAGGTTGGAGGAATTGGACCGGCAACAAGCTTGTAGAGCCGGGTAGTATCCGCAGGCCTTGAGATTGAGACCGCGTTTACCGGAGGAGTCGCTGAAATCCCCTCAAGACCGGGGACAAGTTCCCACGTTGAAGGGCTTTGATTACCCACTGGGTCATCGCTACTCACAATCGAATACTCCTGACCGGCGAAACTATTCCAGGTGAAATCAAGATTATCTCCACCGTCAGGAGAGCTCACCTCAAAGAGATAACGGTCGGTCATCCTCGTGCCGATAGCATATACCGGCGGACTCCCATTCTCGATGTCACCAAGCGCCACAATCCCCGGGATACCAGGGCCGCTGATTGCGACATCGGTCCACTCACCGCCACCCTGCTCGCCAAAGACATTATCAAAGGGAAAGAGACCTGGAATCGAGATAGCGAGTAACGCGGAAACTTCACCGCAGCAGCTCGGGTCTTCTACCACAAACGTTCCGTCCGCGGTATCCATGACGAAGTAGTTGGTATCATCAGACTGCAGATGGATGGTGTAGTCACCGGGAGCATAACCCCTCATATCAAGATACCCGTTGTAACGGACCGTAAAGTTATCTCCTCCATTATCGACAAACGGTTCATTGCGGGTGGAAAAGTTTCCTCCTCCCCCGTGACTGGCATAGGGAACGATAGTGGTTACCGAAGAGTTGGGCGCCGGATCACCGGAAACGTGAACATCGTAATTGTTCCGACCCTGTCCGTTGAGAATCACGCCACCATTATACTTGTTCTCCTGATAATCGAGGCCCGGAGTCTCGAGGTCAGGACCATACACCGTGCCGTCCGGCTGCGGATTGATCGGCACAAAGGAGGGCTGAATAATTGGCTCAACCGGTACGGAGTTCTCATCCAAGGGATTACTCCGGAAAGCTATCTCCTGACCATCTGCAAGACCATCCCCATCAGTATCCCTTTCAAGCGGATCGGTTCCAGTGTCCCCGCCACCGATAAAGGTGCCTGTATTGGTTTCCACTCCGTCGCTCAGGCCGTCGCCATCAGTGTCAGCATTGGCTGGGTCCGTTCCGGCAGTCACTTCCGCATTATCGGCGAGGCCGTCGTTGTCCGTATCCTCAGCGGTAGGATTCGTTCCCGCGGTATATTCCGCCAGATCCGTGAGGCCATCGTTATCAAAATCTCCATCACCTGAAAGCTGGCTCAGGTTGTCGATATCAGGCCAGAGAAGCTCCCATCCGTCAATGAGGCCATCCTCATCGCTATCAGTAGAGTCCAGACCGATCGGATACACAGGCGGGCTCCCATTTTCAACGTCACCAAGAGCCGCGATACCGTTGATACCTGGGCCACTGATTCCGACGTCAAACCAATCACCGCCACCCTGCTCGCCGAATACATTGTCAAACGGAAAGAGCCCCGCAGAGATGATCGTGAAAGCTGTGGTCTGATTCTGAGGGCAGCAATTATGCTGTGCGACAACCTGTCCATCCCCTGTGTCCATGATGAAATAGTTGGTATCATCGGCGCCCAGGTGGATGTTGTAGGTCCCCGGGGCAAAGGATGACATATCGAGGTATCCATTGATCCGGACGGTGAAATTCTCACCCCCACCATCTAACCATACGGCATTCCGGCTAGAGATCTGGCCACCTCCATTCCCATAACTGGCCCAGGGCACGATATCAGTCAGGGAGCGCAACGGGCTTGGATTCCCGGAAACATGAGCGTCATAATTGCCCTCTGCCTGATTATTTAAGACCACTCCACTGGCATAGTGGTTTTCCTGATAGTTGAGTCCGGCCTGACTCAGGTCAGGTCCGTAGATGATACCAGCCGCAATCTCATTAATCGGAACAAAGGAAGGCTGGACCACCTCAAAAGAGGGCTTACTGCTGGAGTCATTCGGATCTGTATTCTCTGACACTTCCAGCCCGTCAATCACTCCATCATTGTCGGTATCGGCATCAAGCGGGTCGGTTCCTGTATCGCCGGCATCCACAAAAATACCGGTTCCGGTCTCGGCCCCGTCAGGCAGTCCATCGCTGTCGCTGTCGTCGTCGAGGGGGTTCGTGCCGGCAGAGACTTCCACCCCGTCGGTCAGCCCATCGTTATCGGAGTCCTCATTAGTAGGGTCAGTCTGGGCCGCATATTCCTCGAGGTCGGGAAATCCGTCATTATCAAAATCCCCATCTGCGGTGAGCTGCGTAAGCTCATTAATAGCAGCCCAGGAAACCTCCCATGCGTCCGGAAGACCATCTCCATCGTCGTCAGCGGCAGGCAGACTGATCACGTAGACCGGAGGGCTACCGTTTTCGGTGTCTCCGAGAGCTACGATTCCGGGAATGCCCGGTCCACTGATAGCCACGTCGGTCCACTCACCGCCGCCCTGCTCGCCAAACACATTGTCGAACGGGAAGAGGCCAGGAATCGAGATGGTGAAAGTCTGTATGCGCTCGGCGCAGCAGCTCGGATCATCCGCAATCACGGTACCATCCACGGTGTCCATCACGAAGTAGTTCGTGTCATCAGACTGAATGTGAATGATGTAGTCACCGGCTTCGTAGTCCCTCATGTCGAGGTAACCGTTGTAACGCACGGTGAAGTTATCACCACCACCAGCAACAAACGGGCTGTTGCGAGTGGAGAAGTTTCCGCCGCCACCGTGACTTGTCCATGGCTGGACCGCAGTCACCGAGGAATTCGTTGCCGGGCTGCCAGAGACGTGCACGTTGTAGTTGTTCAGGCTCTGACCGTTGGCGATCACGCCGGCGTTGTACTTGTTCTCCTGGTAATCAACACCGGGAGTAGCGAAGTCAGGGCCGTAGATCCCGGAGGCTTGTAAGTTGATTGGCACGAAGGAGGGCTGCACAACCGGGTCAACCGGAAGGGAAGCCGCGTCAAGCGGATCGCTCCCGAAGTCCAGCTCCTGACCGTCTACCAGTCCGTCACCATCGGTGTCGGCGAGAGTGGGGTCAGTCCCGGCTTCGGTAATTTCCACGCCATCGTTGAGGCCATCGCCGTCAGTGTCTGCATTAGCGGGGTCCGTTCCAGCGATGGCTTCTGCGCCGTCAAGAATCCCGTCAGCATCGGTGTCGTCATTCGTCGGATCGGTTCCAGCGGTGTATTCCGCCAGATCGGTAGATCCATCGTTGTCGAAGTCTCCGTCGCCAGAGAGCTGGGTGAGATCGCCGATCCCATCCCAGAGGGTCTCCCATGCGTCGATAAGGCCGTCCTCATCGGAGTCGTCAACATTGGTTTCAATCGGGTAAACTGTTGGGCTACCATTCGCGGTGTCACCAAGGGCTACAATGCCGTTGATGCCGGGACCACTGATGCCGACATCATACCAGTCTCCGCCGCCCTGCTCGCCAAACACGTTGTCGAATGGAAACATCCCGGGGGTGGAAATAGTGAAGGCCGTGACCTGGTTCTGCGGGCAGCAGTTGTGCTGCGCAAGAACCTGTCCGTCCGCGGTGTCCATGATGAAGTAGTTGGTATCATCAGCGCCGAGGTGGATGTTGTATTGGCCCGTCTCGAAGTTGGACATATCGAGATATCCGTTAATTCTTACGGTGAAATTTTCACCGCCTCCATCTAGGAAAGGAGTGTTGCGCTGGGAAATGGTATTACCCCCAGCCCCATGACTGGCCCATGGAACAATCGCATCGAAGGAACGGAGCGGAGTCGGATTACCCGATACGTGGGCATCGTAGTTTCCCTGAGCCTGATTGTTGAAGACCACCCCTGCCGTGTAATGGTTCTCCTGGTAGTTCAGGCCCGTCTGGGTCAGATCCGGCCCATAGCCGCCGGGAGTAAATTCGTTGATTGGAACGAAGGATGGTTGCACGACCATCGACTCCGGCCTGCTGTCAGGATCATGCGGGTCGGTGTTTTGTAGGATCTCGACACCGTCAGAGACATTGTCCCCATCGGTATCAGTATTGAGAGGGTCCGTACCGGTGTCGCTAACGCTGACGAAAGTTCCCGTGTCGGTTTCCACGCCATCGAGGAGACCGTCGCCGTCGGTGTCGGGATTAAGCGGGTCGGTCCCGGCTGCCTTCTCCGCACCGTCATTGGCCCCATCATCGTCTCCATCGGCTACCGTGGGATCCGTGCCGTCGATATACTCTTCGGCGTCATTCACACCATCTTCATCAAAGTCTCCCGATCCGAGCTGGGTCAGGTCTCCGGGAAAAAACTGCTCCTCGTAGCCGTCGGGGATACTGTCGCCATCCGTATCCACGTCTGGATCAAAGCTGTCGAGATAGACTCCCCAGCTCTGGTCGTTGGCGTCGGCGTCAAATTCCGCAGGCGCGCCACTGCTGATACCAAAGGCCCCGACGTAGCCAATACCACCGAAGTCCGCAGTGTTGGTGGAGAAATCGTTGTAGTAGCCAAAACCGATATCCGCCGCCGATTGCGCGCCGCCACCGTCCTCCACGAGCCATATATCAACATTGAACCAGCCACCCCCACCCTCGGCGGAGAAGTCGAAATTCCCAAAGGTCCGAGTATTCCAGCTCACATCCGTATGCTCGAAGGGAGCTCCCGTGCTGGCTAGATTTCCCGATCCGGCAATCGGCGTGGCGACCACCTTGACGCGGTCATCAAAGTTCTCCGTGAACGAAAATACGCCATCTTCGTCGTAAAACTGAAAAATAAACGCCAGGTCGTAGTTATCACCAAGCAGGTCGATTTCCGTACCAGGTTCCCGGTCCACGTCGAGGGCCGAAATCAAACTTGAGGCAGGATCGTCCAGTTGTCCGAAAGGGGCTTCCCGGTCAATATTGGTGGGCAAGGCTCCCGTAAAGTCTGCTCCGGGCAAGTTATCGGTACGACGGAAAAGCAGCCTCTCAGGATTATGCTGCGCCATGACATACGGTGACAGGATGATACCGCAAAGAAGCAAAACAAAGGATCGAGAAATTTTCATAACGCTGGTGAAATATTCGTTGCTCGGGCAATAAACCCATCAAATTCAATATTGTTTCAAGGACCTTATATCACCTCTCACTCCAGAGCGATAACAAGGAAAAATTGGAATAAGATCGTAGCCTTCAATGCAGATGACGCCGCTAACCCCCCGTGGTTACACCTCACTTCGCTCACAAAGGAACGCAAAACCCTACCCGGGAATAGGCGTTCTTTGGTGACCCGCTCCTCCCCAGATAGCCATCTAATTTCTGAGGCAAAATCCAGCATAGCCTCAGCGCTCCCGGCAGGCTAAAATCTGATTCAACGCATGAGCCATCCCAAAATCGCCGTGACGATGGGCGATCCCGCCGGGGTCGGCCCGGAACTATGCCTTGAGCTCTTGCGAAACCAGAGAGTGTCGGAGCATTGCGTCCCCATCGTGTTTGGTGATGCTGACGTTCTTTCCCGCTGTGCAGAGAAAACCGGGAAACTGAAACCTTATAAAGAGATCACGAGAGCGGAACTCAACATGGCGGACGCTCCCTCAGTCCTGAGCCTTGACGGAATCGACATCGACCAGCTTACCCCCGGCAGCATTTCTGAAGCCACTGGTCACGCTACCTTTCGATATCTCGAAAGCGCGATTACTGCGTGCCGCCGGAGTGAGGTAGATGCCGTGACAACCGCTCCAGCAAACAAAACAGCACTCCACCAGGCAGGAATTACACAGCCCGGCCAAACCGAAATCTTCGCTGAGCATACTGAGACGGAAACTTTCTGCATGATGCTGACATCTGATGTTCTTACCTGCAGCTTCGTCACAGTCCACGTCGGCTATCACGAAGTAGCAGGAATGCTCACTACCGAACGAATTCTCGAAGTCATTGAACTAACCTACCGATCGATTAAGCACCTCAGGAACAGAGAACCGCAACTGGCCGTCTGCGGACTCAATCCCCACGCTGGAGAAGGAGGGCTCTTTGGGAATAGTGAGGAAGAGCTCATCATTACTCCTGCTATCGAGCGAGCTCGGTCCCTTGGAATGAGAATCGAAGGCCCCCTACCTCCGGATACCGCCTTCCTCCCAGATCGTCGCGCAGTGACGGACGCCTTTATCTGCATGTATCACGACCAAGGCCATATTCCTCTCAAGGCCCTCGCCTTCGACCGGGCAGTTAACTGCACTTTGGGGTTGCCAATAGTTCGCACCTCCGTTGACCACGGCACAGCTCTTGACATTGCCTGGCAGGGAAAGGCCGGAGCAGAAAGCTTGATCGAAGCTGTAATTCTTGCCGCCCGGATGAGTTCCTGAACCCGTATCCTGCAAAATCTCTTAATCTGTTTCCCTGCGATGTTAACAAAGATACCAATGAGCCCCCTCTCCTCTAACTTCCGGATCCGCCTCCTTACCTTGAGCCTGATTCTTGGAGGTTTCTCTCTTCCGGCATCTGCTGAAGACTGGCCCCAATGGCGTGGCCCCGGCCGCGATGGCCGCTCTCTGCAAACTGACCTTCTCAAGAAATGGCCGGAAGGCGGCCCCCCTCTGGCCTGGAAAGCCCGGACTGCCGGCGCCGGGTTTTCCAGCATCTCCGTTTCAAAGGGTGTCATTTACACGCTGGGCGATCTGGCAGACGGGTGCCACGTGATCGCGCTTAAGGAAGAGGACGGATCGCTGGTTTGGAAATCTCGAACTGGAGAAGCAGGCGGGCATCGTGGCTATCCTGGTCCTCGTAGCACACCCACCGTGGATGGTGGACAGGTGTTCGCCCTCGACCAGCATTCCAATCTGATCTGCCTCAACGCAGCCGACGGAGAACAGGTCTGGACGGTCAACCTCCAGGATGACTTCGATGGCAAGATGATGTCAGGTTGGCGCTGGAGTGAATCCCCTCTTGTTGATGGCGAAGCCGTGATCTGCACTCCCGGCGGAGCCAAAGGCACTGTCCTGGCTCTCAGCCGCAAAACTGGGAAAAAACTTTGGCAGACCAGTGAATGGACAGATCCAACCGGCTACTCATCCGTTATCATCGCAACCCTAAACGGAACACGCCAATATCTCCAACTCACTGGCAAGAGCTTGGCGGGAATTGATCCCAAGTCGGGAAAAGTTCTCTGGAGGGTCGAGCGCATCGGCAAGACCGCTGTGATTACTACTCCTGTGGTTCATGAAAATATTGTCTGGGTCACTTCCTCCTATGGAGTCGGCTGCCACGCCTTCCAGATCGACAGGAACGGAGGCGAATGGTCTGCCAAGGAAATTCATTCGAGCCGAAAATTCGCCAACCACCATGGTGGTGTAATCGAATTGAACGGGCACGTTTTCGGTTCAACCGGAGGGAGCTTCGCCTGTATGAACATCAGGAGCGGGGAACTCATCTACCGCGAGCGAAGCGCTGGAAAGGGGGCCACAACCTTTGCCGATGGACACTTCTATCTCCGAAGCGAAAACGGACCCGTGGCCCTGATTAAAGCTTCCTCGAAAGAATTGAAGGAAATCAGCAGCTTCGACCAACCAGAGCGAAGCGAGAAGAAATCCTGGGCTCACCCTGTAGTGGCCAATGGAAAATTATACCTCCGCGATCAGGACCTGCTCCTCTGTTATGATATCTCGGAAAAGTAGATGATGGCAGCGTATGCTCCCTCCGATTCCAAGTTCGCGATTCAGTCCGCCTTCCCGTCCTTGTTCTCGTCCCGGATTCCTGAGTAGGGATTAGCAAGAACTGCCTGCCACGCGATTTTGCGGAACACCTTGTCGAGCTGGTCTCCCGGGAACCCCCCTGCCTCCACTTTCCCTTCAATCAGCTCAGGGGATCGCCGGTAAAGGGAAGCATAAAACACATAACCCTCCAGCCATTCAAATCCCGGCCCGAGGTGCCCCAGCTTATCCCGCCAAAGAGACTTCGCTTTACCTCCCAGCGCACGGTGGAGACCTTCCACTCCCGGCAACTCTCCCCGCTGGAAATACTGAGATGCCAGCACCATCGCCTCGCACGTCGGCATGATGAATATCCTTCCGGGATACTTCTTATTGAGCGAAGCGATCAGTTCACCATAAATCTCTCCCTGCAACTCACCAAGCTGCTTGATCGTTGCAGGAACGAACCCTTTCTTTTTGCCTCCCTCAATCTTGTCCAAGTGCTCAATCTGAGGCCAGCCATCGGAGAGAAAAAATTTCATGCCTGGATTATACTTGAGGCAAAACTCGATCCAGCAGGAGTAGTATTCCGGACGGTCGTTAAAATAAGGCCCCCACATCATGGCCTCCCATTCCGCATTGGCAATAGAGGCCAGAAGCTTCGGCTTCGCCTTTCCCTTGAACTGAAAGATGCCATTCTCCTGCTCCCACTTGTAACGAGTGCTTCCCGTCATCCCTCCTCCGGTATGCAGGTGCAACGGCTGCTTAAATCCAGCCGTCTGACAGATTTTCGGGAGAGTCTTATAGCCGGGGCCCATGAAACTATGACCTGTTCCCACGACCCGCAGCCCTCCATCTTTTGGTTTTGCGAAGGAGGTAATTGGATCCCTGTCGGGGCCAAGAACTTTTGCATAGGTCTCCCGGATGCGTTCCGGCGACTGGTAACACACCGCATGTTCGGGAAATTTCCCCTTCTCCCATCCCGGGTGAATCTTGAAAGAGCGTGCCGCGCCCCGTTGTGCGCCACCTCCACCGCTTGCCTTGTCTCGAAAAGCGAGGGCCTCCGCTACCGTCAGTATGCCATCCTTGTTTGCATCAGCCTGAGGGAAACGCTTTAGCAACTGAGCAAGCTGATCCTTGGCGGGATTGGCACAGGCAACACCACCTGGGGCAATCAGGATGACCAGCAAGGTCCAAGCCAGCCCACGGCATCTGATATTGAGCTTCATGTGGGTGCCATGCTCCACCTCTCGCACCAGAGGTCCATTCAAATTCACAGAAAGAGAGGAGAGTTTCCAACTCGAACAAATTAGAAAACCCGATAAATTGCCCCGCACGGAGGAAGGAATATATTTCCGGATGTTCAGCCGGACTTCTACAAGGCAATACTAAGCAACACATGCGCTCCCTGCTCGTCTTCATCAGAATCCGGATGCTCACCTTTCTTCTCGGAGCCATTTCTCTCTTTTTCGTTCCTCTCCTCGCTCAGAACACGAATACCCCCACCCCTGAGGCATCCTCTCCAGACCGGCCCGTCACGGGTCAGGGAGGCATGGTAGCCACTCAGGAAGCCCACGCCACCCGGGCGGCACTGGAAGTTCTCGCAGAGGGCGGCAATGCCGTCGACGCCGCGGTCACTGCGGGCTTTACCCTTGCAGTCACCCTCCCACGGGCCGGCAACCTTGGCGGAGGAGGCTTCATGCTGATTCATCTCGCGAGAGAGAACCGACAGCTTGCCCTGGACTACCGGGAGAAAGCTCCCGCTGCTGCCCACCGCGATATGTTCCTTACAAAGGAGGGCGCTCTGGACCCAAGCCTCTCCCGCTACACGCGGATGGCATCAGGAGTACCCGGCACTGTTCGTGGCTTGGCGCACGCCCTGCACCACTACGGAACGATCTCAATCCGTAGGGCCCTTGCGCCAGCGATCAAACTGGCTGCGGATGGATTTGTGGTTGGCCAAGACCTTCACCATTCCCTGGAATCCTGTGCTGACGATTTACATGCGGACAGCGAAGCCCGGCGCATCTTTCTCGATCCAGGCGGCAAGGCTTGGCCCGTAGGTAGCACTCTCGTTCAGAAAGACCTCGCCCGAAGCCTCCGCCTCCTGTCCGACAAAGGACCTGACGCATTTTACCTTGGGGATATTGCGAGCAGAATTCATCGAGACATGCGCGCGCAGGGCGGACTTATCACTCGTAAGGATCTCGCTGGTTACCGTGCCGTGGAAAGGGAACCAATCAGAGGCCACTACCGGGGCTGGAAGATCATGTCCATGCCCCCCCCCAGCTCAGGAGGTATTCATCTCATCCAGATGCTCAATATCATGGAGAATTTTCCGATAGACGATTATGGCCCAAACTCAGCCCAGACAATTCATGTTGTTACTGAGGCAATGAAACGGGCCTACGCCGACCGGTCACGCTATCTTGGAGATCCCGACTTTTCTGAGATACCCGTAGCCCAGCTCATCTCCAAGAACTACGGGAAGAACCTCGCTGAGGAAATCAAGCCCGGGCGTATCACCCCCAGCAGCCAGATCACCCCGGGGCTTGGGCCTCTCGCGCCGCCCGAGAGCAGAGAGACCACTCACTTCAGCGTCATTGACCGGGAGGGAAACGCGGTTTCTAACACTTATACCCTCAACTTCAGTTACGGATCACGCATTGTAGTCCCCGGCACGGGAATTCTTCTCAATAACGAAATGGATGACTTCTCGGCAAAACCGGGAACTCCTAATGCCTATGGGCTCATCGGGGGACGCCGCAATGCGATCGAACCGGGAAAGCGAATGCTCAGCTCAATGACCCCAACCATCCTGCTCAGAGACGACGACACCATTATCGCCACCGGAAGTCCTGGGGGGAGTCGCATCATCAACATCGTACTTCAAGTCGTGAGCAACATCATCGACCATGGCATGAATGTCGCGGAAGCAACTCAGACGACTCGTTTTCACCACCAGTGGCTCCCCGATGAGCTGAGGATTGAGAACGGGCTGGGGCCAGAGACCACCGCGCAGCTAGTCAAATGGGGGCATATTGTCCGCCCCACCGGGCCCATTGGTTCCACCCAAACGGTCATGATGAGTAAAGGAGTCTTTCTGGGGGCCAGCGACCCCCGGATAGGCGGAGCACTCACCCTCGGACTTTCCGGCAACTCCTTCCCACAGGACAAGGTTCTCCCCCGGGAATAACCATTCCAAAACCCGTCCGGGTTACTCCTGATCATCCTGATAGTCCCAGCGCGATCAATCGAAGCAGACCTGATATCCTGAGCCGGGAAGGAAAACGCGTTCCAAGCCTGCTTCTACGTCCAGCTCCACACACGCAGGGCAACATTGGAAAATAGACTCGCTCCGCACCATCCGCGGGATCCACAATCCCCTGAGACTCGTTCATCATGTCCCTTCCCCCCTCGCTACCCCGGGCAGTCCTCACTCTTTTTCTGCTGCTTCCTGCCGCACTCATGGCCGCGCCCCCCCGGATCACTGAGTTCATGGCCAGTAACAATGGGATCATTGCCGACGAGGATGGAGACTACCCGGACTGGATTGAAATCCACAACCCCGACCCGGCCTCCATCGACCTCGCCGGACACTCGCTGACCGATGACCCCTTGGAGCCGAGAAAGTGGATCTTCCCAAGCGGATCCACCGTCAGGGGAGGTGGATATATTGTGGTATTCGCCTCCGGCAAGAATCGCACTACTTCGGGAGCCGAACTACATACAAACTTCCAGCTGAATGCAGGTGGCGATTACCTTTCCCTTCTTGCTCCTGATGGAGCCCGTATACTCACCGAGTTCGGCTCCGAGGTCATTCCTTTTCCGCGCCAACGTCCTGACATTTCTTACGGCACCGGGGAAGCCTCGCTCAAAATCAATCTCCTCGGCGATGCTCCTACCGCCCGCTATCTCGTTCCTGCAGCCGAAGATGATCTCAATCCGCAGTGGGCGACCCGTCTTTTTGACGACACCAGCTGGACCAGCGGAAGCCTCGCACTCGGATTCGACCTCGATGGGAACGACGGAAGCGCCATTGCTCCACGAAACCATTGGCCTCTCGATGATGGCTTTGGCAGCGTCGCCCGCGACATCAGCGGAGATTTTCCGGGATCCCTGATCGGAATACAGGGGGAATCACCATTGTGGAACCTCGACGCTCCGCCCATCGCAGGCGGACCGGAGTCCTCCCTGAGTTTTGATGGCACCGCAACCTTTCTCCAGACCACCCTGCCCGGCATCGGAGGATCCTCATCACGCTCCATCGTATTCTGGATCCGATCAGACGATACTTCGAACCATGGAATCGTCTCGTGGGGAAATCGGGATTCTCCCTCGGGAAAGTTTCATCTCCGGCTCAACAGTAATCCAGATAGCGGAACCCTGGGGGCGATCCGATGCGACCTTGGCGGAGGAAGCGCCGTCGGTTCCACCAGTCTCGCCGACAACCAATGGCATCACGTCGCCGTCGTCCTGGAAGAAGATGCCACTCCTACGCTCACGGATCTTCGATTCTACATTGACGGCATAGAAGACCCCGCCACCGCTCCCGCAACCGTTCCTATCGATACTGATATTTCCAGCATTGACTCTCTGCAAGTTGCAATCGGACGACGCGTCGAGAGGACTCCTCTCTACTTCTCCGGCAATCTTGCAGATGTCGCCCTTTATGACGTTGCCCTGACTTCTGACGCCATCACGAGACTGGCGGCAGGCTCCTTCCGCCCCTCCAGTTCTGTTGGATTCGGCAGCTACATAATAACTAATACCGAGAGTGAGATGCTGAACCAAGGCGCCTCACTGTTTGTTCGCGCCCGCTTCGACCTACCGACCGCTCACTCACTGGAGAGCCTGCGCCTCTTGCTACGCTACGATGATGGTATTCGCGCCTTCATCAACGGCGAGCAAGTCGCAAGCGCGAACATTCCGGTGGAAAGCTCATGGAACACAACGGCACAAACAGAGCGGACCAACGTAGAGGCCGTGAGCACGGTTGAATTCAACGCCTCACAAGTCCTGCCTTCCCTGCGTTCGACTGACAACATTCTTGCCCTGCACGGAGCAAACCTCAACGCCGGCGATCGCGACTTCCTCATCGACGCCCAGCTTGAGGGTATCGACCTCGGACAACGCTCTGCCGGCTACTTCCTGACCCCTACGCCGGGAGCCGAAAACACCGGGGAGCCTGATACCGGGGCTTTCGTAGCTGATACAAAATTCACACCTAATCGTGGATTCTATGAGGAACCCTTCGATCTTACGATCAGCAGCAAAACCGAGGGCGCTTCCATCTATTACACACTGGACGGGAGCGAGCCGTCCTCGAGCAACGGCATACTCTACGACGGCCCTCTTACAATCGATGGCACCGCCACCGTCAGAGCAGTGGCGCTGAAACTCGGACTCGTTTCCACAAATATCGACACCCATACCTACATCTTTCCATCCAGCGTGCTCACTCAAAGCACCACACCTCTGGGCTTTCCCACGGCCTGGGGAGAGCGTGCAACCGATTACGAAATGGACCCGGATCTGATTGGCACTGCCTACTCCCGGGAGGAGATCATCGATTCGCTGCGTTCTCTTCCCTCCATCTCAGTCGTCATGAACGTCGACGACCTCTTTGATGGGGAGAGCGGATTTTACGCCAATTCGAACGAAAGCGGTGACGAATGGGAAAAGCGTTGTTCTTATGAGTTCTTCGATTTTCCGAATGGCGCCCAGACTCAATTGAACGGAGGAATCCGGGCGGTGGGCCGTGCGAGTCGTTCCGCCAATCGCGGCAAACACAATCTCCGGGCAGTCTTCCGCTCAGAGTATGGCCCAACCAAGCTGCGGTTCCCCCTTTTTGCTGATTCCGAGGTCACCGAGTTTAACTCCCTCATCCTTCGAGGAGGCAATGGAGACTCATGGCTGAATCCGGGTGTGGTGGAGCGGGCGCAGTATATTCGTGATCAGTGGCACCGGGACGCGCAGCGCGCTACCGGGCAGCCCTTCCAACACCAGATGTATGCTCATCTCTACCTCAACGGGCTCTACTGGGGCATGTATCATATTTTCGAACGTTTTGAGGACGATATGCTCGCAGAGCACTTCGGAGGCGAGGAAGAAGACTGGGACGCGATCAAGGATGCTGGGAGGGCGAGCGTTCTTGAAGTAGTCGATGGTGACCTGAGCGCCTGGAATCGCACTTTAGCGGTAACACGGCGGGATATGAGCAACCCCAGAAACTATGCAAACGCCCTGATCTTTATCGATCCCGACACCTGGATTGATTATTTTATCACCAATTTCTATTCCGGAAATACCGACTGGGATCAGTCCAACTGGAGAGCAGCCCGGCGCAGGGATAGGGACGCCAAATGGATGCTCTTCGCATGGGACTCCGAGCGGACGGACCTGAACGCGACTCAGGGCACAAACTCCAGCACCAACGATGCCACGGTTGAGAACACGCCGAACTTTCCATCGAGCGTGCATCAGCGATTGACCGCCAACGAAGAGTATCGCCTGCGCTTCGCTGACCGGGTCCGGCTGCACTGTTTTAATGGCGGAACCTTCACCCCGGAGGGAGCAGCTCAACTGTGGGACACCCGAGCTGATGAGATTTATGAACCGCTCATCGTGGAGGCGATACGGTGGGGGGACCGCCATCGTTTCCCTCCCGCCCGCCGGGAAACCTTCTGGCGGCAGATGTATAATACCATGCAGAGCGATTTCTTCCCCCAGCGCACCGAAACCCTGATCTCTCAACTCAGGGCTCGCGGACTCTATCCCTCGGTGGAAGCCCCGGACTTCACTCCTCACGGAGGCCTCTTCACCGATCAATCGGAGGTCACGATCAGTGCGAGCACCGGAGGCACAATCTATTACACCACTGATGGAAGTGATCCCCGACGACCGACCACTACAGGATCCGAATCCCTCCTTCTTCCCGAGGGATCTCCTACCCAAGCATTCATCCCTACAGATGACTCTCTCGCAATGACGTGGA
The DNA here is from genome assembly GCA_029242545.1 of Roseibacillus sp. GTDB lineage: Bacteria > Verrucomicrobiota > Verrucomicrobiia > Verrucomicrobiales > Akkermansiaceae > Roseibacillus_B. The sequence goes on from JAQWTV010000110.1 coordinate 60,540, forward strand.
CGGAACCAGAATTTGATGATACCGGCTGGATAAGCGGGGCAAGCGGGGTCGGATTCGAGCTGGACACAGGCTTTGAAGGGCTTTTCGGGGTCGACCTGAGTGAAATGCATTCTCTGAACTCCTCGGCTTACGCCCGGTGGGAGTTCGATATTCTGGACCGAGCCCAGCTAGCTGCAATCACCTCCCTGACATTGCGCGCACGCTATGATGACGGGTTCATCGCCTACCTGAACGGAGGAGAGGCGGCCTCCGCAAATCGACCCGCCAATCCCGCTTGGAATTCCCACGCCTCTGCTGCCCACCCGGACGGATCAGCTGTCGAATTCAGCACCTTCAATCTCAGCAATTCAATCAATCGCCTGCGACTTGGCACCAACGTGCTCGCCGTTCACTGCATGAACCAGCAATCGGACAGCAATGATCTTCTCTTCATTCCCGAACTGGTAGCAGCCACCGGAACCATTCCTGCTGGCGTCTCTCCCTCCGCCCAAGTTTACAATGGTCTCCCCCTTGCACTCGAGGAAAGCACCCGTCTGCAGGCCCGGGCACTGAGGAACGGAACATGGTCCGCACTGACCAGCACTATCTTTACGGTAGGAACCCCGGCCACCTCTGAGCACATCGCGATCAGCGAAGTGCATTATCACCCTCTCGGGGATTCTCCCACCGAGTTCCTCGAGCTGATCAATATCTCCGATGAAGTGGCGGACCTCACTGGTCTCTCCTTCACCAATGGCATTGCATTCACCTTCCCCGAGGCCACCCTCCTCTCCCCAGGCGAACGCACGCTCGTCGTCGAGAATATCACCGCTTTCGAAATTGCCTATGGTCTCGGCTTGCCCATTGCCGGATCCTTTGCAAATGGAACGCGCCTCTCGAACGGAGGCGAGCGTATTACCTTGCTGGCCCGCGACGGCTCCACCATCTCCGACTTCCGCTACCGCGATTCCCACCCCTGGCCACAAGCCCCGGACCAGACTGGGCAAAGCCTCATTCTTGTCGTCCCCGGGGAATCCTCCCCTTCCAACCCGCTCAGTTGGCGCGCCAGCATTCTTCCAGGAGGAAACCCAAGTTCCTCCGACTCCATCTCTTTCCTCGCAGGAGAGTCGCAATCCCTTCTTGATTATGCACTTACAGATAATACGGAGCTCCAGTTCTCAGTAGTGGAGGACCTCTCTGTTCTTTCCTTCCTTACCCGTAGCGCAGCGGATGACGCCACCATCTGGGTAGAATTTTCCCCTGATCTTCGCACTTGGACATATGCCCCGACCGAGTCTCTGGTTTCCCGGGACGCTAGACCCGATGGAACAACCCTCTACCGCTTCACTATGCCTGCTCCCCAGCGAGACTTGGTGAGATTTGCCCGCCTGCGTATCGAACTGCGCTGAGCACGGAATATATTCTTTGACCGACCCCGATGTGAGAACACCATATCCCTTCTTCCTCCAAAATCCCGTGAATAGACATTTCCTGATACTCAAGATCACAACCTTCTTTCTCTCTCTCCTGTTCACCGCCATGCCGGAAGCTCAGGCAGGGGAATCGAGCCCCAATACCCTGACCAAGCAAGAACGAGCCGATGGCTGGCGTCTTCTTTTCGACGGAAAATCTGCGGGCTCTTGGCGCCAATTTGGAAAGGACGTCGCTCCCGCCAGCGGATGGGAGGTCTCGCAAGGGTGGTTGATTAAAAGAGCCGGGGCCAAGCCAGGCAACATCGTCTCCCGGGAAGAATTCTCCAACTTTGAGTTTTCGTGGGAATGGCGGATGGAATCCGGGGGAAACAATGGCGTTAAATACTTCGTCGATGAAACCCGGGGCAATCTCGGCCATGAGTATCAGATGCTGGCCAAGGTAGAGCAGAAGCCCAGCAAGAGCTCCACCGGAGGATTCTACGCTGTCCTCGCACCAGCTGATCCCCCGCCGGTGCGATTCTACCCAAAGATCAACGCTTCGCGAATCAGGGTAGAGGCCAATAAGGTCACCCATTGGCTTAATGGCCGGAAAATATTGGAGTATATCTGCGGCAGCGAAGACGTCCTCTCAAACGTGGCCTCCAGTAAATTCAAAAAGGTGGCGGGGTTTGGAGAGAAACTAACTGCCCGCCTCATGCTCACCGATCACGGCAGTGAGTGCAGCTTCCGCAATCTCAAGATTCGCGAGCTGAAGGCCGACCCCAAATAGCCTCGGAGCCACCTCCGAAAAGCCCCTCGCCGGGCCCCAGAGCTCCCTACTGATCCTTTGTAGGGACTTCCATGGGCCACCTCGCTTTCCGCACCCCACAGGACTCGGTCTTACAGCATCCTTGTCCTCAGCGACTGTCGACTTCGATAACTGCGAAGAAAATAGGCGTTTTTGGCGAAATTGTCCCAAGAGCAAGGCCCCGTCTCCGACTCCCCTCTGACCCACGGCATTTTGGCCGCCACAAAGGTCAGGAAAACCCCTCCCATGGTCTCGAGAACCCTTGACCCCTCAGATGAAATGGCGAAAATTCCACGTAGACACTTGGAAGGCGCTTGTTCCATCGAATAGCCGTGGATCCAGCCCGAAACACCGACTCCGTCCAACAAATGAAAACCTTGTATTCTCGGGTAATCGCTACCCACGTCGCTGCCGCTCTCCTGATCTTAAGTCCACCCGCCGACGCCCAACTGGCTGCCTCCGGCACTCCCGGTGATCGCGCCGTCTACACGATTGGCACCGGGGCCAGTATCGAGCCTGGGCTGGGAAATTCTGTCGCTCATAATTTTGCCACCACCGCAGTCGAAGATACTGCCGATAGTTTCGATCTCCAAGCCGGTGGTGCCGTCAACCTCACAGCTGGTCACCATCTGGTCATCTATGGCACCCGCTACCTCAACACCAATCCCGGGATTGCAAGCCGTGCCGGTCTCGACAATACCATCCTGATCAATGGTTCGCCCATTTCCTACGGTGCGGCCTCGAGCTACTCCCGTGATGGCGACAACAACAATAATTTCGTCCGCGGTGGCTCGATCGTAGAGGTAGCCCAAGGCGACTCTGTAGGATTTGAATCGAAGCGCACTGATAACAATGCTCAACTAAGAATCGCTCAGGAGGATGCTGACCTTCAGCTTGTTAAACTCGACGACAGCCTTAGTTACCTGCGCCTGAGAGCGAGCGCCAACGCTGCTAACCTGATGAGTAATACCTCAGCAGGCCCCTCCACAGTCAGTTATGACGTGCAGGACGAAATCGACGCGGGATTCACACATACTAGTGGAAGCGGCGATATTACCCTCGACGAAGCGGGACGCTATCTCGTCTTCGCCAACACCGGCTTCCGGATCAGCGGTGGCAACCGACACCGCCAGAGTATCACCCAGCGACTCGCCCTCGATGGAACTCCCGTAGAGGACTCCTCCACGGTGGTCTATATGCGCTATTCTGGCTCAGGGGACGGTCTTGGCGGTCTTATGGTAACCGGGGCGAGCTCCGTTGGCACCATCATCCAAACCACAGCAGACAACAGCGTTCTGAACGTGGAAGTGCTGCGGGACAACAATCCAGCCACCACCAACACCGCGGTCGCACTCGAAGCCGCCCTGACCGGTCTGACTATTCTCAAGCTTCCTAACTACGGAGAGGTGATTCGCCTTTCTGGCCCCTCGCAGGAAATTAATGCCGCACAAGGCAACCCCGAGACCCCTCTGAACCTCTCAGACGTCTCTCCAGTTTCAAACGCCTCCTTCAGTTACGATGCCGGATCCAGCGTTTCTCAGGTGACCGTAAATAAGGACGGGGATTACCTCTTCCTGGCCTCCCACTTTCTGGACGATTACGATACCCCTCCCGGCGAGGCCCGGACCACTACCCGCCAAGGATTCCAGACCATCCCGAATGGAGGTAGTGCGGGCAAGATTTCCTATGGCAATGGTGGAGCCTACAACCGCGACCGCACGGCCGGCAATGGCGGCGACCGCTCTCGGGATTCCGGGGACTGGGCAGGCGCAGTCCTTCCCCTCAGCCAAGGGGACGCTGTGGAAACTACCACCGCCCGCTTCGGACTGAACAATTCCCTGATTGCGAATTCGATCGGCCTGCAGGCCCTCAATATTGGTAGTATTTCCTCCGCCCCGACCGCTCCCGTCGTGGAGGTGAACTTACCCCTGAACGCCGTGGTCAACTCGACAGGCACCCTCATCACCGAAGCCAGCCTTCGAACCATCCACATTAGCGATGGAGCTTCCGCCCTCTCCTACACCGTCGACACTGCGCCTGCAGGCGGAACACTCGTTCTGAGCGGAGCTGCCCTTGCCGCTGGTGACACCTTCACTCAGGCCGATATCAACGGAGAGCTGCTCTCCTTTGATGCAGGAGCCAACCCTGCGTCTGGAGGATTCGATTTCACAGTGCGAGACTCCAGCAGCAACGCGGTTTCGGGGTCCTTCACAATTAACGTGGGGGCCCAGACGGCCCTGAGCGCAGATGCGGGGTCTACCGACGAAGAAACCTCAGCCTCCAATGCAGGAGCCTCTCTTCTGGATAATGACACCGGAAGCTCCCTTTCCGTCACCAACTTCGACGCCTCCAGCGCCAATGGCGCGGTGGTTACGGTCACCGCAGGTGGGGAATACACCTACGACCCGTCCGGGTCCAATGCCCTCCAGGGCCTCGATGATGGTGAGCAGATCGCTGACACCTTCACCTACACGGTGACGGACATTTTCAACCAGCAGACAACCGCCACCGTCACTATCACCGTGACTGGACTGAATGATGCCCCGGTCACAACCAACGAGACCACATCCAGCGGGGAAACCCTCGCTACCAGCGGAAACCTGCTGAGCAATGACTCTGATACAGACTCTGGCGATGCCCTCTCAGTCAGTTCTGTGGCTGGAGGAGCTCCCGGGACTCTTGTTACTCCCGAAGGCGCAACCCTCACAGTTAATGCCGATGGATCATTCACTTACGATCCCTCCACTTCTGCTTCCTTGAGCGCTCTCGCAGTCGGGGCCAGTACAGCCGAGACCATCGCTTATGAGGTCACGGATGGAACGGCAACCTCTTCGGCATCTATTACCTTCACAACCTCCGGTGAAACTGGAGCCAGCCCTGATTTTGCAACCGTCGATGCGACCGGATCCAGCAGCGCGGTCATCGCCGCGCTCGCCAACGACAGCGTCGGCGGCGCCCTCGGGACCTCTACCGCAGGAGCACCCTTTGACCTCAATGCGAGTGATCCAGCAGCTGCAAACACCGATGGCAGATGGAACAACAGCAACACGACTTCGGGCAACTCGGTCACCATGGAGTCAGGGGTTTTCCCATCAATTCTGCGCACCAATCTGGACAACTCGCCTCCCGGAATCACCCACGCCTATGACCTCTCGGGGACCGGAAGCGGTGGCCTCCTTGGAGACACCGACCAGACCACTGCCGCCAACCACCTTTACGGTGGCAACTTCAGCACCTCTTCTTTCTCGGTGGAAGCCCTCATCAGACCAGATAACCACGTGGGACCAGAGCCCATCTGGGGCTCCGGTGGAAACGGCACTGGATCATCCCTGATTCTGATCGATGACCAGCTGATTCTGACCATCGGAAACGGCTCTCAGGTTGCTCAAGCCATTGCCACCATCCCCACAAATGGAATTGCCGGTGGAGATTACGTACACGTGCTGAGCTCCTTTGACATCGCTACCGACATCCTGTCTCTCTACGTCAATGGAGTGCTCGTGGACTCCCAAAGCGCAATCAACATCCTGAACGGGCAAGCTGGCGATGTTGTCGACTGGTCTGGATCTGACGATGAGGGACTCGGCCGTTCGCAAGGAACAACCGGCGGAGACGTGAATGTCGCGCCCTTCCTCGGGGCCTTCGGCACCACTGATATTCCTGACTTCAATGAGGCCAACGACCGCTTCGAGGGGGAGATCTCCATTGTAAGGGTCTATGACAGCGCACTGAGCGCTGCTGAGGTCACCGCCAACCTCGACGCGATCTTCGGAGCACCTGCCGCCGCACAGGTGGGTAACATCGCCAGCTTGGCCGGGGAAACCAACCTCGTTCCGGGAACCACGACCGTCACCCTGCCGTCCGGAGCTACCGTGGCCCTCGCGGCTGATGGCTCGCTCACCTACGACGCCAATGGTGCCTTTGACACCCTCGGGGTTGGCCTGAGTGTGGTCGACACCTTTACCTACAGTCTTGATACCAGCCTGAATGGCGCGACTACTGTCAGCGTGACGGTCAACGGAACCAACACGGGCGCTCAGATTAATATTGCCGCTGAGCAAGCCAGCGTGACCGAAGGCAACGATGCCTCATTTCTCATCACCTCCAGTCTACAGCTCACGGCAGATGTGGAAGCGACTCTCAGCTACGCCGGCACGGCCCAGAACGGAAGTGACTTCAACGGAAGTGCTACTGTCACTCTGGCTAGCGGCAACACGGAGTTTGCCTTCAGCCTCTCCACCATCGCCGACTCTCTTTACGAGGGAGCAGAAAATGTCACTATCACCGTAGACAGCGTCAGTGGAGACGCTGTGGTTGGTGCAAGCCCATCGGCCGCTGTTGCAATCGACGACTCGGATAGCCCTCCGGTCCTTACAATTGCCACCCCGGCGGGCAATACCGAGGAAGGCTCTGCCGCAGACTTCACCGTCAGCGCTACCGTTGCATCCAGCGTTGCCGTGACCGTGGACATCGCTGCCAGCGGTGATGCTGGTCCCGAAGACTACTGCAATTCTGCCAGTCAACTCACCATTCCGGCCGGCCAGACTGCCACGACCTTGAGCCTCATCGCACTGGATGATGCGGTGCAAGAGGGCAACGAAGCGCTCACGATCACGATCGCGAACCCCAGCCTCGGCTCTATCGGCGCGGCCGATAGCGCGACTGCAACTCTTGCGGATGGATCCGCTGTGGTCGTCTTCAATGCCGATTTCGAAGGCATTGACGCTGCATCTACCCCCGGAGGCACCCTTCGCAACGGAGACGCGCCCGCTGCAGCCAACCTCGGAACCTCGATTGGTAGCTGGACTAATATTTTCACAGAAGATGCAGCCGGCAGCGACCCGGGCGTCTTCCTTGAGACCGGCGCCGACGTCAAGGGTGACGGCGTAGACTTCGCTCTTCTCCTTGACCGACCAAGCACTACCACAGACGTCACCGCGCGGTTCAACGGAGGCGTCGATCTGACCGGTTCAAACACCGGCGTGGTTTCCTTCGATCTCGCCACCCGACGGACACAGAATCTTTCAATCGCGAAGAGCACCACGATCCTCGGTCTTGACGCCGCTGGTAACAAGTCCTTCGAACTTTTCCTCGATGCCAACAACAACGGCGCCAACCACGAGCAACTCTTCCACGTCGCTGGTGATGGCACTCTGACTCCCATCGGCAACGTAGAGGACTTCAACAACAGCGGAAATTTCAATGAAGACCGGATGTCGAACGTGCGGATCCTTCTCACCAACACAGGATACTGTGTGCAGATTGAGAAGTATCCTCTCGGAACCAGCCCGGCACCGGACACCACTACCAGTGAACTGCCCTACGCCGGCAGCGCTGCCTCTATCACTCAGGTCATTTTCCGGGTCTCTGGGAGCACCAATACTGGAGTGAGCGGTGGCATTTACCTTGATGACCTACGCGCTACCGGAAATGCCCTCAGTCCTCAGGCCGCGTGGCGACTGGCCTTCTTTGGGAGCACCGACAATTCTGGCAATGGCGCTGAAGACAATGACGCCAACGGCAACGGACTCTCCAACTTCCTGGACTTTGCCTACGGCTTTGATCCAGTAGGCGTGAGTAGCGCTGCAAATACTCTTGAAGTGGCCAACCCCGGAGCCAACGGAACCATCACTCAACTGGGAGGCCTGACTTTCTGGCCCGACCCTGCCACTGGCGAGGTTTACATGCGCTACACCCGGAGGACCGATTACGGCGCTCTCGGACTGGTCTTCACGGATCAGTTCAGCCGGGATCTCGGAACCTTCGAGAACGCGACCGAGGCGCCCACCGTCATCGCGACAGGCACTGGGGATGGAGGGGCGGCTATTGAAGCGGTACAGCTCAAAATGCCTCTCGTCCTTCCAGACAGCGGCGGCAAGGCCCGATTCGGCCGAAACTCGGTCCAATTCGCCCCCCAAATCGAGGTCATCCTGCCTGTTGAAAACTAAGTCTCGACTTGAACCAAGTTTCACCGAATTCTCGAACAACCAAAGTTAATGACACGCGCGCTTACAGCCTTTCTTATTGTGGGAATGACCGCAATAGCACCAGGAGCTATTCTCTGGTTTCCGCGTCAGGATATTCCGATTCCGACAACCTTCGAGGGAGTGTCGGTCGATCTTGAAACAGGCAACTCATCAATCACCGCGGCAGGATTACCCGGGGGCGATGTGAACTTCCTTCTGGGAGGTGGCGCAGTCACCAACGATGCGGACCAGAACGCGGCTGTGCCAAGCTGGCAACCGGTGCGAACCGGAGCCAGCAACGTGGACCCCCTGCGTCAGCTCGGCATCGGTGACACCGTGAACAGCGCGTCTACTGTAGCCACAGGATTTGGTGCTTCTGGCGATCCCAACCCTCACTTTCCTGAATTCACCCCGGACACCCCGGGCTATGTCGGCTTCTCTCTTGTCCTCGAAGACAACACCACGGCCTACGGATGGATGAGGGTCACCCTTCAGGAAAATAACCAGTCTGGTGGCCTGATTCATGAGTGGGCCATTGAAGATAGCGGGGGCGCCATCACGGTAGGCGTTCCGGAGCCAAGCACATCCCTGCTGGCGATTCTGGCTCTCGGCGGAATCTTTCTCCGTCGGAGAAGATAGGAGGTTACTCCAAGTATTCAGGCGACGGCCTTCGCTGCCCGTCACAGTATACTGGGTTCTCCTGAGATCGCTTGCGCGGCCAGTTCGTTGCACGCGGCAGTCTTATACCTCGCGATAACCAATAACCAGTTGGAGGTAACCGAAAATCTTAGGGGTTGATCCACCCCACCCTTGATGGAACGCTGGGGTTTCTCTTCGAAGCTATCCCCAGCTCGAGGATCCACCCCCTCTCGCTCCTCGATAGACATCATGATGTCCCGTTTTCTCCCGCTGCTACCAGCCCTGGCTATGCTGTCCACGGTCGGCACCCTGCCGCTCCGAGCCGACCTCGTGGCCCACTACTCCTTTGATGAGAACGCTCCCGACGACCCCACCGTTGTAGACTCCCTCGGAAGAAACAACGGAACCTTCATTAATAGTTCTAATGTCCTCCGAGGCGTTGCCTCCCCCGACCCACTCTTGGGCACGGCCTGCGAATTCACACTCCAGAGTGGCGTCAACCTTGGAACAGACCCTGCAGTACGCCCTAGTGACCAGTTCACCATCAGCTGGTGGATGCGCCCGGATACCCTCGATTCATTCGATCGGATCTATGAAACCATGAGCGGAACCTCCAATGGAGCCAACGGCATCAGGATCGATCTCGGTGGAGCGCCAGGAAACAGCGTGAGGGTTCTTCTCCGCGATGGGAACGGGATAACCAGCACTACTCATACCCACTCGCTGGATCTCCGCAATGACGGCACGTGGTATTTTGTCGCAGTCCGCTACGACTCCACAGCCGGAGAGGGCTCCGCCCTGATGATCACAGTCCTCGAGAACGGGACAGCCCATTCTATTGAGGACATCCGCGCTGCCACCGAATCCCCCCTCTCCATTGGCACTGGCCCCATCGATCTCCACTCCAACGGCGCCTTTCTCGCAGCCGATGATGCGAACGCTTCCGGGTCGAACGATTTCGCGGGAGCCCTCGACGACTTTGCCTTCTTCCAGACTGGAGATGTTCCCGGGGTCCTCAGCGACGAAGATCTCTCCGAGATCTGCAAATCTGGAGCCCTGAGCATCTCCCCCGATACCGCGCCTCCCGTCATCGATACCTTTGAAGCAAGCCAATCCATAGTCGATGCCGGCTCGCCCATCGTTCTCTCCTGGAGCGTGACCAACGCTGAGAATGTCCTTCTCACACCCGGCATCGGAGTAGTATCCGCCAGCGGCTCAAGACAAATCGTGCCAGCAGAGACTACGGTCTATACCCTGACGGCATCACGTGAGAACCGGACTACTGCTGCGAGTATCCAGATCACCGTCGACCAGCAGTTACTACCTCCGGTTATTAGCGAGTTCATGGCCCGGAACCAGGAAACTCTGGAAGATGGTGACGGAGACTTTTCGGATTGGATTGAAATCCACAATCCCAACCTCATCCCAATTGACCTCGGAGGATACTCCCTGACAGATAATGCCGAGGATCCTTTCCGATGGTCATTTCCCTCCGGAACAAGCATTCCTGCGGGTGGGTATCTTATTGTCTTTGCCTCGCAACAGGAACGTGACGACTACGTTGATCCTGATGGTAATCTCCACACCAATTTTTCCCTGAGGGCCGACGGAGAATACCTTGCCCTCGTTTCCCCAGTCTCAGGAAGGCCTGTCAGCGAATTCTCGCCCACCTACCCCGAGCAAAGGGAAGATCTTTCCTACGGTCCAGGCGGATTCTATGCAATTCCGACCCCGGGAGCTCCCAGTCAGGGGTCTGGTGTGATCGACTTCGTGGCAGATACCTCCTTCAGTGTGGATCGTGGATTCTACACCAACCCATTCAGCGTGGAAATCACCTCCACCACGCCAGGGGCAGAAATCTATTACACTACTGACGGAACCGAACCATCACCTCGGAATGGAACTCTCTTCCTTGATTCGATTCTTATCTCCTCCACCACGACCCTGCGTGCTGCGGCCTTCAAGGAGGGCTACGAGCCGACCAATGTGGATACCCAGACCTACCTGTTTCTGGAAGATATCCTGCGGCAACCACAAAGCATCGCCGGCTATCCGGATACCTGGGCGAATAAACCTGCCCACTATCAGATGGATCCCGATATTGTCACCCATCCACTCTACGGCCCAGAGATGGAGGAAGCTCTAAAGGCCTTCCCCACTCTTTCCATTGCGATCGACCCTGCCCACATGTTTGGAAGGGCCGGAATCTATCAGAACCCCCAGAGCGAGGGCCGCTCGTGGGAACGCCCTGTTTCCGCGGAGCTTATCAGCACTGACGGATCCGAACCAGGTTTTCAAATCGATGCCGGGATGAGGCTTCAGGGAGGAAGCAGCCGGAACCCCGATATTCCCAAACATAGCCTCAGCCTTCGCTTCCGCAGAGACTACGGTGCCGGAAAATTACAATATCCACTCTTCCGCGATGCACCCTTCGGAGATACCGCGGTGGAGGAATTTGATTTCCTGCAGCTGAGAGCAGGGTTCAATTTTGCCTGGACGCATCGCCATTACTATCAGGCGCGACATGCTCAGTACAATCGGGATCAGTGGGTGAATGACCTCTATCTCGCCATGGGACAACCAGGCACTCATGGCCGCTGGGTTCATCTCTATCTTAACGGTCTTTACTGGGGCCTTTATCATGTCCATGAGCGCCCAGATGGAGATTTCATGGCCTCGTATTTTGGAGGTGACAGCGACGACTATGACGCCCTGAGTTCCGGGCAACCTAAAAGCGGGGACACCACTGCGTGGAATACGATGATGTCCATCGCGAGGGGGAATATTGCTAACCCAGGGCAATATGCAGCAATACAGGAGTATCTCGATATCGATTCACTCATCGACTACATGCTTCTCAATTTTTTTGTGGGAAATACGGACTGGGACGGACACAACTGGCGCGCAGCCCGAAAACGGGAAGCTGGTGCAGGCTACCTGATGCTCCCATGGGATTCTGAATTTGCCCTGTCTCCAAATGGCCCCGGGGTCATCAACAATCCTCAACCACTCTCCAATGCCCTGAACATCAATGTTACCGGCAGGGATGGTAACGGGCGCCCCAGCGGCCTCCATCAGGATCTCTCCACCAATGCGGAATACAGGATGCGCTTTGCCGACAGAGTGCATCGTCATCTCTTCAATGATGGAGCCCTCTCCCCGGCAACCGCAGGATCCCTCTGGCGGGCACGCTCGGATCTCATGGACCAGGCCGTTGTAGCTGAGTCCGCACGATGGGGGGACTTCCGCTATGATGTCGATTCCGGTCGCTGGCAACCTGGCGATTTTGCCCGTTACACCCGCAACCAGCATTATCGTCAGGATCAGGCGTGGATTCTTCGTAGCTATATTCCCCAGCGGGGAGCAGTGCTCCTCGGTCAACTCCGAAGCCGTAACCTGTACCCCCTCACTGAGGCCCCTCGCTTCCGCCAGCATGGAGGAAGCGTTGCAGTGGGACAGGCTCTCACGATCAGTAATCCGAACCCGGCGGGCGTTGTCTATTATACCATGGACGGCTCCGACCCTCGTGACCCTGCCGAGGGACAGAATGGTGTATCTGCCAGCGCAATTCGATATACCCGCCCGCCGGTATTCAATGAAAGCGCTCTACTCCGTGCACGCGTCCTTAGCGGAACGGAATGGTCAGCCATGAACGAAGCGACTTTCTTCGCAGGAGAGCTCGTAGAACCTTCCAATCTGACCGTTTCGGAATTGATGTATAATCCACCGGGGCCCTCCGAGGAGCTTGAGTTCATCGAACTGATCAATCTCTCCGGGACTGACACCATTGAGCTTGGAGGCGCGGCATTCACCGAGGGCGTGCAATTTTCCTTTCCCATCAATACCCGCTTGGCTCCTGGCGCCCGTCTTCTTCTGGTTTCCGATGAGGATGCTTTCGTCTCTCATTACGGACCAGGGCTACCCGTGGCCGGTCAATACAATGGGCTGCTCGATAACAGTGGAGAGCAGCTCGTAATCGAGAATGCGAACGGAAATGTGATCCTCAATTTCACCTACAATGACAGTCCCGAATGGCCATCCGGATCCGACGGGGAGGGGTCCAGTCTCGTCAGTCGAGATTCCGATCTGAGTGATGCTCTGAGCTGGCGGGATAGCGACGAGCTTATGGGCAACCCCGGGGAACGAGATAACACGCGTTTCTCCGGCCTTCCTTCTGCAGATGAAGATGGAGACGGCGTCGAAGCTCTCCTTGAGTATGCAACCGGGGGTGACGATCGCTCACCGGGAGCTGATCTAGCAACCCCTGTGCTATCCACATCTCGCGATGGACATCTTGAGATCGCCATGAACCTTAACCTCAGCGCATCCGACATCGACATCACTCTCGAGCAAACTTCTGATCTCGTCACTTGGGGGCCTCTTGTGGGATTCGAGCGAATTGCAATTATCCGGGATCAGGCGAAAGGCACCGCTCGCGTCGTCTACAGGGCAACAACCCCGCAGGAATCCTCCACAAAATTCCTTCGCTTGCGGGCCATTCTCCGCTAGGAGCGGCAAAAACGCCTGTTCACTGGGCGTCTAGTCTACCCATATCATTCCCACGATCTGACCGGGAGCCCCTCTTCCTGTCAGGCTCAATAAGAAGGAGGATTACTCCGCAGGCACCGTGACCTGCAGACGGTAGATCTTACGTGCGGCATCAGCCGTGACATCGATCACTACATTCGTAGCACCGTCTTGGGCGGCAGTGAAGCTATCTGCAGCGGGGGCTTCAGGAAGCCCGCTGCTCGAGGAGAGAACTTCATAAGTCCGCCCCGCCAGAATCGGTCCGTAAGTAATTTCGACCTGGTCAACGCCGACAGGAACAATCTCGAAGAGAGGTCGCTCCGCACCATCGTTGGCGCTTGTCCCCATAAGATACTCGGAAAGAGCGTCCCAACTGTCATTGTCGTTGTCACTTCCAGCATCCGCTGGGTCGTTGGGGTCGAGCCCATTGGCTAATTCGTAACTGTCAGGAATCCCGTCACCGTCAGCATCACCAACGATCACTACCCCGGCAGAAAGTGTGATCAAACCTGTGAGTGGACCCCCACCATCCTCATCGCCATCGTCAACCGTCACCTCAATAGTCACCGGAGAACTGCCGTTGGGGAGAAACTCAACGGCTGCGAGGGCTGCATTTACTTCCCGCACTGCTCCTGTGATGCTCCAGACTCCGGTCACCGCATCATAAACCACTCCTGTTGGTTCAGTGAGGTCGCCCTCCCCGGGTGTCAGGCTGAGGGTAGCTGTAACCTCTTCAGGAGAGCTGGAAGCCAGAATGGCGAACGGGCTGGCATCGGGTGCATGCCAGAGCCGGGCACGGCTCACGGTTCCCTCCATTGGGAAGGAGCCAACGTCATCAAAGATTCCCTCGGGGTCAGTTCCCAGTCCCCCACGGCCTCCATCAATATTCAGTCCAACCCGGATTGTATCGTCTCCACTCCAGTTCCCTCGGGTTCCTCGACCAGTGAGCTCGACCGTTGTCTGGCCAAAACCATTCACGGAAAATGTAATCGCATCGAGGCTGGATACCAGCGCCAGCTGCACAGGTTCATCAAGACCCACTGGTGCAGCGGTCAGAGGCACACTGATGTTACCATCAGTCCAATCCGTGTCATTGAGTCCGGAGGGAAGGTCTCCTGGAGCAGATGACATCTTGCTGACAAAGTGTGGAATTCCGTCGATCAGGTAAACTCCAGTTCCATTACTGGTTCCTCCGATCTCCGCGACACGCACCGTTCCAAAATCGTCAAAGCCAGAAGGCTGGAAGGTGAGATCCATTGCAAATCCAGCATCAGTGTCCGGGTCTGGAGCAAGGAGTAGCGTATCCTCATGGACCACCGGATAATCATACTGAGCCACCTGTGCCGTCGTCACCACCGAGTCATTGGGATCAGTAATCAGGATGTCTCCAATAGCAACAGGGCCCACCTCGTATTGAATATTCTGCACGAGGTTCGTTGCCGTTGGCGCCAGTTGGGGAATATACAGAACGGATGAGTCCGCAGCGATACTGGCCTCGGTCAGCGCTCCACCCGCGGCTGCATTTGCCGCGCCCTGAGCTACCGACACAATAACCAGCCCTCCACTGCTCATCCCGGTAACCGAGACGATGTAAGCATCTCCAGCCCCACTTACACTGGCTATAAGATTACCCGTGTCCGTGCTTCCCGAGAGGTCAATGTCGTCTGCCGCAAAGCCTGTGACCGCCTCGCTGAAGGAGACTTCAAATTCTATTGTAGCGCTTCCAGTGGGGTCATCCTGACCTGCGGCTTGATTGATCGTCACCGTAGGTCCCTCGTTCACATAGAACACAAGGTCATGGGTAACCGCCTTAGGCCCTCCCGGTCCGGTACTCCCCCCATCATCAATGGTAAAGGAAATCGCCGCATTTCCTCCGAGAACACCATCCGTTGTTGAGACCACTCCGGCCGCGAGGCTGGCGTTAATCTCGTCGAGAGTTCCCACAAGGACAAGGGAGGCCGATCCGCTACCGGTAACAACCGCAGGACCACTTGCCGCAAAAGTCACAGGCGCGGCTCCCGCGCTCTGGAAGGTCGCAGTCAGCTGACCCTGTCCGGCATCGGCATCAGCAACCTGTAGACCGGTGAAATTAATATCGGTAGCAATAAAGCTTGCGGAAAGTGAGCTGGATTCTCCATCCCTTAACGTTTCTCCATTAAGACTGATACTTGGGGCTCCATTACCGGGCACTCCGCCCACTGTCAGATCGTCAACAATGATTCCGCTACTCTCAACATCGTTCAGACTCGCACTGAGGCTGAAGAGAATCGCACTGATCTGGGTGGCGTTTCCTGCATAGGGCAGAACGTCACTGACAGAATCAATGATACCTTCGATAGGCCAGCGATCAATCGCGACCTGATAACCCTCCGAGGTCAGGGAGAGAATCAAGCGGCTTTGCTCGGACTCCTCCTCAATGGAACCCGTGTTGTCGAAGTCTGCAGGGCGACCGAGAGGAGTGAGCTCACCTTCAGAGCTGACGTGATGCAGCTGCTCGTTGTTGGGACCACTGTTGTTCCCGCTGACGTAGAGCTCAAAGGACTTCTCGCCAGCATCATCAAGACCAATAATTCTCCAACTCTTGGCCTCGCTAGTATTCTGGGTCCGACGATTTCCAAGATCCATGGAGATGAAGGCCGCGTTGTTTGCCGAGATGTCGGCAGGAGCCGCGAGACGGGCGGTAATGTCACCCTCACCTGGCAATGGCCGGTCCAGCACCAGAGCCTCGTCAACTCCGTCTCCTTTCGAATCATCAACCTCGAGATAAATTCCCGGAATATCCCCGGAAACGTTCTGCTCCGGGATGTCCTCCCAAGAGCCCACCGCAGTGCCTAAATTTGCAGCGAATGGGGCATCAGATCCTACTTTCGTCAAATTTGGAGTACCCGGATCCCCGAAAGGGTCCACGTTCTCAAAGTCAGCAAAGAAGAGGAGCGTGCCAGTTCCGTCTGTAATTTCACTGGATGCCGACGAGTTCCCCCCGATTGTTCCAGTGTCAACTGCCTCCAACTCCACGATCACAGTTTCAGAAATTTCTGGCAGCCCATCGTCGAAGGGAAGAATACTGATACTGATATTCTGGTTGCCGCCCGGGATTATCAGAGATGTCTCACCAAAGAAGTCTTCCCCATTAACCGCAGTCCCTGAGTAATTTAAGGCCACAGAACGATCGGCCTGAGAGACTACATCTGGCGACACTGTGAATTCAAGAGTGGTTCCTTCCGCTCCCTCGACCTGATTAGCGGCAATGGAAAACTCAGGCTCTGGGTCACCATCATTGAGAAGAACCTCGGTGACCGCTGAAGCTCCCACGACAGCATTCCCATTCACACTCTCAATGGAAACGATGATGTTCTCCAGATCCTCGTAGAGATTGTCGGTCAAAGTGTTGATCGCCACCTCCGCAGAGTTTGCTCCGTCAGGGATCTCAACCGTGGTTACCGCTGAAAAGTCGGCGGCCAAAGTCGACCGACCACTGAAGCTGAGCTCCACACTGACAGCACCGGCAACCGCCGCACTTGAGTCAAGGGAAAGCGTGATAGCCTCTCCCTCTCCTACACTATCTGGGCCTCCCGAAATCGAAATTTGAGGATCGGGATTCGTTCCCTCCACGTCAACATTCACAGTGACGACTCCATTAGTCGTAGTGTTGAGGGTGTAGGTGAAAGAGTCACGGGCTGACAGACCAACCCCGACATATCCAAAAGCTCCGTTCGGATCATAAGTGAGGCTTCCATCGGCCTCGAGGGTCACGGTGGCGCCCGAAGGCAGGGCTACAGCGCTACCCACCACCGGGGCGCCAGATCCTGCGAGATCTGCCAGATCGGCAGAAGTAGCGGGAATTCCGGCCCCGAAGATCGCCTCGTAGTTGGCGTTGATCTGGTTTGCCGAGAGGACGCTGGAATAGACCCGGACAATGGCCAGCTCCCCGTCGTAACGGTCATTGGCATCGTTAAAGTCGGGAATATCGACTGTCCCATTAGAGCCAAGGTAGGGTGCTATGTTGATGTCCCCCCCAGTGGTTCCTGCCGAGCGGCCGATTCCTTCATCGTCCGTCCCGGCCCAGTCAACGATATTGGCCACGTTCCCCGTTGTGATGTTGATCGCATCACCCTGCGAAACAAGGATTCCGTTCACGTAGAGAGACGCGACATCCGAAACTATGTCAAACGTGCCGATTACCTGCGCGTAATCCCCGCCGGCAATTGCGTTCGAGGGGATGGTGGCAACTGCCTGCGCCACCAGAGCATTATTTCCGATCGTGAAGATCAGCTGGTCGTCAATCAGCACAAGGGAGGATCCGGTTCCATTTCCTCCTGCACCCCAGATCGGCTCCGGGCCAATCTGATCATCGGGACGAAGAACGACTTCTACCGAGAAAGAGCCCGTACTAATGTTCCCTCCATAAAGATTGTTTGCATCATCAGGGGCAAGAATCTGGTCGCCGCTACCACTCCCCGAGAGATCGTAGGCCGCTGTAATTCCTACCGGAGCATTCTGCGGTGTGATCAGAACCGACGCTGTTCCGGCTCCCTCCATGGTAAGCCCTCCCCCACCTGCGCCCGTGTTTGCCCAGTTGGTGTCGGTGTTGGCAGCACCAGCCGCGTTTAATTCAAGGGCGGCACCTGGGGTTGCCGTCCCTGCAGCTCCCCCCACCGAATCGTTTTCGAGTATATCGATGTTGATACTACTTTCCGCGCTGGTGGAGCCATAGTCCACGGTAGGCAGGCTGGCACCACCGGAAGTAATCGTCACAACTCCCGAAACCGTGCCAGTTCCATCGAAGACGTCGTAGATAAAGCTTTCGGAGAGGGTGACCCCGGGGGCCAGACTCAGGAGAATGACTGAGGTGCTGGGGTCATAGTCAAAGGTGCCATCCGAGGAAACGCTGACCGTCGCACCAAACTGGGACGTAAACACCAGAGGCACGAGGCTGAAGTTAAAGATATCATCGGATACCGCTCCTCCACCGCCAAAGATCTGCTGGGTCGCCCCGCTGATGGAAAGAAGATCGGAAGAGTCTACATCCGACTCGTTGGAAAGCAGGTTAAGACTACTCCCAGAACCGTTAATGCTGGCGACGGTCTCGTTCGTCACGAGGGGATTATCGTTCGCTCCCGTGACAAGCACTGTGACTGTCCCGACGAAAGTCGCGCCCTGGAAATCAGATGCCGTGTAGCTAAAACTGTCGCTCAGAGTCTCCCCAATCGCGAGAATCTGCAAAGCCGCGGCAGCCCCCGGAGCATATGTAAAGCTACCATCCTGGTCCACCGTAACCGAAGCCCCCTGCACGCTCAGGAAGTCGTGGCCTACCACCGTAAGATTCGTTCCTACATCATTGGCAAGCACGCTGGTGGCGCCCTGATCAAGGGTAGATATTGCCGTATCCTCGTCGGCGCTTGCGGAGTCTGCAGCGAGGGTGGTCGAAATACCCACATTAACGACAAAGGTTCCTGTGTCGGGTCTTACTCCACCGTCTGCCACAGTGAATTCAAACCCGCCGGTCTGCGCCGAGGCCGCTGCATCGAATGTCAGCAAACCACTATTGACATCTTCCTGAGTGAAGGAGGCCCCTTGGCTAACCGGGACTCCTCCAAGCTGAAGCGTTCCACCTGTCACGGCCCCTGTGACGGTGTAAACCAGCGCCTCTGGGCTGGTGTTTGCATCGGAGGTCAGGAGATCGCTCTCTCCGCTGATCACATTCTCCAGCGATTCCACAAGAATATTGAAAGGTCCGTTCAGACTGATCTGTGGATCGAGAGGAGGCGCGGATATACTTCCGATGTTGAGCGCCTGAAGACCAACTGTAGTCGCATTGAAAGTTGCAGGATTGCCCCCGTAGCGGGCCGAAGTGGTCTCCACTAGATCCCCGGCGCTGAGGGGAAGGATGGCCCCTGCCCAGCTTCCGGAGTCCCGGGCTCGGTCTCCACCTGCGTCATCATCCCGGTTGTAAGCACCGCCGTTTCCGTAAGGAATTTTCCCAGCCACCCCACCGCTGGGAATGGTTTGAAATCCCTGCCGGAAGATCGTTCTGACGTTCGTTCCGGCCGTGTTGAAGTTATCGGCAAAGTGTGAGGCAAAGAAAAGGTAGTCGCCATCGAGGTTTACGGTGACTTGAGAACTGTTGATGGCAGGATCGTAGCCGAAGGAGGGATTCGAAACCGGCAGCCCTCCTGCCAGGCTGAGCGGAGTCTCAGGGTTACCTTGGTTGAAATTGATATTCTGAGAAGGGCCGGAAAGAGAGAGGTAATCCCCATAGGCTGGCAGCTTGAGAATCGTAATTCCGCTGCGAGCAGCCTCAAGTGCCACGGCCGTGTTGGTGGACCCAACATTGTTATCTCGAAGGAGCTCAACCTCCAAAACGGAATTGGCAGACTCGGCCTCGACGATCATTCCCAATGAGGTGGAACCGTATTCCAACAGCCCCCCCAGGCTATCACCGCTTCCCGCATAGCGTATATAGACAACTGTCGAAGAATCCTCCACCGGGCTTCCGTCCAGAGTCAGTCGCTGTGTGATCGCCTGCCGGTGACGGTTACCACCACTGATACGCACACCTGTGTTCGCGAAGACGAGGTAGCGCCCGGGAGTGTTCAGAGTAATCTGACTCTCTCCCTCGTTGTGGCCGAAGGCCGGATCCAGCTCATCCTGAATGTCGTAGGGCACCGCAGCTGGCCCCGCAGAGGCACTACTCATGAAGTTCTGAAAATCGAAGAGAACTCCAAGCCGCGCATAACTGAGATTATCGTCGAGCTTTACCAATTGGAGATCGGCATCTTGCTGAATGATAGTCTGTGCATTGTTATCCGTTCTCTGCGACTGGATCTCAAGCGTATCACCCTGCGCCACTTCCACGATCGCGCCACCCCTGACGAAGTGATTATTATTCGTTCCATCTCTCGTGTAGGTAGAGCTCGATCCGTAAACGAGAGTGTCGGTCCCATTAATGACAATCGTATTGTCGAGCCCAGATCTGGCGCCGCCCGCTCCGTTAATGTAGCGGGTTCCGTAAAGCACGAGGTGATGGCCCTCTGTCAGGCCAACCAAGCCTCCTGCCTGCAGTTCGAAACTGTCCGCAGTGTCATCAACTGTCACCGCGTCAAATCCATGGATGACGCTGGTCCCAATGCCAGAGGCAAGCGTCGCCCCAGTGCCGAGGGTATATACCGCCCGATCTCCCGGAGTGCCCGATTCAGCAAGCTGGGCTTTTCCGGATATAGCGGATAAAGGAAGGGCGGCGGCCGCCGCCATCGCGACAAAGGCAGGATGGAGTCCTCGACTAAATTGCATGATACTTGGTTGGTTGGGGTCTTGTTTTCGTTAAGCGTGCCGAAAGGGTTCCATGGAGGAGGATTCCTGTGGGCGAAGGCCGTATTTGTCGGGCGTCAACTCACCCGAAAAGAGGATCTTCTGCAAGTAGTCGCCACAAAAATTTCCGAATATGGCCGATTTTCGAGGAAGACCTCTACATTCAGGACTCAATGCCCTTGCGAAGATACTGATAATTAATGATTATATATCTTCGCGCCATACAAAGCTTCCAGCGGCAAGCGGTTGTCTCGACAAAAAATCATCCGAACCGTCACACTTCCTCAGCGGAAAGCCAGCGAAACTGGACGATCCGGAAACGACGCCCAAAATTGCGGTTTGCCTCATTCAAAAGCTCCGCCTGCTTACGGTGAGCGGGGTCTGCTCTTTCTCCGGTGGCCTCGAGGTATTCGGGAACCCGCTGCACGACCGCCTCACACCAGGCCCGCGCTACTACAGCCCCGGTCTGGTCAAGGGAATCACCATAAGCCCGGACAACGAATGTATCTCCTCGAGGGGTCAATTGAGCCCCAAGGTTACGCAGAATATCTGCCTGATCCACATAGGCCGCACTACCATACGCTACCGGTCCCTCAAGTGCCTCCGGAAACGCAGGATTCATTCTGCTCACCTCTTCCTCGGAAAAGCTTCTTACCGGACCACGAAATCCCTCGTTGATGCTGACGTCCGGGTCATCGAGAGCGGCCTGGAGAGCACCCTTCACACTAAGTTGCCGCTCACCCCCGCTCAGCCTTCGATTGACGAACTCGGACAGAGAGAGGAATGGCCCTCGGGCTTTGACCTGCCTGACCATGGCCTCGGCGAGGGAATCCACTTCTTCGTCGGTAAGGGATCGCCACGAGGTCCACTGCTCAACCTCGATTGGATCAGCCGGACTCCCCTCATAGGCCTCACCATTGGACACACTTGTCGCGGAAACCATGGAGCCATCCGACCTCGCGGCCCTGATGGGAGCGTTGGGTTCAAGCGAGTCCTCCAAGCCAAGGGTTGCCACCGCCTTCCCTCTCAAACTCGAAAACAGCGCACGCCAAGCATCCACCGAAGTAGAATTTACATTGAAGGGACCTTTGACCAGCAGATGGGACGCCATCGTTTCCGCCCGTTCCAATGCGGCGTCATCATCTCCAAAGAGCTCCTCAAGCGAGGTTTCGGTGAGCCCTTCGCGATACGGCACGATGCGACGGTTCGGAAACTGTTCGGTTCCGAAGAACACTCTCCGAGCAAGTTCCTCCGCCGTGATATTTTGATCCCGGCCGTAGACGTCGACGAGATGGGGCGCGATCGAAGAGAAGAAGTAATCATCCCAAAGCGCCTTGTTCGCTAGATAGGAGTGGTCGACCATCGGTATATTTTTCGGTCCGGCTGATTGGCTGTATTGGCGAGTCCACGATCCAACAGCCTCGGCCGGCTCAAGATAGGGGTGAGCATAGGAATTTCCAATCGCCTGCACCATGTGCGGAAACAGTCCATTGGCACCAGTAGCGGTAGTATACTGATAGCTGACCCGCGTCTCTCCCGCCCCCGGCCCCAGATGTTCGTTAGCAAGACTGTAACCGCCAAGGCGCGCGTGACTCAGGGCTCCAATAGAGTGAAGCGGCGTCAGAGGCACCTCCTGCTGAACAATGTGGGTGGTGCCGTATTCCGCCGAATAGCCCCCACCGTAATACGAGTTCATATTGTTGGGATCGACCTGCACTGCCGCCTCAAGCACCGAGTTGATATCCTGCACCCACCAATTCCATCCATGATGGTAAAAGGAATCATAGTCCTCCCGGTCGACGAACGGGCAAGCCACGATCGGCGTAGAGTGAAGAAATGGTCGGGATGCGAAACGACGACCGTGAGCATCTCCTGCGGTGCTATGATACACCTCACATCCGGCAGTGAGACTCACAAGGAGGAAGGGGCGAGTCTGCCCGACGATCTCGCGGCCCGAGATCGGCGGAAACTCAATTTCATCCCGTTGTCCGGGGAACCCTTTCCGCATCAATTCACGATGAAAATCAATTGCAGCCTGACTCTCTCTTCCTCCTGGGCCACGCTCGTGCATCCGGGAGATCATCTGAAATTGGCGACGCATCCACTTATTGTCACCTGCTCCACCTTCGCCCTGTCTTACGACGCTGGACTGCCGGAAGAAAAACTGCAATGCGGCCCCATTCGCAAGATCGACGTTTTCAGCGGCGGAGACGCTGAAGGAAATTTGATCGTTCGCATCAAAGCTAAGCGATCCACCTATTCCATCATCGTTGTTGCCCAACGGGCTATCTCTTTCCTGCTCCACATGGATAGGATCCTGATTCCGATCGGAACGCGGAAGCTCGAGCCAGTTGGTCGGGTCCCACCCCGGATCCACTTCACGAATCGGACGATACTGATTCGTATCTTCAAGCTGGGCCCCTCCCTCAGGCCCACTCGTTTGGCGCAGGGAAAATACCCGCACCTCTCCTGGAGAGAATACGATAGGCTTTTGCCCCCCGACGAACATTTCGAACCCGGTATGCCGGTCCCCGTTACCCGCACGAAATACTCCTCCACCATAGCGATCCCGGTTTGTAATCCACGAAAGGGAGGTTGGCCGGTTGGACTCGTAGGTCCCGCCCGCTCCAACTTTTTTCCAGCGCAGGGCAATCGGCAGATTAAAAAAGCGAATCTGGGTCGAGCGATCCGGGCCATGGTTCAGCACGAGAGGAACATTATAGGGGTTCCAGAGAGTCACCGCAGGAGTAATTCCGATGTGCACCTTATATCGGCTCTGGTTAGGATCATTTCGCGCGGGGCGCTGGCGCTGCGTTCCAATGTAGCTGAGCAGGAACTGCACCTTCACCGGGACGGGCATCCGGTAGAGGTTGGTATATTCCCTCTTGAAACTGGATCCCGGCGTAAAATCCGGATTGTTGATCTGGAGCCGGTCCCGTCCGAGAGGGTTTCGCGCCTTGCTTCCATCGTAGTCAACCTGCTCGCGGTAAAGCTGATAATAAGCGGCGAGATCCTGCAACGGAACCCGGTCTGAGTTTCTTCCAAACCGATACAGCATGAAATCGTCACGCTGCTCTCGAAGCAGGATCGGCCGCTCGAGCAGAGCATTTAAATCGCGCTTTAATCCGCCTTCCCTGACGTCAGCAAGTACTCCATGAGAGTAGGGCGTGACATCATGGAAGGCCTTTCTCACTCCGCTCGGATCATCGGTGGGCAGTTCAAGGGAACGCCGCGTATGGATCCGCCGCAGATCACTCTGGTCCGTCAGATCCTCAAGCACATCGATCGAGTCATGTCCCGTCGAGCCAGCGCTCATCGCCCTCGCTATCAAGTCAGACTTCTGGAGTTGGTCACCAGCGTCGAAGGCGTCCGGCAGGATGCGAGCCTTAGTCGACTCATCAGCAATCCACCATCCATAGCGACCGTTCGGGTTTACTCCCCCGCCGGCCTCCGAACGAATCCCCAGCAACCCACCTGAAACCAAATCCGTGTCGGCAGAGTCCTCCCCGGAACTACCACGGCCCATCAGAATCACTCCGTTGCTATCCGCTTCTGGAATTGCTTCCCCACGAAGAGGCAAATTTCGGGCCGTTTCAAGCGCCTCTCTCTGCTCCCGGCTTAGTGAAACAAGCCATGAGCGAAAGTGATCCCTCCGATTCACCTCATAAGAAGGAGCCAAACCTCGATTAGAAGCACCCGCAATGGTCCGGTGCTCACTTGATTCATCGCTCCCAAAGCTTTCTGCCCCTGCAGACCATGCGTCCCATACGCCCGTCCAATACGGATGAGTCACCGCTTGAGAGGACGCCGAATCCGCTGAAGGATCCAGAATCGAGGCCGAAGCCGAAATCCGCTGGTCGGGCCCCATTTGGCGCTGAAGCTCTCCAATCGCCAGCATCAGGGCCAGGCGAGCATTAGCCTGAGCCTCTGACTGGGCGTCCAGAGCACCCGTGGAGCGCAGCGTGACAGAGGATAGGCTCAGGAGCCCTATCGCGATCAGGGCCAAGAGGGTGAGCACCATCACCGTCGTCACGAGGGAAAACCCCTTTTTTCCTGAGGTCATCCTCAAAGGACGCCACGATTTGGTGCTCGGATTCATGACGAGAGAGTTTCTGTGGCTTTACCTATCTCAACTCACTCCTTAATGTGATACATGGTAATCACATTGTCAATGCGGATCCCTTTCTACCGATAGAAATCAGGAAGCCAACAAGGGACCTCCAGAGATTCTGTGACCGGCATTGACGAAGTGGGACGGACCGGGCGATATAACCTCTCATGTTCGCGAAGCGAATCTCCCACCTCTCAGGCCTTATCAGCATCGCTGCTGGATGGTGCTTCGTCGCCTCGCCTTCCTTGGCAGAGGAGATCTCTATTACCTGTCTTTCCTTCCCCAAGCAGGCCCCCACCCCCATCGAGTTACTCATTGGACCGGGAAAAACCGTGCCGGTCACCCTCCAGAGCCACACCCTTACCGAGCCCGTGAAAGTTCCCAGGCTCCAATCATGGCGATTCGGCAAGAGCGGCACGAACGCGGCGGGCGAATTCGCCTTCAAAACCTACGGCCAGCTCAAACCCGGGACGGCAAGAAACCAGCTCCTCGTCTTCGTCCTGAAGGGATCTACTCCAGCTGCTGGACTCAACATTCTATCTCTGGATGACAACAAGAAGTCATTCGGTCCCTCTCAGATGCTTTTTGTCAATCTCGCGCGGGAGCAGGTGGCAGGATTAGTGGGGGGAAAACAGTTCCAACTTAATCCCGGGAAGCATACAATCATCAAGCCGCAGGCCGACCGGGGCAACAATCTCTGTTTCGCATCATTGAAGTATAAGCGAGCCACCAAGTGGCGTACCTTCTTCTCGACCAACTGGCCAATTCTCCCCAAGGCACGTGGCCTCGTTTTCCTCTATAACGACCCCAGGTCACAATCAGTCAAAATGCACTCCGTTGTTGACTCTCTGGTAAGAGTCCCGGTCCCCGAGCAGTAACAGAAACCAAGCGGGCGGTGTTCCTCAAGATCATACGGTTCACCACCCACGCCAATACTCAGACAAATGAAAATACTCCTCTACCGCCTCGCTGCTGGACTCATCCTTTTGGCCCCCTTTTCCCCGGTCTACGCCGATGACCATGACAAGCTGAAGGTCCTTTATATGGGTGGCCGAGGGCATGACTCTCCCGGCTACGAGAAATTCCTGACTGCCTACCTTGCCGATCAGGGGGGATTTGACCTTGTGATCAGTAACAAGCTGGATGACCTCAGGACCGGGACCATCGATAAGTATGATGTGGTCCTCTTTTTCGGTTCCGGCGGCGATTTCACCGATCCAGCTCAGGAAAAGGGGTTTGAGGATTACGTGAAGAACGGGGGAGGAGTTGTGGGCATCCACGCTACTGACGCCTTCAAGAAGTCCGATGTCTACTGGAAGATCTTTGGGGGCCAGTTTATTGGCCATGGGGGTGGCACCTTCCCTGTCGAGTTCACTGATACCACGCACCCTATCACGAAGGGCATGAAAGGCTTCGAGATCACTGATGAGTCGTATCGGGACAAATTTCACCCGGCGACGATCGACAAACTACACCACCTCGGCCGCATCAACCGAGGCAATGAGAAGCATTCCATGATCTGGATCCACGAATACGGCAAAGGCCGACTCTTCAGCACTGGCCTGGGTCACGATGAGAAAGCTTGGTCCAATCCAGCCCTCCAGAAACTTACGCTCCGGGCCCTGCGCTGGGTAGCCCGTAAGCCAATTAAGGATCCCAGCTGAGGAACTCGCCTCCCTAATCTCGGTTCTTTCTGCGTTCCTCACGCCAGGCCGGGTAGTCCACGGCGAGGAGTCCCGCGGGCCAGCGGCCCCCGATCCACCCGTGACCTGTCCGGTGGGAGTGACTCAATTCTGCAAGGGTATATTTCACAACCCCCTGCTCAATAAACATCGGCCTGTTAGTTCCGATTTCATAGTAGCGCGCCCAGATAGGCTCTGCCTCCGCGTCCTCCACGATCCTGCGATCCTTCCCTCCGGGCAGAGAGGCGTCAGCTACCGTGACAACCCGCACCCCGGTCACGGCGGCCTGCCGAAACCAGCGCACCGCGCCTTCCACGGCTGCCACGACCTCCGCGGACGGATTCTTGATCGACATTAGGTAGCGGACCACATCGACACTCTCTGCACCCGAGATCGAAGGCAACTCAGAAATCCTCCCCTGCGCCGGGGCCAGGGTGAGCTCCTCATGCTGTTGACACCATGCCGTCAGCTGCTCTCCATCCCTGATCTGGCACCGCAGAATACAGGTAATGCCTCGCTCTACAGCCCTCATGCATTCCTGACGAAGGGACGGATCGATGATATCGAAGGGAGACCGTCCCCGGGCTGTCGCATCAAGCACGGAAAGCGCCCCGATCATAGCCCCGTCGTTAAAGGTGATCCGACTCGAGTAGCCGGGCCGGAGCGGGTAGAACTGAGGCCATCCTCCATTGGGATACTGGGCCTTGAGGAGATAACGAACCCCTTTGACGAACCCCTCCCTGAACCGGGCTTCCCCAGTAGCCTTGCAGACTGCAGCAAGGTAACGCATCTCGGAGTGCGTTGCCCCATTATCGAGGGTGCAGGGAAATCTCATCTTGCCAAGGAGGTCCCGGTGAGCCCGGCGCTGTTCCTCCGTCAAAGCCTCAGTGGCAGCATGCCCTGAAGGGTGGATGCTATTGTCATTCTTATACCAACCCCCGATCTCTGCCTGGTACAGAAGAACGTTATCTGCGATCCGCTGCGCCTCCACCGACCCATACCATTCGGAATCCTCCCCCAGACAGTCCCGCCAGCTCCGATCCCGAGCTGCGACTACACAAGTAGTAGTAACGATCGCAACCAGCGCCAAAATCGCGTGCCAATTCCCTGTTACTTGATAGATCACCCTTACAATTGCCCCATAAGGCTCTCCGAGAGCTGACCCAGCTCTTGGAAATCGAACTGGACGGATAGGGCCATTCCTCGGCCCCGGATTCCATTCAAAACGTTCAACCCAATTCGGCTTACTTTTTGATTTCGAGAACCTCAATACTCTTGAACTGAGTCGGGTGACTTTCAGCCTGAATCGAAATCGTTCCCTTTTCTATCAGTGTCCCATCATCCAACTGGGGCAGCTTGTATTCCATCGCCAGCTCACCATTCACGAAGTGACGAAGTCCCTCACTGCCACGCACTTCCACTTCGCAGGTCACCCACTGATCACCGTGGAATGTCTTCGACTGGGAACCCAGACAGTGACGCTTATCGACCCGGTCATTAAAGACCACATGCGTCCCTGGAGTGCAGAGATTCGCGGTAGTCCGGCGACCCTCTCCGAACCCTCCCAGGAGCTGAACCTCAATCGAAGCGGGAAAATCCTGCTTCAGGCTCATACTCTCGACCGTCTGCCCGTGTAGCATGAGCCCATTGTTGCGTCGAGCCCACCCCGGACCCCCATTAACCTGGTCCCCTATGAAGCGATAGACCGCACGAATTCTATAATGGGAGAACTCGGTCTTGTAAAAGAGGTGGCCAAACACGCTGTTGAACTGCTCCCACTTGTCATAGCTCACGGTGAGGAGTCCATCTACTACGCGGAAGGTGTTCTTATAATTTTCTCCTGCCTTGTGTCCCACAAACTTTGGCGTCCAACCCTCAAGGTCCTTGCCATTGAAGAGACTTATCCATTGTTCCTCCCCAGCCTTCGCATCCTCCTTCTTGGTAGGCTCGGCCCCTTTTCCCTCATCCGCCCATGTTGAGCCAAGCAGTAGCCCAGCTAAACTCACTATAAGTCCCATGCGTTTGGTAGCTTTCATCTGTCTCGGTCTAGCATACCCCGCAGGATCAAACAATCTCCTGCCCGATCCTGATATTCCGACCTCCTGCAAAAAAGCGCGATTGGTTGCCTCATTCTCAGGAGAGGCCGATGGGAAGATCGCTCCCCACAATAGATATTACGGGTTCTGAAACTTCCACTCTCAAGCCCCTCCCGGGCCATCCTCAGTCCCGTTTCAGCGAAAACATCCAGTCATATACCTCCTCGGTCGAAAATACGATCCGGCTGGCGCCATGCCCTTCCTCAGGGAATACTTTGATTTTCGCCCGCTTTCCACCCGCTTTTCGAATCGCTGCGATCATCCGTTCTGAACGCTCTGCCGGCACCACCCGGTCCTTCGCGCCGGCAAAGGCATAAACGGGAACGGTTGCGAGGTTGGTCGCCCATTCCTCGAGATCATCCGTAACCGCCTTAGGCCCACCTCGACCAATGCCCCCAACCACAGGAGCGATGGCGGCAAAATGCTTCGGGCTGTGCCCACCCCAGACCCAGCATCCATATCCTCCCATGCTATTACCGGTCAGATAAATTCTCCGCTCATCCAGCGGGAGAGTAGCTTTCAAGTGCTCAAGGAACACATTGAGATCAGCCGGAGTCCACGTCCCACGACCCTTGGGAGTATCTCTGAGACACTGAGGAGCCACCACAAGGCATGGACCTTTACGAAACTTCCGTATTCCGATTACAACTCTTTGAACCTGTCCTTTAATTTTTCCAATTTCATTACCAACACCGCCGGCTCCATGGAGATAAATCACCAACGGAATTTTCTTATCCTTTTTGGCATCACCCGAAAAAAGAAGGAAGTCCGGGTTAAGATACGTTGTTCTCTCCTGCAACTTGGCATCCAGTGACTCGATCACCGGCTCTTTCTCCTGCCCTCTAAGCGGGGCTAACAGGAACAGGGCGCAGCAACCAAATACAGTCCATGCTGAAATGAGCAGCGAGCGAGATCGTCGGAAGCACATGATCACCTTCCCACCATAAGTCAGTCGTCAGCGATTCACACTCCTATTCCTGAAATCGCAGGCCATTCCTGAATAGCATTCCTCAGAACCGGCTTCTCCCCACTAGGCCGCACTACAGGCACAGAGAACCTCCGCAAACCCGCAATGCTGGCATAATCCAAAACGCCCACAGTCTGCCGGGAGCCCGCTAAGTATACGGCTCAACTTGCACCGACACGCCCTGCATCCGGTCCCTGCTCGCGTACGGATGCTAACTTCCTCTACTGAGGAGGCACCCGTTTCGGCGATCGCCAACCGAATATCTCCCTCTGTCACACCGTGACAGTGGCACACCAAAAATTCTCCACCCCGTTCAGGAGTGTTTTGGGTCTTGATGGGTTGGACCTCCAGACAACTCATTTGAGCAACGATATTGGTAAATCAGTTCGAGATTTGTGGGTGTGAGAAAATAAATCAATACTTTTATTGCTATTGAGACCCAATCTCAATAAGTCAGCCGTGTGGCAGATTTAAATCCTTCTGTTCTTCACGAAATCGCTGGCTTGAGTGATGGTCAGGTGGAGCTCTTCGATGGAGACCTAAAAGCCTCACAATCCTGGGCAGAATCACTTCGGACTAATAGTATTTGCTTCTGCTTCAACGAATCTGGTGAAGCTCTTTTGATGGGTGAGGGCAATACCCGAATCTACTTACGTCCTCAATCTTTGAGCCTCTTCACGGTCGGAATTGATCTTCCCCCGATCGCAACTCGAATCGGAGCTGGCCATCACAATTTTGTGCTGATTACCGTTCCCAGAGACCACCTGAGCACTCTCTTTGGCTCCGATTTGGTCCACCTCCATCCCCAATTTCACAAATTCATCGAAAGGAACAATGCTGCTGGCTTCGGAGTGGTCCGCCCCATGTGGTCAGACGAAAAACGACTCATGGGATGGTTTAGAAATCCCCCGGTTCCCGAAGCCGCGAGAAACCTGTGGTATCAGTCCAAGATCGGAGAACTCTTCGCGATTCATCTTTTCGCTAGTGACAACGAATCTTTCCCAGTTCAGCAGAACCGAAGAAGCAATCAGTTTTCCGACCGCGCCCTCACCTATCTTCGCGAAAACTACGAAGAAACACTGGCTCTCAATGTGCTTGCGGGAAATTGCGGGTGCTCAGGACCTTACTTGAGCAGAAGTGTTAAAAGGGAGACTGGTAAGACCCTGCAGCAACACCTCCGCTCCATTCGGATTGACGCTGCAGCCCGGATGCTCACCGGAGGGGCTAACGTGACCGAGGCCGCCTTCGCAGTGGGATATTCTTCCTTGAGTCACTTCTCCAAGGCCTTCGAAGTAGAAAAGGGGTTGCTGCCCTCTGAGTTCGTGCGCGCCGATGAGCATATGATCAGATAATTTACCTCGCGTATTTCTTCTCCGTGCGGTGCTACACCGAATGGCCCTTGTTTTCAGGGCAAAGCTCTAAAACCTCAGATGGCCTCGACGGTCATTCAAATGGCCCCCGATTGATGAGTGATTTGTCTTTGCAGCGGACAATCTATCGCTAATTTTCGCCCTCCAGTCGCAAGCGCAAATGGATAAAGGATGACACCCTTTCGGGGGATCACCTCCATTGGTGCCCGTCCATGAATTATTCCAATATCGACTCTCAAATCCGGACCTCCACAGTGAGTAAAAGCGTCACGAAAAGGAAAAGCTCTGCCTCAGCACAGAGGGCTAGCGTTTCCAAGGGACGGGGGAAAGCAAGTTCACTCTCAATCCAAATAGCAGTTGATCCCGCTTCAACGCTAAGAACCTCCGAGGGCCAATCCTAACCATTCTGCAGATTCACATGAAATACGTATTACACTGTCTTACCGCCGTTCTCTGGCTGTCACTTTATACTGTCTCCTCAGGCAAGGAAGTTCGCCTCTACACCCAGCGCCATTACCCCGCAGATAAGGAATTCTTTGCGCAGTTCACCAAGGATACAGGCATCGAGGTAAAAGTCATCAAGGCCGGGGCCAACGAGCTCCTGGCCCGGCTTGAGTCAGAAAAAGCGGCACCGCAGGCAGACCTTTTTATCACCACGGATGCCGGTGCACTAGACCGCGCCGATGCCGCTGGACTGCTTGACAAACTCAACAGCAAAACCGTGGCTGAAAGGATTCCCGCAGGGCTTCAAGGTAAGAATGGCACTTGGGTTCCGATCACGATGCGCGCCAGGGTGATTGTCTACTCCAAGGAGCGGGCTGGAAAAAATCTTCCGAAAACATACAAGGACCTCGCCGACAGTCAGTGGAAGGGAAAAATTCTGATCAGGTCATCAAGCAATGCCTACAACCAATCGCTCCTCGCTTCAATTCTGGCTGCCGAAGGCCGGGATGCAGCCCTCGCGTGGGCCAAAGGCGTCACAGCCAACATGGCACGTCCACCACAGGGTAACGATCGCGATCAAGTCCGTAGCGTCGCGCTGGGTCTTGGTGAATTAGCTGTGGTTAACACCTACTACCTCGGCTTGTTGGAAAACGCCGACGACCCCAAAGATCGGGCTGCACGGGTCGCGGTTGGAGTCATCTTCCCTAATCAGTCGGGTCGTGGAGCTCATGTGAATGTCAGCGGAGCTGGAATCGTCAAGGGAGCCAAGAATCGTCCTCATGCCGTTGCCCTGCTTGAATTTCTGACCTCTAAGAAGGTCCAAGCCAGCTATCAGAAAATGACCTCTGAGTTCGCCGTCGCCGAGGGGATCAAGCCCGAACCCCTTCAGAAAAAATGGGGTGACTTCAAGCCAGACCTCACCTCTCTCCACGAACTTGCAGGACATCAGGAAGAAGCGGTGAAGATCTTTGACCTTGCGGGCTGGAAGTGAGATCTAGGCCGGGTGCAAGAACCCCCGAAAGCGGGCCCTGATACCTTGGTTCGCTCCCGAAACGAGCAGATCCGCAGTAGCCTCCTGAGCTGGCGAATACTCGCTTGGATCTGTGCGCTCATCCTTTTTGCACCAGTTGTATTCGTCCTCTGGGAGGCAATCGCTCCCAGCAGTAGCGGTGACGGGGGGTCCTGGGACCACGTGCGATCCAATCTCCTTGGGCCCGTAATACGCGATACTGCGATTCTGGTTGCCGGAGTCTGCCTCTTCTCTGTCCTGCTCGGTGTCCCAGCAGCATGGTGCGTCTCTACCTTGCAGTTCCCAGGCCGAGGACTGCTCTCCGTCCTCCTTGTCCTGCCGCTCGCGGTCCCTCCCTACGTAGCCGCATTCGCATCGACTGAGGCCCGCGAGGCCTTCATTCCTGCTCTCGTTCAGATTCGATTGGAGATGGGCGTCGATGCCTATCTCAAAGTCGAACTTGTTCATCGCTTCGCGTGGCTCATCCTGATCTTTGCTGCAGTCCTCTATCCTTACGTTTTCCTTGCCTGTCGATCTGCCTTTTCAGGTTCCTCCCGACGCCTTGCAGAAGCCAGCCGCGCTCTCGGCTCCGGAAGATGGGCGACCTTCCGCAAGATCAACCTGCCTCTCGCCCGCCCCGCTCTTGTCGCCGGACTCTTCCTGGTGGCAATGGAGGTAATTAACGACTATGGGGCCGTGCATCACCTCGGCATCAACACCATGACGGTGACCATTTTTCGAACCTGGTTCAGCCTCGGCGAACTCGAGACCGCCCGCAGACTAGCTGGCTGGATGCTTCTGGGGATCTTCACCCTCGTTTTACTTGAGCAATGGCAGCGAGGTCGCCGCGGCTTCTCGTCAGGTCAGGAAGGTGTCCCACCCCGACCAAAGTGCGGGGTAGCGGGGTCCATCTCATGCTGGTTGGTCTGCCTCATCCCCATAGCCCTAGGCCTCCTTATTCCGCTCTTTATCCTCATCCAATGGTGGGGAGCATCTACCAGGCCCGATTCCGCTCCGGAAATTTTTGCAGCAGCGCGCAATAGCCTTTCACTCGGCATTTCAGTAACACTAGCCTGCCTCCTCCTCGGCCTTGTCCTTGCAGGAGTCGCTCGGTTTACCAAACGCCGGAGTGATCGTGTCATGGCCCAGGGGTCAGGGATCGCTGGCTACGCCTCCCCAGGAGCTGTGATGGCAGCAGGAGTGTTTGCAATGGCTGCAGCATTGCGGGAATGGTTTCCCCCTGAAAGCTGGCTCGGAGCACGGCTCCTCTCTGATTCCCTGCTCTGGCTTGGTTTTGGACTTACCGCGCGCTACATCGCCATTTCAATTCAAATGGCAAGACAGTCCCAATCTCTTATCCCGATCGTCAATGACAACGCGGCAAGCACCCTCGGCCGCGGTCCACTCCATAGCTTTATCTCGATTCACCTCCCTCTAATGAGGCCTGCCCTTGCAGGAGCAGCAATCCTCATCTTCGTCGATGTCTGCAAGGAGCTCCCGCTCTGCCTGATGCTCCGAACCTTTGATTTTGAAACCCTTGGCACCTGGACATGGGGTCTTGCTGACCAAGGGCAGATCTGGGCCACCGCCGCTCCTTCTCTGGTCTTAATTTTCACCTGCCTCCTCGGCCTCACCCTCGTGGAAACATTCGGCTGGCGCCACCAGAAGCGACGCCAGCCGTAGGTCATTTGAGTCAGACGAACACCTCACCGAAGTGCGGTGCTCACTTTCAAAGCTAGACGATCTCCTTCGTCCTGACTATCGTTTCAAGCACCCGACAATAACGCCTCCTTGTCTCCGAGAAGATCAAAGATCCAAGTGGGCCTTGCCATCTCCCGTTCACCATCTACAGCGAGCATAGCGTGAGCGCACAACTTACTCTCGAAAGCCTAAGCTTCTCCTATCCAGGCAGTAAGCAGCGTGCCTTGGAAGATGCAACATTGACCATCGAGGATGGAGAACTGCTCTCTCTTCTGGGGAAAAGTGGCAGCGGGAAATCAACCCTTCTCCGCCTTATCGCGGGACTGGACCGCCCATCCAGTGGATCCATCTCGCTTGGTCAGGAAACGTTAGCTGGAAAAAATACCTTTGTTCGGCCTGAGCAGCGTAACATTGGACTCGTCCCGCAAGGATGCGACCTCTTTCCTCATCTGAACGTCCGCCGTAATATCTCTTACGGACTCCGGAGGTGGTCGCGCCCTGAGCGAAGTCTAAGGGTTGAGGAACTCCTTGAACAGGTCGGCCTTGGGGGCTTTGAGAAGCGACTGCCTCATGAGCTTTCCGGAGGG
This sequence comes from Roseibacillus sp., assembly GCA_029242545.1. GTDB lineage: Bacteria > Verrucomicrobiota > Verrucomicrobiia > Verrucomicrobiales > Akkermansiaceae > Roseibacillus_B. The sequence goes on from JAQWTV010000110.1 coordinate 95,146, forward strand.
GAAACTCAACGTATTGCTCTCGCCCGGGCCCTCGCGCCTAAGCCCAGGCTTCTCCTGCTGGATGAACCCTTCAGCAACCTCGACGTCGAACTTCGCGAAACACTCCGCACCCTCACAGCGGACTTGCTGCGCATGCAGGGCACCACCGCAATCTTCGTTACCCATCACAGCGACGATGCCTTTTCGATCTCTGACCGGGTTGCCGCGATGCAGGACGGTCGCATTCTGCAGGCCGCTCCAACAAGAGAGATCTGGCAGACGCCTGCCTCCCCGGAGGTCGCCGCCCTTTTTGGGACTATCAATATTCTTCCTCCATGTAAGGAACACGGGTCTCAGCCTTCTTTCGCTCGTCCTGACCAACTCGTCCTCGACTCAGATATAAATGGGTGTTTCGCCAAGGGAACGATTCGCAGGGTTGAATTCCTCGGAACAGTGCAGCGGGTCACTTTGGACCTCGGGGAATCCGGGGAGCTCCTGAGTGTCGATGCTCCGTCGGGAGCCTCTCTCAAGGAGGGAGCGACGATGGGAGTCCGTTGGCGAGTGGACTAGCCTATAACCTACCGGGTGGTTGCCTCGGAACGGAGTTCTTTAGCACACCGCTTTAAAAGCTCTCTGGCATCCCATTGATCAACTCGGCCATCCCCTACCACAAGAACATCGTTATCAATAACGATGGCGTCGCATCCTCCCGCAGCTGCGATTCTCCTTATCTGCCCATCTCGGTCCTCGAAGGCCGGGTGCATCGCGATCTCGGCCTCGAAACCGGCAGTCACAATCTGAGCCGCGATCTTTCCCTCGGCCGCAGTCCCCGAAACCCTCGCATCCGTCGAGCCTTCGCTTGCGCTCTGTTCAATATGTCCCCACTCGTCGAGCCATGACCCAGCCCCTCTGGCAATCAGGTCGACCGCAGGCACTACGGCGTCACCGAATAACGAAGCAATGCGTGCAAGAATCTCAAGGTTCCTTGGAGTTTCTCTCGGCTGGATTGAAATTCCAAAACCGTAATCAGCGAAATCGAATTCAAAGGCAGGAGGACGATTAGCTCCTGGGGAAAAGAGATAAACCGACTCTAACCGTTCTGGACACAAGACCAACCCACTCTCCGCATCACGGATCATCCGGGAACTCCTCCCTCGCTCGCTGGTAAAGACTCCGAAATTTGTTTCTCGGACAAAGGACAACCCTCTACTCCGAACGACGAGATGCATGGGATCGAAGTGCAGAAACTGATTGAGAAGGGCCTCGTGGCAATTTTTGAGGCGAAGCGGCTGATCCATATCCAAGTTTTACCGTAAGCACCTTGGATCTGGCTAAACGACAACTGACTAAATATTAACGATCGCTTTCCCCTGCTTCCGGGGCGGACAATTCATCATTAAGTCTTCTCTATCAACCATCATCCGGTGGGCTCCACCAAAACGCGGTCCGATTTATGGGCCTACCGCGATCAGCTCCCTCCCGACCCTTAAAACGAATCGATTGCCGGCTACTGCAAAACCATAGACCTTGTCATCCTCCGCCACTCGAATTGAATTTTCCGATAGAATCTGGGGTTGATCACCTTCTGCGGCCAGCACCACTGCTTTGCCATTCTTGCAGAAAAAGTAGATCCGCTCTCCTGCTGCGACAGGAGACGCCCAACAGCCATCCGGAAGCCGATACTCCCAGCGCTGTTTACCGTCAGAGATGGTCTGCGCCTGCAGGGTTCCCGCTCTGTTAATGAAATAGACCACCCCACGGTGCAGCAGCGGCGAACTGAAACTGGACGTGGCCGATTCAGCCCGCCAAGCGATATGAGTTTTAGCGATGTCACCCTCTCCACCTAGCTTCACCGCGAGGCATTGCCGCGGACTCGATGAACCAATCACGACAATGTTTCCATCGCTACTGGGAGACGCGACGGTATTTCTCGTAATATTCTCTAACCACCATATCCGCTTGCCATCTTTGAGGTCGTATCCCTCCAGTGCTCCATTAGAACTGATCACCACCTGCGCCTCCTCGCCACGGTCGAGATAAAGCGGTGTTGTCCAGGAGACTCTGGACTCCCGCTCTGCTTTCCACACGGTCTTGCCGGTTTTCCGGTCAACGCAAAGAAGGTAGGACGGCCCGTCGTGATCGATAAGGAGAAGGAGTCGCTCTGGAGCTCCCACCAGCGAAGATCCTACCCCATGCCCTCCCTCGAACTTTCCAAACTCCTTGGTAAGCTTCCGGCTCCACTGCTCTTTGCCCTCATGATCGAAGGCAACCAAATCTCCACTCTCGAAGAAACAATACACCCCAAGGGGGCCCGCTACAGGAGTAGGAGCCCCCTGTGAAATCATCTTAGTAACCTTCTCGACTTTCTCGGAGGCCTCAATCTGTTGCCGCCAAAGGCGCTTCCCTGAAATGAGATGAAAACACTCAAGAAAAAGATGCTCCTTACTTTCGCCCCCCGTGCTGGTGACATAAACCTGTTCTCCCCATGTCACCGGACTTGACTGGCCGAATCCTTCCAGAGGCGCACGCCAGGCAACGCCTTCCTGCTCACTCCACTTGAGAGGTAATTTCTCATCGAGTGTGATGCTGTTGCCCTGGCCCCGGAACCCAGGCCATGAGCTCACGCCCTCACCCAGGGCCGGGCTGGCCTCGGAGAGTCCACTGCAAAGAACGCCGAAGACCAAAAGAGAAAGGACAGTGATAGTGCGCATGGCTCGATGGTTTTCTACTATACTTGCCGATGTCCAGCGTATCTTTCGGGCATCATCTCAGTAAATCCCGCAGAGTATTTATCCCCCTGATCCTGCTCGCTTCGCCATCGAGGTCCAGAGCTCGTAGAGGTCATCACCCTCCTGCGAGACAGAAAGCAGAAGGTCTCCATAGGAGTGATAGCAATCGATGACCGAGCAACGAGCTTCCTCAACTGTATCAATCCGTGCCACGGCACGGAAGAACTCGGACAAGTCAAGGGTGAGACTCGAGCGGGAAGCCCCCAGGGTCATCTTTCCGTCCTCCTGTTCGTGATTAAGCGGATAAAAGCGGGTGCTGAAGCAAAAGAGCTCTCCCTCAAGGTCGATCCGGAGCCCCTTCTCGCTCGAACCGGCTACCGATAAAAGGTGGTAGAGCGGATGCCCCTCTCCCTCCAGTTGGGTCTTACGACGTCGTTCGCTGCAGCAATCACAGAGCTTTCGGAATTTTCGCTCAATCCCATCCGCAACGTCCCCCAGCAGATGAACACGTGCCACGTTGCGCGAGAGCTCCGAAATAGCCTCCTCTGCCCACGCTGGGGCGTCCACAAGAACCTGCTCATTGTGACGGGATGAGGTGAGAGAGACTCTCACCATGCCTGCATGAACAGGGTGACGCCAAACCATCACACTCCCAATCTCAAAATCACTCAGCGTCAGGCCGAGCTCCGGAAAGCTAAGCCCTGATTCAGGCGAGAGCACCATGGGGCTCCTGCTAAGCCAAGTGTAGGCCATTTCAACATTAACGACCTGTATCCAGCAGAAAGGTAGTTTCTCAAAAAAATCAACAAATCCACCGAGCTCGGGAGGCAATTCCCAGACCTCATTGGACAAAGCGCCAGTGATACTGTTGGCGTCAGGATGCACAACCTACACAGCAAAGCACCAACTCTTCTTTGGTGCTAGCGGTCTCTTGCCCCGTTATGATGCCCGATGAGCCTCCTCTAATAACTCAGCAACTTCGGGGACGGCGCCTCAGCCCAAGCATGAACCCAAATCCCAGCGCGAGAAGCCCGAGAGAGGAAGGCTCCGGCACTACTTCGAAAGCCAGTGAATATTCAACGATCGTAGGGTTAGTCTCCTGGAGCCAGAAGGCGTGTTCACCAGGACTGAGAGAATTCTGGCTTCCATCTCCGAAAATATCCTGTCTCAGGCCTGGAAGAAGATTTCCCGCGTCGGCGGCAAAAATGACGTAACCGTCAATATCTCCAAAACCCTGTCCCGCAAACTCCGCACCTGCCCCGTAGGCAAGAAAAGATCCCCCTCCGGGGTTTCCATCGCCAGAGAAAAAGAAGCTCTCCACCGTAATGGCCACGACTTCAAGGCCATCCGGTACAATAACAGTCAGATAATCAGCATCACTTCCGTTGGTCGCACCAAGGTCTCCAGTCTGCCCCATTCGGCCCGCAACGGTATTTTCTCCCAGCGTGACTGTCAGGAACTGGGGAGCGCCGGATTCACCGGGAAGGTCTCCATCTGACGCCTCTGACCACAGGACAGCCCCATCGATCCTAAGGGAGGCCAGCCAAAAGAGGCCGAGGGCCGTCAAAGAGCGTGAAAAATGTAACTTGGTTAACATGATCTTTCCGAACAGGAAGCCTGCTTGTGAAGCTCCCACATCTTAACAGAATTTGGCCCTCAGAGCTAACGCTTTCTTGCCACCACTTCACCTAAAGGCTTCGGAGGAAGGACAGCAAAGCCGAACGTTCTTTGCTGGTCGAATTTAGAAAAAGCTCTCTCGATTTTTCTGCCTCTCCGCCGTGCCAAAGGATCGCCTCGGTGAGATCGCGAGCGCGTCCATCGTGAAGAAGCATGGTATGACCGTTAACTCTCTCCTGAAGACCAACACCCCAGAGCGGCGGAGTGCGCCACTCTTGGCCGTTCGCTTCAAAATCTTCCCGGCCGTCGGCTAAACCCTCTCCCATATCATGAAGCAGGAGATCCGTGTAGGGGCGGATAGTTTGGCTGCGCAATTCAGCGAGTGGGTAGTCATTACCGGTCCTCAGCTCCGGAGTATGACAGGAGGCGCAGTTCATTCTGGCGAAAAGGCTCTGACCCTGCCTCACCACCGGATCGTCGACATCACGGCGCGCCGGAGGCGCGAGGGTTTCGAGGTAAGCGGTCACTCGTTGTAGGATCTTCGCGCTGAGTTCCGGGTTCTGGTCCTCGGACTGCTCCCCGAAGTTATGAAGTTCGGCGTAGCTCGCCGTGTGGTTTTCCTTGGGAAACAAGGGAGAGGTTATCCCAAGATCACCCACAAAAGCCCCTGCAGTCTGCTGACGCAGAGAGGGCTGGTTGGCCTTCCATCCAAAGCGACCGGGAACCAGTCGCTGGCCTTCATAGTCCCAGACCATGTTCAACTTTCCCGAGATTCCATCACCATCACGATCACTCGGATCTTCCAGGGCTCTCAGGGTATCATCCTCCACCGCCGCAAGCAGCCCCAGCCCATGAACCGCAGGAGCGACCCGGGGACTGAACCTCGTTTTCGAACTAAGAGGACCTGCTCCAAGGTCAACGATCTTGTAAGTCGGCCGTCTCAGGCTGAACCACTCCCCATCAGGATATGTGCCGTCCACCTCTTCATAGCTGACGCGCACATGCCCCTCAGCCTTGAGCCCAGGTAGGGCCCGCTCGCTCACCTGCAATCCGTAGGAGGGGTCCGGAACTGGGCCCCCAGTGGCCAAACGGCCTGGGAGACTGATGCGCATGACGAGGCCGAGGGCTATCTCCCCCTTCCCCGGCGGTTCGGCCCGTCCGTCTCGAACGTGGCACGCAGAGCAGGAACGGGCATTAAACAGATGTCCAAGACCGTCCCGGGACGTTGTGGAGGCCGGGGATGCGACCCAATTCTGATTGAAGAAAGAGTTCCCAACCGTGTGCTGGCGGCGTGTCAGCCGGCTGATGTTGGCAAGCGGCCGGGCAAAGGCCTTGTCGTTAGTAACAAAAACAGTGGTTTCACCGCCGCTCAGACGATCGTCGCTCCACGCTATCGAGGCTGTCACCAGCCAAGTCAGTGCATAAAAGCTCGACCGTCTCGCATATCTCATTCTTCTTCTTCGCTAATGGGCACACCAAAGCCCATCTCCTTAGCCAAGGCAACGAGAAGTTCGGCCTGGTCTTCGAGTGTCTCAATCGTGTGGAGGATTGCCATCCGTCCGGGCGCAGTATCCTCTCCCAGTATTGCTTGGTCGAATGGAACTGGAATTGCCTTCGCGGCAGCAACTGACTCTTCGATCTTCGATCCCAGCTGCCCCGCCAGATCAGGCTTGAGACCCTGAGCAAGAACCTGCAGTCCTGGCCCGCTCAGGCCCCCATAAGAACCGGTCCAGACGTTGTGGATCCCGGTGAGGTCGTAGACCATGTCATTATGAGTCGTATCCGAAAAACATGAGTGTTCGTCTTCCTGCGCCTTGGTGTCATACGCTACGTTCAAGCGTTCAGCGGCCATTTCGAACCCACTCAGCATTGACATTCCGGTCATTATTTTTTCGAGGGCCTTACTGCTCGGCAGCTTCAGGAACTCTGCTCGATAGTTGTCATTTCCGGGCAGCCATTCAGCAACAAGCCCTTCCAGCTTTTCTACTACAAGATTGGTGACAGCACGCAGATAGTCACCGCGCCTGCTGGCGTTGTCCGCCGTTGTGTAGTCGGTGTGAACGCGGTTCCCAGGCCCCTCCGCTGAGAGGTCCTGTCCCCAGAGGAGGAATTCGATGGCATGATAGCCGCAACTGATGTTCGCCTCTCCGGCCTTTTCGTTCAAGGACTCTATCAAGGCGGCGTCAATCTTCGGGAACTCACCCACATTGTTCACCAGTCCTGAACTGGCGTTCCCCTCCACGTAGTCAATGTAAGCCTCATCCATCGGCCATGCATTCAGGAGTCCCTCCGGTCCATCCTCGTCATCAATGGGGCCCTCGTAAAATCGAAAGACTTCCGTCTGCAGGTAAGGCAGTCGCGCTGCCGTCCAGGAGTCCCGGGCCTTCTGCATGAGTTCCGCTGTAGGCTCGGCAAGGAAAGCATTGACGGCACCCTGCATCGTCTTCGCGTGGGCGAAAGCGTCGAGGTAGGTCGCGGAAACGAGCTTCGTGTAATGCTCAACAACCTCGGCTTCCGCAGCTCCTTTTTCCTTCAACGGAGTTTTTTCATTGGCCGCAGCCTGCGCAGCCTGATCACCGGATCCCGATTCACTTTTTTTGCAGGACACAAGGGCAACCGCCATGGCGATAAGCAGGGGGAGTAACGTTCGATTCATAGGGTAATAATGACATACTTTAGCCTCCCGTCTGCTCCCCAGTTGTACAGGTTTAGCGCGAAATTGTCTTTATACCTTTCGGAGCTACAGAGGGAAATCGATACAAAAAGCGACAAACTTCAGTGTTTGACCGAATAATCAATGGTTGGTACACGTATAACACATAAGGCGGACAGCAAAAGCTCCGCCACATAAACCTCAATCCTTGACCGAATGATGAAAGAAAAGTTCCTCAGCCTATTTGCCCTTATGTCCCTCGGCCTCAGCCCTCTGGCCCTTGCGGACAACAAGCTGTGTCCGATTATGATCGAAGATGAGACCGACGAGGAAGAGGTCGTCGAATTCGAGGGGAAGAAAGTGCTCTTCTGCTGCGGGACCTGCCTCAAACTTTGGAATCAGTCTCCCAAATACTACATCAAGGTGATGGGTGAGCTTCTTCCTCAGTTCAAGGGCATGGAGAAAGAGCTCGGCCTGGACGACATCAAAGTCCTCCCGCAAAAGTTCTGCCCGGTTTACCCGGATCGGATCGTCACCCCTGAATCTCCAAGCGTCGACGTCCAGGGAGAGAAGGTTTACCTCTTCAGCAAGGCCGCAGTTCGTCGCTGGAGCCGGAAGCCGGAAGACTCCCTGAAGAAAGCCCTGGCTGCCGGGTTGCTTCCTCAAATCGAAGGCAACGCCAAGGTCCCGGGCAAGACTAACGAAGTCTCCAAGTAGACTCGAACCCCCTTAATTTCCGTCACTCCTACCCGGAGCCCAAGGACAACTGGGAGTCAAACAATCCCAAGTCGCCGGCAGCATCAAGGTGCCCTCCGGTGATAGGGTTGTCCCGCACCGAAAGGCTCCGGTTGAGTGACGTAAGACACGAGACCGGGAGCCATTAATCGCACCACTAGCTCCCTGGTCGCATATCATTCAGCAGGCCTGCCTCTGAAAACCCATCATGCCGGAACCGGCGGCACACCCTAGGAGCTCCCTGCAACCAGATCGTGAGGTCAGCCGGGCCCCGGGGCTACCTAGCAGTAGCTCTTGATACATTCGGGATTGCCCCGGCGACAGAGCTCCATCCAGCGAGTGCGAAGAGAATGGCCTCCGAACAACCACCAAGGGTTTCTCCCCCCAAGGAGAAGGCCGCCGGAGCAGCAGCTGTCGCCTCCTCCCTCAATCACGTTCTTCGTTCGGCCGGGGCAACTCAGGGGGCTAAGGCCCTCCTCGGACTTAATCAGGTTGATGGTTTTGATTGCCCCTCCTGCGCATGGCCCGACCCGGACGATCACCGGGCCAAGACGGAGTTCTGCGAAAATGGAGCCAAGGCGATCGCCTCTGAGGCAACTCTGCGCCGAGCCGACCGGGAATTTTTTGCTCGCTACTCAGTCACTGAGCTACGTGAGCAGTCAGACTACTGGCACGATCAACGCGGGCGACTGACCGAACCATTCATCCTCCGGGAGAATGCAACCCATTACGAACCCATTTCGTGGGATGATGCATTCGCCCTGATTGCCAGAGAGCTCAATTCTCTTCCCACCCCAGACCACGGGATCTTTTATACCTCGGGGCGTGCCAGCAATGAGGCAGCCTTCCTTTATCAACTTTTCGTCCGGCATTTTGGCACCAACAACCTTCCAGATTGCTCGAACATGTGCCACGAGTCCTCTGGAGCAGCACTCAAAAAATCCATTGGTATCGGCAAGGGAACCGTTACTCTGGAAGATTTCTACGAGGCGGAAACCATTCTCTGTATTGGACAGAATCCGGGGACTAATCACCCAAGAATGCTCTCGGCTCTTGAGACAGCGGTCGAAAACGGGGCCGAGATAGTCGCTGTTAATCCGCTCAGGGAGGCCGGACTTCTCGGCTTTGCGCATCCTCAGAAAATAAGCGGCCTCTTCAATAAAGCGACTCCCCTCGCCTCTCAATATCTACAGGTACGAATCAACGGAGATTTCGCTCTGCTCCGGGCCCTTGGCAAAGAACTATTCCTCCGTGAAAACGCAAGGCCTGGAAGTGTGCTCGATAAAGGATTCATTAGCCAGCACACCAGAGATTTAGAATCCTACCGGGATATGTGCGAAGCATCATCTTGGGATGATCTCGTCACAAAATGTGCCGTTTCTCGTGAAAAGATCGAGGGACTCGCCGACACGATCCTCCGCGGCAAAAAGAAACTCATCACTTGCTGGGCAATGGGTCTAACCCAGCATCGCAACGCGGTTGCCACCATCCGGGAAATTGCCAATCTCCATCTTTTAATCGGGGCAATCGGCAGACCGGGTGCCGGACTTTGTCCGGTCCGGGGCCACTCGAATGTGCAGGGAGACCGCACTATGGGGATTTTCGAAAAGATGCCAGAGGCGTTTCTCTCTTCCCTCGACAAGGAGTTCAGCATCAAATGCCCAAGGGCCCACGGTCATGACACCGTTAATGCTATTCATGCCATGCACCAGCGCCTTGGGCAGGTGTTCATCGCCCTGGGAGGGAATTTCCTGCAAGCCGCCCCTGACACTGATTTCACAGCATCCGCTCTCGAGAACTGTCGCCTCACGGCCCATATCGCCACTAAGCTGAATCGCTCACACCTTCATACAGGTGAGGTCGGCCTGATTCTGCCCTGTCTGGGACGCTCAGAGCATGACGAGCAGAGATCCGGGCCCCAATTCGTCACCTGCGAAAACTCCATGGGGGTTGTCCAAAGGTCCAAGGGCCGGCTCAATCCCGCCTCCCCCGAGCTGCGATCCGAAACTTACCTCATCTCCCGGCTGGCTGAGGCTACCCTCGCAGATAGAACCTCGATTGATTGGCAGAAGTTTCGTGATAACTACGATCATATTCGGGAAACGATTGAACGCGTGGTTCCCGGCTTCGAGAACTACAACGAGCGGGCGAGAAAAGATGGGGGCTTCTACTTGCCCAATGGGGCGAAAGACCGGAGCTGGGACACTCAAGATGGGAAGGCCCATTTCTCAGCGGCTCCTTTCGATCAATTCGAAGTCTGCGAGGGGCATCTCATTCTTCAGACCTTGCGGAGCCATGACCAGTTCAACACGACGGTTTATGGCCTCAATGACCGCTACCGAGGAGTCGGCCTTGGCCGCCGGGTGATCTTTCTGAATCCAGAGGATATGAAGGACCGGGGAATTACTCCCGTAGGGCTAGTTGATATTACCAGTTACTGGCAGGAAGAAGAGCGGACGCTCCAAGCTTTCTATGCCATACCCTATGAAATCCCCCGCGGCAGTGCCGCAGCGTATTTCCCTGAGGCGAATCCGCTAGTTCCCATAGATTCTACCGCCCTGGAGTCAAATACTCCCACGAGTAAGGCTGTCGAAATTTCGATCCGCCCCTCATCAACTTGATTCCAGGTCGTATTATTTAACTCTGATATCGCGAGCACTTCCGCCTACCTCGGCCTCCTCAAGGATGACAGCAGAAGCCTGATCCCTTCCGGCCTTAACCGTAAAGGCCCTTCCCTTTGGAGCGCCTGGACTGAAGGTTTTTCCATTTACCCTTACGGTGTAAAGAATCTCGCCGGAAGTTTCATCAACAAGCTGAACGACAGGATTCTCCACGTCAAAGGTCAGCTTCCCAAGCTTGCCCCATGAGGGAGGATCATAATTATCAAGCTGTGAGATTGTCCGAGGCCAACCTTGGTATTGTCGGGCTCCTGGATCACTGATGTCCACATTCCGAGGCCAGCACTCCATGGTAATTTCTCGCTTCTTTGTATTCATCCTGACGACCCCAAATCCAGCAGAGCGAGTATTGAGAATATTGCCAGCCGGTTTCTTCTCCGGATTAGCAGCCGCATAGTTGGTGACCTTGTTGTCAAAGCCATCGAGGTGATCACCTGTATAGATTGGAGACCCGGGCTCCCGGTTAGCCCCTGGCTTGAGTGGCTCCCACCACCGCAGGTATAAATTTGCAATTGAAGGAACGCAGAAGGACCAGATGGCATCGCGGTGGCTCCTCAGTCCATGATGAAAAATCGTCGCGAGGTGCTGATCTCCAGCACAATGAAATGCGAATCCCTTCCGCAGCGCAGAGAGCGCTCGATCCCGCCCCGACTGGGGCCATCCATTCGAGTCCATGTCGGCATGCAGCCGTCCGTTAGCCCCTCCGTGAATATGAGCTCCTCCGCAGAAAATAGTTGCCGAGAGCGCCACCTTCATATCGGCCTTTTCCCAATCTTGGGACCACTGATCGAGAAACTTCAGCTGGCGTTCACCAAGGAGAACCGCCCCGTCAACATCAACGCTTGCAGGATCGTAGTCCGGATTGCGGATATGATCTGGCCGCGGCCCCTGCTTGGGAACTCGTCCCGCAGGGCCAGTCTTGAATTTACGATCCTCGAGGATTGCGAAATCAACATTTCCCCAGTTCAGGTTGGTAAACCAGACTCCGATCCCCTGCCCAATCTTATGGGGATCAACTGGATCAGGAAAATGGCTGGTTTGAGCCCTCTCCACTTCCTTCACGTAGTCCCCCGGCCGTGAATACCCCCCATCAGAAGCTCCCCCGAGGGTCGAGACCTTGCCGCTCTCGCCCCAGAGGTTGGGCTGCCCAGCATCATGGTCATCCGGCAGGCAAAGAGTCGGCCGGTCCTTGATAATCTCACCAAAATCCCGACCGAACTTCAGCCATCCCGCGTAATGCTTGAAGTGATCGTAAACCTGATCTCCAGCAAAGAAGAGTACGTCGGCATCGATTCTTTTGACATTCGCGATAATGTCCTCCCGCGAGATATCACCACCGTGTGCGGGATGGATTGAGTTTCCCGTGAAGGCCGCCATCACGATCTCACCCTTATCCACTGGGTTCTTCCGAATCGTTCCCGTGTAAGTCGACCCAGCTTCATGGACAACCCGGTATTCGTATGACTGAGAATCATTCCACTGTTCAACTCGGAATGGAGCTGTCCATCCGCGTTCTATGACGGTGGCACGAGCTACCTCGACCCATTCTTCCTCCTTTTTAATCTCAAGACCAACTGTCCGGCTGTCGCCTGCAGGGAGGGGATAAAGCTGAGCGGTTAGCTTTAGGGTATTGTCATGAACGGTGTAAAGCGCGAAGCAGATAAGATCCTTTTTCGCAACCTTGGGAACGGAAAGAACAGCCCGTCCCTTCCTCTTTTGATTTTTTTGCTGAGAGACCGCTACACCAGCAATCAGGACTACGAGCAAAGAAAGTGTGAGCCATTTAATAAACTTCATCAGAGTGTGTCTTGAATTTTTAGTCAATAGGAGAACCCGTCATCTTCCTCGGACCGACCTTCTGGGGCGCATCCGGCCCGGTCCCGATATCAGAATCGACCGCTACCGTCTCAATCTGATCGGATCGACGCCAGACAAGAAAGAGATAAAGAGGAATGACAAAATGCGGAGCCCTCAGGACGGCCTCGTGAACAAATTGATCCGCCCCCCAGTAATTGAGGGAGAATGACATTCCCGCCACCGGACGAGCGACAGCAGTCAGCAGCCCCCAAATGGCTGCATAAAGGGCGCAAGACCGGCGCGAAACCTTGAAGAAGATTCCCGCACAGACTAGGAAATCGAGTATTCCGGCCCACCAGAGCATCGCTGCTGCCGTCTCATGCTCCACCCCGAAGATCAGAGTCGTTATCGCCGGAAACGTTGCCGGCATGGGCCAAAGGCCCATGGCGTAGCACCCATGACCGACGAAAGTCGTCACCATCGCTATCATCGCGGCGATAATTGTTAGCGAGTGGCGAACTCCCAAGCGCAACGCCAGAACCAGCAGGACTGGAGCGAGAATCTGTCCGCCATGCTCAACCAGCATTGGAAGCTGGCGCTGGGCCCCAATGAACTTGGCATAGGCCAGGACCCCAAGGAGCAGGCCTCCTCCCAGCAAGCCCACCATCTGGATGTAGGATTTTTGGCGAACGGTCATAGTGAGCACCGTCACCGCCAGATAGAACCAACCGGTCAGACCAATCCATCGCTGCACCAACCCATCATCAGCTCCCGTTCCAACGAAATCTTCCCAGTCAATTCCCAGTCGCTCTGCCAACGCGTAACTTGAATCGTTCCATAACAGCACCCCGTAAGGGCCCTCCCAATAAAAATGAACCCATGTCCATCCTGCCAGACAGAGAAAGGCCCCAACGCGCAGTAGCAGCACCAAAAGACTGTCGGCTTGTAACGGTTTCACTATCGTCCCTCTCTGAATATTTCTTCGCCCTGACTGTGCTCCATATCGACACTCCCAGGTAGAAAAAAGTAAATACCGGAAGGTGTAATCCAGTGCTATCGAGATTGCGGGTTTACATTCTCCCGGCGCTGAACATGATCCCCGGATCATGAAATGTCTGGTTTGCGCCGTCTCTGTCCTGCTCCTCTCACTTTCTATTTCGGCTGCCGCCCCGGCAGGAAATTACCCCTCTTTACCCAGCAAGGTACTCTCCAATTATACACCCCAGAAAGTCGAGTCCCACGATTCGGAAACGATGGCATCCCGGGCTAACGCCTTCCTCTCTTCACTCGACAAGAAACTCCGGGCGCAGGCAGCCCTTTCGCCTGATAGCCCAGAGAAATCAAAATGGACCAATGTCCCACCCAGAGGACCCCAGGGGGGAGTTCGTCTTGGCGATCTTAACGAGAAGCAATTGGAAAGCGCTTGCGACCTCCTCGCCGCAGTTCTCAGTCCGCAAGGCTACGGCAAAGCCCGTAACATTCCTCTCGCCGACGATCGCCTCCTCCGCAATGGCCAACGCCGTCCCGGCTTCGGCGCGGAGGACTACTGGCTGGCAATCTTCGGTGAACCTTCTTCGGACAAACCATGGGCTCTCCAGTTCGACGGGCATCACATTGCAATCAACCTCGCTTTTCATGGCAAGCGCATGTCAATGTCTCCAACTTTCATTGGAACCCAACCCCGAGAATTTCAGCTCGCAGGTAAAAAGATCATTCCAATGGCACAAGAGGCCCCGACCGGTCTGGCACTTTTCGAAGCACTTACCGCATCTCAGAAAAAACAAGCTACAATCCGCCCGAAACGGGCCAACCTGGTTGCGGCAGCTGGCAAGGATGGCTTTGTTCCCGATCCCTTGGGGCTATCCTGCAAGAACCTCAAGGACAAGCAGCGCGCAATCCTGATGAACGTCCTGAAGTCGTATGTCGGCGACCTTCCTGGCGCACATGCCAAACAGCGACTTGGAGAACTTCAAGTCGAAGTGGACCAGATGAGTTTTGCATGGTGGGGACCAGGGGAAAAGGGCGGTGATTTTTCATACCGCATTCAGGGGCCCAGCGTGATTGTCGAATACGCTGGTCAGGATCTTGGCGGGGATCCTCACAATCATCTCCACTCCATGTACCGGGATCCGACCAACGAATATGGAGCCCGGCTTGGAAAGAAGGCCAAGAACTGACCCGATTACCCGAAGAGTTGCAGCATGCCTGAGCGAAACTCCTCCAGTTCCTACCCTCTGAATCCCAAATGCCGCGCAGAAAAATGGATCTCGACGCTTGAGCAGCGCCGCCGATGCCCTAAAACCAAACTTACCCATGAAAGTTACTATTCTCGGAGGAGGCGGAAGGGTTGGATCCAATGCTGCCTTCTGCCTGCAATGTGCTGGAATCGTATCCGAAATCCAGCTTCTCGACGCCAACAGGAAACTGGCGGAGGGCGAAGCGCTGGATCTGGTCCATGGAGCATCATCCCTTGCGGATCAGCGCATTTATGAAGGTGACTACGAACGGGCTCGCGACTCTGATATCTTTGTCATCACGGCTGGCCTTCGCCGGAAACCCGATGAGAGTCGTCTTGATCTCATTAACCGCAATGTCGGCCTCTTCTCGGAAGTGATCGGAAGCATCAAGGCGGCCGGCATGAAGGATAACGCTATCGTTTTCGTCGTCTCTAACCCGGTTGATATTCTGACTCATCTGGCAGCCAGCTTTCTTGACCTTCCTCCCGGTCAGGTAATTGGACTGGGCACAATGCTGGATACTGCACGCTTCCGTTCCCTGATTGCTTCCGAACTCGATCTCGCCCCGACTCAGGTGAGGGCCCTCATTCTTGGCGAGCATGGAGATACTATGCTGCCCTTGTGGTCCTCTGCCACCGTTGGTGGACTGCCCCTTACGGAAGTCGAAGGGTGTGATGGAAATTTCCAGAGGGGGATTTTCGAGCGGACCAAGAAAAGTGGAGCAGAAGTGATCAGTCGCAAAGGCGGCGCTGGCTGGGCAGTCGGCGCAACCATGGCTGAGGTCATCCACGCAATCGCCCTTGATCGAAAACAGCTCCTTCCCGTTTCGTCGCTTCAGAATGGCGCCTATGGCCTCAAGGACGTCTGCCTCAGTGTTCCCTCCATGGTGGGTCGCTCAGGAGTCGAGAACCACTTGGAGCTAAAGCTCTGGCCCAAGGAAGAGCAGGCGTTGAAGGCCTCTGCTAAAGCTCTCCAAACGATGCTCGCTTCGGTCGCAAGCTGAGTGTGAGAGCGAAATATCGGCCCCTTTTGGATCCCAGCTACTAATTAGGGCTAGACCGGGCTCGAATTCAGCGGAGGCTTGCGGCCCGAGCCTTACCCGGCAACGTTCGTTACAGCACCGTCGAAGGCCTCGGCTGACTCCGCACCACTCGATATGAAACTCCCCACTCTTCTTGCTCTTTTTGCTCTCACCGTCGCTGGCCTTGCTCACCCCGAGCACAAACTGCGCCACTGGGAGCAGGCCAGCCCGGATCCCGATCGAATCATCCTTACATGGATGGGAAATACCGCAACCAGTCAATCCGTAACCTGGCGCACCGACACTTCCGTCAAGGAAGCCTCAGCGGAAATCGCGCTTGCCCTTCCAAAAGCCCGGTTCGACGAAGGCGCGAAAAGTTATAAAGCCCGTACTGAAAGGCTCGAACTTGTCGACCCCGCCAAAGTCGTCGTTCATTACCACTCCGTTGAATTCTCGGAGCTAAAACCAGACACCCTCTATGCTTACAGAGTCGGCAGCGGGGACCGGTGGAGCGAATGGATTCAGTTTCGCACCGCCAAGGCCGAAGCCGCACCGTTCTCGTTCCTCTACTTCGGAGACGCCCAGAACTCCATATTATCATTCTGGTCGCGCATCATCAGGGCAGCCTACAAGAAGGCTCCTCATGCCGCTTTTTCGATCCATGCGGGCGACCTTGTCAATACTGCTCACAAGGACCGGGAATGGGCTGAATGGTTCAAAGCGGGAGGATGGATTCACTCCTCAGTGCCCTCGATCCCTATTTCGGGAAATCATGAATACACCAACCTTAAGGTCGACGGAGTGGACAAGGGCAAGCAACTCGCCATCCAGTGGCGGTCGCAGTTCTCGCTCCCACCTGCCAGTGATCTACCCGCTTCTCTGGCAGAGACCGTATACACTCTTACCTACCAGGGAGCACGGATCATCGCGCTGAACTCCAACCGGGAGATTGAGGCTCAGGCCAAGTGGCTTGAAAAGGTCCTCTCTAAAAATACCAGCAAGTGGACGATAGTCACCATGCACCATCCTATGTTCTCGTCAGGGGCTGGGAGGGACAACTCCAAGAACCGAAAGGTCCTCAAGCCTATCATCGACAAGTATAAAGTAGATCTCCTCCTACAGGGCCACGATCATACCTATGCACGCGGGCACACTCCCCTGCGCATGAGCGATACTGAAAGCAACAAGATCAAGTCACTTTACGTAAACTCGGTTAGCGGACCGAAGATGTATGACTTTCGCAAGGATGGGTGGAACACCTATAAACCCGAGGGAGTGCTTCTCGCAAGAAAGGCGGTCAAGACCCCATTCTTCCAGGTGATTGATGTTGATGGTGAATGGCTGACCTACCGCGCTTTCATGGCCAACGGTCAACTCTACGATGCTGTTCGCCTTAATAAGCTCGCGGACGGGACCAAGGAGATGCATCCCTGGAAAGACGGGCTGGGGAAAGAGCGATAAACCCCACGCGAGCAAAGCGGCAAAGCACCATTTGGCAGAACCAACGCCTCCAGCGCCCCCATGAAGTGAGCTCTTGCTCTACGACGGGGCAGAACAGCTCTCTCCCTCGAGCCGAGGGACTCCGGGAGCTTGCCTACCGCCTCTGGAGGTAACTCTCAGCCAGAAAGTTCCCCAGCTGCACGATGCCTTCAGTGGTAATGACAAGCATCTTCTCCTGAGGCGGAAGACCGAAGGCCTTCAGATGGAAGAACGCGGGATCTGAGGCTGCGACCTCAGCCATGTTGCCCACCACATCCAGCTCGTTGAGATTCTCAACGTCGGTCGGGGGCTGCTGGCTCACAAACCACCTCAGCCCGGGCTGCTTCAGATCCTTCCGACTCTCTGCGATGATGGCCTGAACCCGGGCCGCCGCTTCCTTCCGATAGGGAGGAAATGACATGTCGTTCTCACCCATGTGGTAAAAGATACCCGCGACCTCCACCTTGTGCCCCTTCACAGAAAGTTCCTTGATCGCTTCCTGCACAAACTGAATGAACTTCGGGTAAATGTGCCGATTCTTTGCCATGCTTCCCTCCGGTGTCCAGTCGATGATCTGAGACCCGCTGTGGGTAAACTTGGCGATGGCAATGTTCCCTTTGATGGTCCCAGTAAGCGTCCGGGCAAAACTCAACTCGGGGCCAAAGGTATCATAATAGCCGGTGAGCCCGAGGGGCTCCCAGCCCACCGAGCGGTGGTATCCTCCGCCGAGATCATATTTGTAAGCTAGCTTAGGATTATCCCTGAGCAGGGCTGCGCCCGCCTTGAGCTTCTCCAGTTCCTGCACGAAAGAACGTTCTCCCTCCATGTTGCGATGCCCGGCAAGGATGAAGAGCTTTACTGCACTTCCTTTTTTGTAGGGCCATTTTTTCATAGGCCGTGGCTTCTTGAGCTTCAGCCCAATGGTGCGCAGATAGGCATCGGCATAGTTTTCCCCATGCTGCAGCTGGCCCAAGGTGCCGTAGTGGTAGTGTAGGCCGACTGGCCGTCCAATCTCCGCTCCCACATGGGAAGTGGGAACATACTCCGCCCGGACATCAATCGACGTGACCTCTCGCTGTCCTCGGCTGATGGCATACATTCGCGGGCGCAGATCCATTCCCCAGATCGTCTTAGTACAGAGCTCCCCGATATAAAATTTGAGGTCTGGAACCCCAAGGTCACGTCGCCAACTGGCGAGGAAGTTCTTCAGGTTACGACCGTAAGATTCCATGTAATCCCCGTTAAACATGTCGTTCTCTCCCTGATGCCACATGAATCCCTCAAGACGATACTTGATGCCCTTTCGCTCCAGCCCGGCTAAGGCCTTCTGGATGGTCTCCAGCGCGAGAGGATACATCTTAAATCCGATCGGGTCATCTGGATTCCAGTCCCCTCCAAGATGAGTTCCTCCGGCAGCAACCTTGATAATACCGATCGGCGCCTTGATGTGCGTGGTCACCTTACGGGCAAAACTCAGTTCCGGACCGACCACGTTGTTAACGTGCTGCAGTGCAACCCACCCATCTGAGCTCTTTTTATTCTCCCGGCCGATACAATAAGTGAAAAGCACCTTCTCCTGCGGATCCTCGAGACCTGCATACGGGGGAAAGCGTTTTATATCTCCTACTTTCGAATCAGATCCCACCATATTTGACTGACCTGCAAAGACAAAGACTCGCATCGTCTTTTCATCCCCATTGCTCTGCCCCAAGACCAGCATCGCTGGAGACCACAGAAGAAGACAGAACGCTAGAGCAGACAGGGAGCAAGGTCTCATAATTCTTCCTACGATCCACAAGACGGCCGGGGGAGCCAAGGCCTTTAGGAGAAAAATTACCTTCTATTCCAGCCTCCCTGCGGAAGACCTCTGCAATCCTGAGACCCGAATCGGGAACCGCTGGCTTCTCAATTGCTGAATCTAAGTGGTGCGCACGAGAGGACTCGAACCTCCACGAGTTATTCACTCACTAGAACCTGAACCTAGTGTGTATTCTCTAACCCATTTACTATCAGTTCTCTAATTTCTGGAATTTCGGATATTTCGGCTTATTCTCGCGTTTTAAGGGCAGTATAGGGCGGTATGAGCCCATGCCAAAGACGGCCAGAAGACGATAGGCTATCGGATCAATATTACCACCACCCTCACCACCTCTAATCTGTCCGTCTGTCCACGCCCCTAGGGAGACGGACGGACGGATGGTTGCCGTTCTGTCCGGTCAACTTCAACTCATTGCGTTGGCGGAGCCACCGCTCACCACATCCAACTCAAAGTCAGTAAGTCCTTCGTCAGATTCCTGTAGTTCTTCCCAGCCGGCTTCTAGTTCTTCTTGGGTGAACTCGTAGCCGCTCTCTTTACCGAGTGCGACAAGGTCAGCACCAGCTTTTACCTTTTCTTGTAAGTCAGTGCTGTCGGCTACTGCTTTGCGGAAGTTTGTGAATGTTTCGTTCATACCTATCGAATGCCTACCAGCCGGGGCGTTGGCGAGCAAGCACAGGGGCTTGTGGCTACCGGGGGCGGGGTGCTAAAGTTTGATCACTTTGCTCTAAGCGTTCTCAATTCCGTGTGTCCTATGAGTATGAACACTCTATTTCTAAGCTGCCTCGTTGCCCTATTCGTCTGCTCACTTGGCATGGCTGAGTCGCCGCTGAAGCTGGAATTA
>JAQWTV010000119.1 GCA_029242545.1 Roseibacillus sp.
CCTTCCTTGCAGGAAGCCTGTTCATGGTGGGAGTGAAACGTGAAAACTCTCTTGGCATCGATTTTGCCGGTGGCGCGCTGATACAGTTTCAGACCCAGCAGGATATCGTGCCGGAGTCCGATGCAACTGCCGCACTTGCGGGCCTCGCCCTCAAAAAGGACCCGATTATTCAAAACGAAACTCTCCCGGCTCCTGACAGCTCACAGATTCTCTCCATTCGTTGTGCCGACGAGGATGCAGAGCTAATTGCCAACACCCTACGTGAAAAAGTTCCTCTGCTCGGGCTCAAGACGCAAGGCTCGGACGAAGACGTTACTGCAGCCGCTCAGACCCCATGGAAATACGATTCTTCCCGTGACACGGTGGAGGCCAGTCTGGGAGCCGACTTTCTCACGAATTCGCTGATCGCCCTCGGTCTCGGCCTGATCGCCATCCTTGCCTACATCACGATAAGATTTGAGTTCTCCTTCGCAATGGGAGCCTTCGCAGCGCTCTCCCATGATATCCTGATCTGTATCGGAATCGTGATTCTTCTCGGACAGGAGCTTACCCTGATTCACGTGGGAGCGTTCCTTACGATCGCTGGATACTCAATTAACGATACCATTGTGGTCTTCGACAGGATTCGCGAATCACTGAGAATGAAAAGAGGTGAAGTCGAAGAGGTAATGAATATTGCTATTAACGCCACTCTCTCGCGCACAATCCTGACCTCGGCCACTACCTTCATGACGGTACTTGTGCTCTTCATCTTCGGCGGTCCAGCCCTCAAGTCTTTCTCGCTCGCCATTATGGTGGGTGTAGTCGTCGGAACGTATTCCTCGATTTTTGTAGCTTCACCCATCGTTCTGATCTGGAGCCGTAAACGAGGCGTCAACCTTCGGCGGGAGCTACTGGACGCCAACCTCGAAGCTCAGGTGAATCCAGCACGGGGTTAGGAGTCTCTCGTGGCTCAACGGTCTGAGGCGAAAGGTCTCACTCAGGGTCCGATCCAAAACTCTGGAAAACTTCTCCTCTCTTTGCTACCATCAGGGAGGCCTGATGACGCATCGTTTTTCCCCACTTTTTCTCGCAGGATTGCTTCTTCTCGCTTGTCCCTCAGCGTTTACCCAGAACAGCGCCCCCTCTCCGGACGGCGGGGAATTTGTAGAGACTGAGCAGCCGCCTCCCAAGGATGACGGAACCAGAGTCTCCGTTCTCGGATACCATGAGTTCTCCTCCTCCCTCGCGCCATCCCAGATGCGTATCAGGACTGCCACCTTCCGGAAGCAGATGGAGGCACTGAAATCCCTCCGACTGCCCGTTATCTCGCTGAATGATTTTCTGGAGTGGAAGAACGGGACAAAATTTATCCCGCCTCGCGCGGTGATGATCACAATCGATGACGGATGGAAATCCGTCTACACGGAAGCTTTTCCGATCCTGAAGGAATACAAGTTTCCCTTCACTGTTTACCTCTACAAAAACTATGTCGATGGAGGTGGACGCGCCCTGACAACTAAGATGATCAGGGAAATGCAGCAACACGGATGCACTATTGGCAGCCATTCTGTCTCCCACCCCTTCCCCGGAACGGTCAAGCACCATGCCAGGAAAGGAGAGGCCGCTTACCTCAAGTTTCTCAGACGGGAATTTGGAGACTCCAAACAATTTCTCGAAGAAAGGTTCGGCCAACAAGTCACCAGCTATGCATACCCGGGAGGATACTTTACCGAAGCGATGTATCCGATCGCAGCAGAATATGATTACGACTACCTCTTTACTGTCTTACCCGGCAAGATTCGTAGAGGCTCGGATAACCGGCGACTTCCTCGCTATATCATTCTGGGGAATTCTGACCTTCACTTTGAACAGGCCACCACCTTTAAAGCCCTCCGCGGCGCGGAAGCGCTGACCGGAGCAGTCGTTCAGACGACCCCTCACCCAGTGCAACCTGCCCCCGGAGGCAGAATCGAATCACGGCTACCCTTGATCACCGCCGATCTGTCCGGAGTCGAGAACCTTAACCCTGACTCAATCGTCATGAGGGTCTCCGGATTCGGCAAAGTTGATCATGAATACGATGCCGCCTCTTGCGAGGTGAGATGGAAGGTCGACCGTCGACTCCGTCATCGGGTTTGTGAGGTCAACGTCCAGTGGCAGATTGAAGGTCGCAAAAAGAATGAATCTCCCATGCGGTGGAGCTTCGTGGTAGAGCGGGAGGCCGCCTATCAGGTGGGAGCTGGAGAATGAATCGATCCCATCTTAATTATTGAGTTATTCATCCGCAGGGGACACAACCCCCCGGGAGACTCTTCGATCCCTATTAATCAACCTCGCAGGCAAGCATCATGTTCTCCTCCCTTTCTGACACCTTAGACAAGACCTTCCGGAACCTCAGGGGCGTGGGACGTATTTCCGAAAAGAACATTTCAGATGCTCTTCGTGAAATCCGCCTCGCACTACTGGAGGCTGATGTCGAATACAAGGTGGCGCAGACCTTTATCGAAGGGGTAAAGAAAAAAGCCGTTGGCGAAGATGTTCTCAAGTCCATCAAGCCAGGTGAGCAGATCATTAAAATATTTCATGACGAACTCACTACTCTTCTAGGTGGTGATCAGTCTCCCCTGAACCTGAATCCCCCGGCTCGCATCCTTCTCTGTGGCCTGAATGGTGCCGGTAAGACAACCACTGCAGGAAAGCTTGCCCTGCGTTTAAAAAAGGAGGGCCGACGACCACTACTGGTTGCCTGTGACCTTTATCGCCCCGCAGCTATCGATCAACTGGCGACTATCGCAGAGCAGATAGAGGTGCCCTGCTACACCCCGGAATCTGGAGAAAAAGACGTAATCAAAGTCGCAAAGGCTGCTTTAAAATGGGCTGAGAAGCAATCGGGCTCCTGCATCATCTTTGACACCGCAGGCCGACAGGAAGTTGATGACAACCTCGTAAAAGAGCTTAAGAAGCTCCACTCCCTTCTCAAGCCCGGTGAAACCCTCCTCGTCGCGGATGCCGCTACAGGCCAGCAGGCGGTGAAGGTCGCGCAAACTTTTGACGAGACTGTTGGTCTCAGCGGCATCGTGCTGACCAAACTTGATGGTGATGCACGAGGTGGCGCGGCTCTCTCCATGAGAGCGATCACAGGGCGCCCCATCAAGTATGTGGGAGAGGGTGAAAAGCTTGAGCAGCTCAACGAATTCCATCCAGAGCGCATGGCAGGGCGCGTCCTCGACATGGGAGACACCATCACCATGGTTGAGCAGGTTGCCGAACACCTTGATGAGGAAAAAGCAGCCAAGGCCGCACGACGTCTCGAGAAGGGGAGATTTGACTTCAACGATTTTCTCGAGCAGATGAAAATGCTCCAGAACCTCGGCCCCCTTGAAGGCATCATGGGAATGCTTCCGGGATTCAACAAGATCAAGAAACAACTTCCATCAGGAGCGCTCGATCCAAGTCGGATCAAGCATATGGAAGCGATAGTTCTCTCGATGACTCCCAGAGAGCGTAGCCGCCCCGAGATCATCAAGGGAACTCGCCGTAAGCGTATTGCGGGAGGATCCGGTCGCAGCCTTCTCGAAGTGAATCAACTCCTCAAGCAATTCGGCATGATGCGCAAGATGATGAAATCAAAGGGCAAAATGAAGAACATGATGAAGCAGCTTGGAGCCCTCGGAGGAGGCGGACCGGGGGATCTTGACTCCATGAAGGATCTCATGGGAGGCATGGGCGGAAAAGGTGGCCCAAAACTGCCATTCTGACCAGCACCCCACTCCTAACGGGTATTCAGTGGCGCGGATCGCCACCTACTCGTCGGCATCGAGGCGCTGAGCCGCTCGCGAGGCCGCCCCTTTTGCTCTTCCCTTGCTGGTATCTGCCGCTGTGAGGCGCATTCCTACCGGCTTGGAGACTCCGAATTCCTCCATCGTCACCCCATACATCACGTCAGCACGGCTCATGGTGCGCTTATTATGAGTCACGATGATGAACTGGCTCTGATCCACAAAGCGATCCAGCACTTTGAGGAAGCGTCCAATGTTGGACTCATCCAGAGGCGCATCCAATTCGTCGAGAACACAGAAAGGACTCGGCTTCACCATGTAGATGGAAAAAAGAAGCGCGACGGCGGTCATTGACCGCTCTCCGCCCGAGAGAAGGGTAATAGACTGCAACTTCTTGCCCGGCGGCTTGGCTATGACCTCAATCCCACATTCAAGGGGGTCACCCTCGTCGAGAAGGATCAGATCTGCCTTGGCGCTCGAACCGAATAACTCCTTGAACATCTCACGGAAATTGGTCTGCACCTTTTTGAAGGTCTCCGCGAAAAGAACAGTCGTTTCGGTATTAATCTTCTCAATCACATTGAGGAGTTCCTCCTTGGAGACAACGAGATCATCATGCTGACCCTTTACAAAATAATGACGCTCTTCCAGCTCTTCGAATTCATCAATCGAATCAATATTGACCGGACCCATGCCATCTAATCTTCCTCTGAGTTCCTCAACAGCCAGCTCGATGAACTTCCAGTCTGGGCCATCCTCCAAATCGACGTTCTCCAACTCTTCCTCGACTCGTTCCGCAATCGTTCCTTCCTCCCCATCCCCTGCTTCATGGTCCTCGCCGAGGCCTGGCTGCTCCTCATCCGAGTTATCCTCATCTGTAGACGCATCGTCTTCCTCGTTGACAGGCACTTTAGCCGCCAGAGTAGCCCGACGCTTCTCCAAGGACCGCATTGCCTTTCTCTGCTCCATCATACAGGCAAGAAGAGCATGCGAATCCGTTTCAAAGGACTGGAGGTCAACCTGATAGCGCTCCATGATGCTCTCAAGAAGCTTCTCAAGTCGCATGTCGATCTTAGCGAGAGAGACCTCCTCCCTGCCCCGCTGCTCGCTCGTCTGGGCTACCTTGCGGCGCAGATCAGAAAGAGCTGCCTCGGCCGTATTAATGGCCTGCTGGATCTCTTTTCGGCGGGCGCCTACATCGTTGATTTCTGATTGAACCTTATCTTCCTGTCTGCCTCGTTCGGCTATTTCTTCTCGGAGCCCCTCATCTTCCTGCCCGGCAGATTTGATCCTCCTCTCGAACTCTTCTATCTCGGAAATCCGGCGGGCATTGAGCTCCTTAAGCTCGCCAATCCTCGTCTGGATTGGGACCTGCTGTTGCTCCGCAGCCTCACGAGTCCGTCGCTCCACCGCCAGGGCCGTCTGCAATTTACCCTGCTCCTCACGCTCCTCCGACTCTCTTCTTCCAAGCTCTTCCATTTCCATACTGAGCCGATTGATCTCGCTTTCCACCATTTCAAGCTTCCCCCGGGCTTCCCCAAGCTCACTCTGCAACCCGGTTCTTAATCCGGCTTCACTCTCTTCACGGCCTTGGATCTCATTCCGCTCACGATGAACATTGCCTAATTTGCCCTCAAACGATGTTACCTCCTGCCCTGCCAATGAGGCCCGCCCGCGCAATGTAGAAAGCTCAACCTGTTGCCTCTGAAGACGATCTTTCCCCTGCTCCGCAGACGCAAAAAGCTCATTAACCCGGTGTGTATTACTATCAAGCTTGTCCGTCTCTTCGTGGAGAACCACCGCCAGGTGCTTCACCTCCTCTTCAAGTTCCTTCACCTCCTTACGCCGCTCAAGAATCGACTTGCCGGCATCCCCGCCTGCTCGACCTCCCCGAAAAACACCCTCTGAACTTACAATCTCTCCTGCAAGAGTAACGCAGGACCACGTGGGATTCTGGGAGCGGAGGAGGTGGGCGGTTGGGCGATCTTTAACAACCAGGACATCTTCCACGAGACACGCAACCACTGAGCCCACTTCCTGTTCCGCATTCACACAATCTGCTACCCAGCACTCAGCTCCTTCCGGAACCGTCATCAGCTGCCTGTCATGTTGGGGAGCAACCCATTCCGGAGCAATTAGGGAAACCTCGCCCTGCCCAGTTTGCGCAAGCTGATCGAGGATAGCGTCTGCAAGATCCGCGTCCCGGACAAGGATCGCTTCTAGATTGGCCCCCAACGCTCCTTCCACCGCTCGCTCAAAACCATTCCGCACCTGCAATTTACTTCCTAACACCCCTCGCAATCCGGGCTGGATCAGAGTGGGATCATTCAGCCCTGCCAGCACTCGCTGAGTTCCCTCGTTCAGCCCTTCACCGCGCGCCAGAAGCTGCTGGAGCAGCTCTAGACGGGATCGGCGAGCTGTAAGGTCACGATCCAGCTCCCCGCGACGCTCCCGGCACGCCTCAAGGTCACCCCTGGCGTGCTGGTAAGACCTCTCGGCAGCTAGTTTCTGCTCCTCGATCTGCTTCGTTCTGTCCTCTTCCTCGGTGATTTTCTTCGTCAGGTCCCTTTCCGTGGACTGTAATTCGACCATTTCAACCTGTAGAACTTCCTCTTCTTCGGTGAGGCGCAGGAGACGTTCGCGATTAGAGGCCGAGGTCATCTCGGCGCTCTCGATTTTCGCCTCGGCAGAGGCTAGAACCGTCTCGAGTCTCTTCGATTCTTCGCGGGCCTCATGCAGCCGGCTCGCGCTCGATTCACGCTGGTCCTTCAACTCTCCAACCAGACTGACCTTCTGAACGAGGGCTCCAGTGCGCTCTTCTATTCTTTCATGCAAGACATGTAATTCATCCCTCGAAACATTGAAGTCGATCTCCTGCTGGGCCAGCTTTTCACCTCCAGCTTCCAGGTCACCCCGATTGGTCTCGATTCGCTCCTGCAGCTCCCTGCAGCGCTCTTCGTTGAAGAGAATTCTACTTTCTGCAGCCTTGGCCGCATTCTGGTGATTTGAGAGCCGTTGACGCAGTTCAGAAAGCTCCCCCTCCAGGTTAGTTGCATTATCCCTCGCCCCCACAACCTCCATTTCGACTTCAGGAAGGCTCTCCTCCAGATCCTCTCTCTGCTTTTCGAGCGATTTCAAGGAAGTCATCAACTCTTCTCTCGCAGCAGATTCCTCGCTAAATCGTTTCTGGCTCAGGTGGGTATCCAGAATCCTGACATCATTGGCGAGGGCCTGATAACGCCGGGCCTTCGCAACCTGCCGCTTCAGGGAGTTGATCCGTCTTGCCTGCTCCTCAAGAACATCATGGACTCTGAGGAGATTCGCTTCTGTGTATTCTAGTTTACGAAGCGCCTCCTTCTTCTCCTTCTTAAATTTGGTAATCCCAGCAGCCTCCTCGAATACCTGGCGTCGATCCTCTGGTTTCGCACTAAGGAGCATATCGATCTTTCCCTGCTCCATGATCGAATAAGCCGAGCGACCGATGCCGGTATCCATGAACAACTCATGGATATCGCGAAGGCGACACAACCTGTCGTTTATCCGGTATTCGGATTTCCCATCCCGAAAAACCCGACGCGTGATGGCGACCTCATGATATTCAGTTTTGAGAGAGCCCTCGCATTCCGTGAGATTCAACGTTACTTCCGCCATAGGCAGGGCTTTCCGCTTATCGGTTCCGTTAAAAATCACATCTGCCATCTCGCCACCACGCAGAGCTTTGGCAGAAGTCTCCCCGAGGACCCAGCGGATGGCATCAACCACATTGGATTTTCCACAGCCGTTTGGCCCCACAATCCCGGTAATTCCTTCATGAAACTCAAAGGTAGTGCGCTCTGCGAATGACTTAAACCCTTGGAGAATTAGAGATTTTAGATGCATTTTGTTTATTCCGGCGTGCGCGTAAAAACTAAAGGAAGGCCCCAAGCCGGGCAAGAAAAGAAGGCTATTTGTACAAGATATAGTATATTTTAATCAAAAGCATACCACATCTCGAATTTTGGGGGCCACTGCGAATTGGGCTCCAAGAGCAGGGGTTGTCTCATGAAGCCGGTCCTAATGTCTTCTCCCAGCCAGCGAGTTTTACCCGATTCGGATCTAACCCGTGACGATTGACCTCACTTCTCTCCCCCTTTAGAAACCGCACCCATGCCTTCATTTCTATCCGAACTATTCTCTCTGGACGGCAAGATCGCCGTTGTGATTGGCGGTACTGGTGAACTTTGTGGCGCGATGGCCGAGGGCCTCTCCCAAGCCGGAGCTGAAGTCGTCCTGGTCGGACGGAGCGAGCAAAAGGCAGCTGCCCGCATCGAGGCCATTACCTCTAAGGGTGGAAAAGCACACTTCGTGGCAGCCAATGTCAGTAGCCGGGCTGAACTCGACAGCCTTCGTGACGAGGTCCTCGCCCAGCATGGGAAAACCGATATCCTCGTTAACGGTGCGGGAATCAATTCTCCAACACCAGTCCTGGATATTACCGAGGAAGAGTTTGCCAATATCATTGATATCAATCTCGCTGGGGTTCTCCGGGGGTGCCAGAGCTTTGGAAGTTACTTTCTCGAGCAGAATATCAAGGGCTCGATTATCAACCTTGGGTCCATTTCAGGCCTCAACCCTCTCTCGCGCGTCTTCACCTACTCCGCATCAAAGGGAGCTGTTCATAATCTGAGCCGCAATCTCGCCCGCGAGTGGGCACCTCACGGAATCAGGGTCAACACTCTGGTGCCGGGATTTTTTCCAGCTGAACAAAACCGTAAGGTGCTGACCCCTGACCGAGTAGCTCAGATCATGAGCCATACCCCAATGGACCGATTTGGCGAGGCTCAAGAGCTCGTGGGTGCCACCCTCCTACTCGCCTCGAACCAGGCCGGCGGATTTATCACCGGTACTGAAATGATCGTGGATGGCGGCTTCAATGCTGTTAGTATTTAAACTTCATTCCTGCGCAAAGGTGAGCAAAGAGCTGTCCCTGACACCGGGCAGCGACTCTTCGGCCCAACGCTACCAGGAAGGGCCTGCTCTTGGCCTATTGGAATCAGGCATATGCCCCCCCCTCACAAACCCCGTATGAGATGGCCTCGCCTGTTTGAAACCTTGGAAAGCAGATTCTAACTGTACCGCGCCTTGCCCTTGGCCCTCCCGCCGTGTATTGACCCGGCTACCTTAGACCCTTTAGCTCTCACAGCTCTCCCACCCCATGATCAAGTGGATCCTCCAGAAAATCGTCGGATCGAAGCACCAGCGCGAACTAAAGCGGATGCGCCCGATGGTTGCTCGAATAAACCGAATCGAGGAATCCCTGCAAAGCGAGTCCAGAGAGGCGGTCCTCAGCAAGGTTGAAGGATGGCAGGAACATTTGCGCCGGTATCTTCCCCTCGAGACTGCGACCAGGCGTGAAATCGAAAAATTAGATCGGGATAAGCTCTCAGAAATGGCCACTTCCGTAGGAGAGCGCATGCGCGCTCTCCGAGAAGAGTTTCCAAACCTTCCAGACCGCGTAACACCTGACCCTGAATCCATAGAGAATGCGAAGGAGTCGTTCCGTGGCATTGAGGATCGGTTTCCAGAATTACGACAGAAATATCTCGAGGAAATTCTTCCAGATGCTTTTGCCGTTGTCAAAAACGCGGCACGTCGGCTTGTCGGTCAGACTATTGATGTCTGCGATCAGCCTCTCGGTTGGGACATGGTACATTTCGACGTTCAGCTTTTTGGAGGAATCGCCCTCCATCGAAAGATGATAGCGGAGATGCAAACCGGGGAAGGAAAGACCCTGGTAGCAACCCTCCCCGTATTTTTGAACGCACTTACCGGACTGGGAGTTCATGTGGTAACCGTAAATGATTACCTAGCCCGCAGGGACTCTGAGTGGATGGGTGCGCTGTTCAAATACTTGGGGCTCACCGTCGGCTGTATTCAGAATCAGCAGGCTCCTCCAATTCGAAGGGAACAATACTGCTGTGACATTACCTACGGGACCAACTCAGAATTCGGTTTTGACTATCTTCGTGATAACGGAATGGCATCCTCCCGTGACGAACAGGTCCAGCGCTCTCACTACTTTGCCATCATTGACGAGGTCGACTCGATTCTTATCGATGAGGCCCGAACCCCTCTCATTATTTCGGGGCCCTCGGTAATGAACTCCTCGACCGAGCAGTATGTTCGGCACAAAGCACTGGTTGAGCAGCTCGTTAAGAAACAAACCCTGCTCTGTAACGAACTGGCTGCTGAAGCGAAGAAGCATCTTGACGAGGGCAATGAGGAAGAGGCCGGACGATGCCTTTTCAAGATCAAGCTCGGACAACCAAGGAATCGTCAGCTTATGCGATCGATGGAGGACCCGGACCTGCGCCGTCTGGTCCAGAAAAGTGAGCTCTCACTCTATCAGGACACCCAGAAAAAAGAGCTTTTTGCGATCAAGGAGGAGCTCTTCTTTACCATCGACGAAAAAGGGCATGACGCCGACTTGATGGAAATGGGGCGCGAGTTCCTCTCTCCCGGCGACTCCGAAGCCTTTGTCCTCCCTGATCTAGTGGAAGCTTTCGCCGAGATCGATGCCAATCCGGATCTCGATGAGAAGGCGGCATTAGAGGCCAAGGAACAAGTCGAAGCCCATCTGGACAGCCGGGGTGAAAAAATGCACTCCATCTCCCAGCTACTGAAGGCCTACTGCCTCTTTGAGCGGGACGTTGAGTATGTTGTGCAAGAAAACAAGGTGATCATCGTCGACGAGAACACCGGTCGTGAAATGCCTGGCCGCAGGTGGTCCGACGGCTTGCATCAGGCGGTCGAAGCTAAGGAGGGAGTTGAAATTGAGCGTGAGACGCAAACTTACGCTACTATCACTATCCAGAATTACTTCCGCCTCTATGAAAAACTGGCGGGAATGACGGGAACCGCCGAGACGGAAGCTGCGGAATTCTCTGATATTTACAGCCTCGATGTCCTTCCCATCCCACCGAATGAGCCAAACCAGCGGGAAGATCGTAACGATCAGGTCTTCAAGACGAGAAGAGAGAAATACAACGCTGTAATTACCGCCATTCAGGAGTCTCACCAGAAGGGTCAACCAGTTCTCGTGGGAACCGCCTCGGTGGACGCTTCCGAGACTCTCTCTCGAATGCTCAAGCGGGCCAAGATCCCCCACTCCGTCCTTAATGCGAAATACCATCGTCAGGAGGCAGAAATCGTCACCAGTGCCGGGCAGAGGGGGTCTGTTACCGTTTCTACGAATATGGCCGGGCGAGGCACAGATATTAAGCTCTCAGAGGGAGTCTCAGAGCTCGGCGGCCTCATGGTGGTCGGGACAGAGCGCCACGAATCCAGACGAATTGACCGCCAGCTACGCGGACGATGTGCACGACAGGGGGACCCGGGGGCATCCCAGTTCTTCATCTCCTTTGAGGATGACCTGATGCGTAACTTTGCCGCAGCCGATCGGATGACCAGTATGATGGAGCGTTTCGGCATGGAGGACGGCGAAGCACTCGAACATCGCTGGCTCAATCGTTCCGTTGAAACCGCTCAGAGAAGAGTGGAACAACTTCATTATCGCCGCCGGAAATACGTCCTCGATTTCGATGACGTCATGAACAGCCAGCGTGCCGCCGTCTACGGCTATCGCAACGAGTCCCTTACCTCTGAGGATCCCCGGGAGATGATCTATGAGATTATCGACAAGGTAATACCCTCGAAGATCGAAGAGCTCTTCGAAGAAGCGGAAGGTGGAAGTCCCGACCACAGCGAATTAATCAGCTGGGCCAATACGACATTCCCGATCCATTGGGAGGAATCCCCTGAAAGCCTTGCTAGGATGGGAGCCGAAGAGATCAGCTCTACCATCATCAGCAAGGTTAAGGCTGCGTATGAGCTCAAGGTCCAAGTCGAAGACCCCGCCCTTCTCGATCAGCTGGAAAGACACATCGTCATGGTGTCCATCGACAAGCTCTGGCAAGAGCACCTCTACAATATGGACGCCCTCCGCGAGGGCGTCGGCTTGCGAGCCCAGGGCCAGAAGGATCCGCTCGTTGAGTATAAGAACGAGGCCTATAATCTCTTTGTTACTCTCTGGGACCGAATCGAGGGAGAGGTCCTTAACAATCTTTTCCGCAGCACCACCAACCTCGAGAAGTTCGAGCAGTTTCTCCATAACCTTCCTCTCGAGCTGAATGACCGGGACTCCGAAAATGCCGGGGGGATCCCCAGCCCCGGGGGTGGTCAGACTCCCGGTGGCGCACAAGGTGATGGAGGGCAGCTAAAACTGAATATTCCAAAACGCCGACCAAGCATAAAGGTAGGCCGTAACGAACCCTGCCCCTGTGGATCGGGCAAAAAATACAAGGCGTGCTGCGGCCGGCAAGGATAGCTTGGCGCGAGGGAGACAAAACCCCAAGAATTTGCCGTAACGGGGCTATTACGCGTGTAAATCTCGGCTTGACGCTCAGGTGTAGCGCCCCTAGGCTCCGCGCCCCCAGTCACTGGGAAAACTCTGTAATACTCCATGGCGAACAGTCACGACCGCGGCATTGATGTGAAAAAGGGAGAATCCGTAGACCGGGCTCTCAAGCGGTTGAAGACTAAACTCGACACCGAAGGGATCATCGAGGAGATGCGTCGTCGGAGAGCTTTTGAGACTCCTACCCAAAGGAAAGTCAGGAAAGCTCGCAGTGCAATTAAGCGCAACCGCGTGAGATGGCGCTATATCTCTGAGTCAGCAGAGAGGAAAATGGAGGAGCGCAAAGCGGCCGCGGATGCGGCTAAGGCCGCTCAGGGAGGTTCTGCGTAAAAGGGTCCTCCCGAACTTCGCACCAAGTTGTACCCGGGCGCTCATTGAGCGTTGAGTAGCAATTGCCTCAGGCAACTACCCCTCGAAGGCTTTCACAATGAGGGTTGCGTTGTGACCTCCAAACCCGAAACCATTGCTCGCTGCAACTCGCACTTTCGCCTCACGTGCTTCGTTTGGAACGAAGTCCAGGTCGCACTCAGGATCCTGGTTCTCCAGATTAATGGTAGGGGGAATAACACCCTCTCTAACCGCCATGATACAGGCAGCGAGCTCAACCGCTCCCGCTGCCCCCAGCAGATGGCCGGTCATGGATTTCGTTGAGCTTACTGCCAGGCCACTGGTCGCATGATCGCCACATGCCACCTTGATTGCTCTTGTCTCTGCAATATCACCAAGAGGTGTAGAAGTGCCGTGGGCATTCAGGTAATCGATCTCATCGGGATTCACCCGCGCATGCTTCATGGCCATCTGCATCGCGCGAGCGGGACCCGTTCCGTCCGGCGAAGGCGCACTCAGATGATGAGCGTCTGCACTCACTCCATAACCAGCAAGCTCTGCGTAGATCTTCGCACCACGTTGTTTGGCATGCTCCAGCTCCTCGAGCATTACGACTCCTGCACCCTCTCCCATCACGAATCCGTCCCGATCAACGTCAAACGGTCGTGAGGCCCTTTCTGGCTCATCATTGCGGCAGCTAAGCGCCCGCATGTTGCTGAAGCCAGCCAGCCCCATATCCCGGATTGCGGCTTCTGCTCCACCTGCGAGAATGCCCTCGGCATCTCCAAACTTAATAATGCGCCAAGCTTCACCAATGGAATTGTTCGCAGTAGCACAGGCTGTCACGATCGCCATATTCGGACCGCCAAACCCATACTCCATTGAGATCATTCCTGTGGCAATATTTGCGATCATCATCGGAATCACAAAAGGACTGACCCTTGGCGCTCCTTTCTCAATGTAGACCGTATGCTGCTCAACGAGAGTATGCAGGCCTCCAATACCGCTTCCAACCATCACACCAATCCGGGTTCTGTCTACCGACTCGGGGTCCATCCCGCTGTCATCCATCGCCATCCGGGCGGCTGGAAGCGCAAACTGAGTGTAACGGTCTGATCTCCTGGCATCCTTAGAGTTTGTGTAAAATGGCTTGGGATCAAAATTCCTTACCTCTCCTGCAATCTGGCACGGGAACTCCGAGGCATCAAATTGCTCGATCCGGGTGATACCCGAACGCCCCTCCTTGAGACTTTTCCATGTCGCATCGAGATCATGCCCAAGCGGACTGATCGCACCGATGCCGGTTACTACAACTCTGCGTTCAGACATAAGAATATCTTTGCCCTAATAAGGCTTTCCATGCCTAAACGCCTGATGGCGGTTGCGCAAGCCTCATCCCAACCGCCGGTCGAGGCCAGTAAGGTTCGGGCTCGCACAATCCGGACATTTCTGCAGCTTGCCCCCTCCTGCCCCGCTCCGGAGGTAGGACCGCCCACATACCCTGCAATTAAAAGTGTTTCTCTTCATCTCTCTTTCACATCGTCTTTCATGAATTCTTCCTGCAAGAAGAATCCCCCCTGCCGACACCATGGAGACGGTCAGGATTAGTGCAAAGAGCTGTGAAAGACCTATCTCAAACATCTTAAAAATTAGCGCACTTCTTCCCGGGCACCTTCCACTCGAATTCTCATCCGGCCCCAGGAAACCTTTTCCTGCCCAGGCTCCAGACGCTGCAGGCGAAGCCAACGCCCAAGCAACCCATCCAGATTCTGCTCGTCGGGATCCAGAACCTGACACGTTTGAATTCGACCCCCGGAATCTACGCTGACCAGAAAGCTTCGATCCAATCCAAGAAGATCCCGAATCCGCACATTCCCCTCTCCCTCCAACCTGTTCAGAAGAAGAACCTCCAGTGGCCACCCACTGCCAGCATTGTCCCAGCGGTCTCCCAAACTTCCCTCTACCTCTACATACACCCGTCCGGTAACCTTGCCCATGGTTTGGGCTTCCGTCGATTCTCCTACTACCACCGGGAGATTCCGCGTAAGGGGATTAATAACAGGAGGCAGCTGCATCTCTACAGATCGAAACTCCGAGGGGTATAGAAGTGCCTCGAAACGCGCTTCCCGCTGAAGAGTTTCGTCATATGCGGAGACCCTCCTTTTCAGCTCTTTATCTACTTCCGGATCCCATCGCTCCATGTCTGGCGCTTCCTCATAAGCCCACCCCAACCATCGGCGTGAAGCATCACTTCCAGGGGTGAGGACAGTTAAACTGCCCGCCTCTCTGAACCCCCGACCACGCTCAGCACCTTCCACTCGTATTAGCAGCACGAACACCCCAAAGATTACTGATCCCAACAAGAGCGCGAACAAGACTCTTCCGAAAATACCCTCCCTTTCACGCCAGTTGAACAGCAACCCCGCTTTCCTATCCCCAAGGATACGCCGATTCTTAGTCCAGCGCCTCATTCGTTCGACAGGCTTTCCCGCTCAGGACTGGCCTCTCTCAAGCCACCAAAACCCGTATTTTCCATTTCAAACCGTCCGCCAAGAATCACCTCAACACCCACCTCATCTGCGACCATCTCAAGCTCACTAAGAAGGCCAAACTTCATATTCTGATCCAACACCGCAACCATGACCTCGATCCCCCTCGCCTCCTTGAGCCGGATGAGCTCGTCCGTAAGATCCTCAAATTTAATTTTCTTTCTTCCAAGATGAAACCTTGGCGGGAAACCCGCGCGACCAAAAAGACTGACCCTCTTCTCTGGTGCAATCGTGTCCATTCGCGAACTGAACTTCATCTTGTTCAATGGCACCCCAGCCTGATCAGCTACCGCAGGAACCAGCGCTAAAAAAATCAGGAGAACCGCAATGATATCTAGCACTGCCAGCAGATAAAGTGCCGATGGTCTCTCTGGAAGCGTCAACTGGGCTCTCACGACTCAACGCCTCTGGATTCCTCTTTTTTACCCTTCTGTGCCTCGACCTCTTCCCGGAAGGACAAAATATCAATTCCGGATCGAGCATCGACAATCAGGTTCACAACTTCGATTCCCGCCCTCTGCAAGCGATATAAGAGGCGCTTAGCCTTCCCCAGCATCGTCAGGTAGAAGACGTAGGAAGATGTCGCGATGCAGAGCCCTGCCGCAGTTGTCACGAGACTCTGAAAGATACCACCTGCGAGGCTGGCGTAGGCAACTTCACCTTCAGCCTCATTGATTTCTGTAAACGCATCAATCAACCCCAAGGACGTCCCCAGAAGACCCGCCAACGGGGCGATAAGGGCGACTCCGAGCAAGGCACGCAGATTCTTCTCAATTCGCGGGACTTCCATACATACCGCTTCATCAGCAATCATGACGAGATCCTTGCGCTCCATATGATGGCGGATCAGGACACTATGAGCAACTCGACCCGCTGGACCACGCAAACGATTCGCCTGATGAATCGCTTCAGCGAATTCTTTTCGTCGAAGGTGATTTGAGATGCCAACGAGAAAATCGGCGACATTTACCCTGACACTGTGAAAATAGAGAAGTCTCTCAATAATGTAAACAACGGCCAGAAAAGCCAGGGCGGCTTGAAGCCAGAGCACCGGTCCGCCATACTGCAAAAGGTCCGACATTGCACCACAGTCTACCGTGGACGCGTTTGAATGGCCAGACGTTCCGCAAGAATCAGGTAATTCTCTGAAAACAAGGCCATCCATTGCCCTTGACCCCACCGTGGTGTCGCTCTACCTAGCGAGATGTCATTTGACGAGCTGGGGCTTTCGAGAGAGGTCTTGAAAGCCATTGAGGAGTCTGGTTATACAAACCCAACTCCAATCCAGGAGAAGGGAATTCCTCTCATTCTCGACGGCCGTGATGTCGTCGGGGCATCACAGACAGGCACGGGAAAAACGGCGGCCTTTGCCCTTCCCGTCCTGAGTAAGCTGACCGCCATCGGCAAACCCCAGTGCCTCGTCTTGGAGCCAACCCGGGAGTTAGCCTACCAGGTTGCGGAATCCTTTGAGCACTACGGGAAACACACCGGGTGCCGGGTCGCTCTTCTGCACGGAGGCGTAGGCTACGGCAAGCAAGTCGAACAACTGGAGCGCGGCGCCGACATCGTTGTCGCGACCCCCGGGCGGCTAATCGACTTGTTCTACCGCGCGAGTATGCGCTTCGGCGAACTAAAGACTCTGATCCTCGATGAAGTAGACCGCATGCTCGACATGGGCTTCCTGCCTGATGTTCGTA
Organism: Roseibacillus sp.; assembly: GCA_029242545.1. GTDB lineage: Bacteria > Verrucomicrobiota > Verrucomicrobiia > Verrucomicrobiales > Akkermansiaceae > Roseibacillus_B. Next base: position 16,790 of record JAQWTV010000119.1, read on the forward strand.
AAATCGTTAATTTCTGTCCATGGGAAGAGCGCCAGACGCTCTTCTTCTCAGCGACCATGCCTCCAGCTATCCAGACCTTTGCTGAGTGGTGCCTCAAAGATCCTATCGAGGTTGAAATTGCCCGTCGCGCAGTTCCCTCTACCGTTACCCACGCCTTCTATCCGGTGGCCATGAGTCAACGGGACGACCTCCTTCTCGCCTTGCTGGACAAGACTGACTTTCACAGCGTCATGATCTTCACCCGCACTCGAAAAGAGGCCGACTCTGTTGCGTCTCTCCTCAGGCAGAAAGGCCTCACCAAGGTTGCCGCGATGCACTCGGACATCAAGCAGACTGATCGCATGAAAGCATTGAAGGGCTTCAAAGACGGTCTCTATGAAGTCCTCGTTGCCACCGACGTAGCGGCTCGCGGTATTGACATTTCAAACGTTACCCACGTTATCAATTATCGTGTTCCTGAAAACGCAGAGGACTATGTCCACCGGATCGGGCGAACTGGTCGTGCAGAACAGGAAGGAGACGCCTTCACTCTGCTGACTGCGGATGAACTGGACTTTGCAACTTCTGTAGAGCGCTTCATCGATAAGAAAATCAAGCGCAAGAAGCTGGAGGATTTTGAATACGCCTACACCGCCATTCTGGATGATAAGCCCGCCAAGCCTATCCGCCGTCCCCGCCGCCCGTCGGGAAGACGTCGCAAGTAGCCGGGAAACTTGTAACCCTGTAAGATTCCGAAATCGTCCTCCGCTTGTCAGGGGGTAATCGCCATGCGTATTCTGGCCATTGACCCAGCTATCAGAAACACCGGCTTTGCCATTGTTGAAGGGGACCACAAATCCCAAGCCCCCCTTGCTTTTGACGTGATTTCCGTCCCGCGCACCGTTTCCCAGTCCGGAGCCCTTGCTGCAATTAGAACCGGATTAAGCAACCTCATCGAGAAGTGGGAGCCTGACGAAGTTGCGGTTGAGGGAATCATCTACGTGCAATCCCATCGCACTGCTATTTCCATGGGCGCCGCCCGTGCTGCCGCTCTGATCGCAGCTGCGGATCACGGTTTGAATGTTTACGAATACGCACCCCGCAAGATCAAACAGGCCGTCGTCGGCAAGGGCTCTGCTGATAAGCAACAAGTCGCATTCATGGTCCGGGCCTTACTCGGACTCAGTGAAACCCCTGCCCATGACGCAGCCGATGCCCTTGCTATTGCTCTGGCTCATCTTTTTGCCTCTGACCCTTTGAGAAAGACCGCTCTTCCACGCACTCAAATATGATCCTTTTAGGAAGGGACCACCGTAAGATAACGACAAATGATTCCCTGTTGGTTAGGTAGCGATATCCCATATCAAGAGGCCCTTGGTATCCAAGAGGATCATGTCGGCAAGATCCATGCGGGCAAAGCTCAAGAAACCCTGTTTCTGCTGGAACACGCTCCTGTATACACCATCGGGCGCACTCGGAATCAGAGTAGCCTCGGAGATTCATCCCACCTACCTCATCCTGTATACGAAATCAATCGAGGAGGGCAGGCCACCTATCACGGTCCCGGTCAACTAGTCGGCTATCCAATTCTCAATTTACGGAATTATGGGCAGGATCTGCATGCCTACCTAAGACTCCTTGAGGAGTCCCTCATCGCCGCTCTTGCTGACTACAATGTGATTGCTGATGCGCGCGAAGGATTGACCGGCGTTTGGGTTCAGAACCGTAAGATTGCGAGTATTGGAGTGGGCGTGCGCAAGTGGGTATCGATGCATGGGTTTGCCCTTAACGTCACGGCAGAGTCTCTCCCTCCATTTCTTCACATCACTCCTTGCGGCCTTGAAGGCGTGACTACCACCTGCCTGCACAATGAAATAAGTGAAGCTCCTTCCCCTCAAGAAGTGGGAGAGAGAATCCTCCATCATCTGCGCCTTCAGCTCCAAGCCATAGCGCGCATCTCTCCGTCCTGAAAGGAGAGGGCCAACTCAGTCAGCAGACCAGATCCGGTTACTTGGACTTGGCTGCTTTTTCCTCCTCAACCTTCTTAATCACCTCAGCAGCAATGCTGTTAGGAGCAGCGGTGTAGTGAGAAAACTCCATGGAGAACTGGCCCCGACCCGAAGTCATGGTTCGCAGGTCTCCGATGTAGCCAAACATTTCTCCGAGCGGAGCATCTGCCTTGATTCGAATCCCCGTGGGGGCCCGATCTTGGGCATGAATCATTCCACGGCGCCGATTCAGATCACCGATCACGTCTCCCACATTGTCTTCTGGAGTGAACACATCCAGTTTCATGATTGGTTCCAACAGCTTGGGAGAGGCCTTGGGAATCGAGTGCCGGTATGCCGCCCGTGCCGCCAGCTCAAAAGCTACCGCGGAAGAGTCTACCGAGTGGTGTCCTCCATCGGAGAGCGTCACCTTGAAATCGAGGCAAGGAAACCCAGCAAGAACACCTTTTTCGAGGGATCTCTTGAAACCCTTTTCCACGGCCGGGATAAACTCCTTGGGAACATTACCTCCCACGACCTTGGACTCAAATTCGAAGCCGGACCCAGGCTCAAGAGGCTCTATTGAGAAATCAATCTTAGCATACTGACCGGAACCACCACTCTGCTTCTTGTGCGTGTAGGAATCGTCGATTGCCTTCGTAATGGTCTCCCGGTAGGCGACCTGTGGAGCACCAACGATCGTCTCCACCCCATACGTCCGCTTCAAAATGTCTACCTTGATGTCGAGGTGGAGCTCGCCCATCCCTTTGAGAACGGTTTCTCCACTATCCTGGTCTGTTTCGACGCGGAATGATGGGTCTTCCTTCATCATTTTGGCGAGTGCCACGCCCAGCTTATCGGCTTGCCCAACCTCAGAAGGAGCCACAGCCATTGATATGACTGGATCGGGGAAGACCATTGGCTCAAGGGTGGCCGGATTCTTCTCATCACAGAGGGTATGACCTGTCTGGACATTTTTGAGACCAAGAAGGGCAACAATATCTCCAGCCTGAGCCTCCTCCAGCTCCTTTCTGTCATCAGCATGCATCTCCACGATACGGCCCACCCTCTCTGTTTTACCCGTGAAGGTGTTAAGAATCATGGTCCCCTTCTGCAGTCGCCCTGAATAGACCCTTGTGAATGTCAGAGCTCCGTATTGATCGTCCATGATCTTGAACGCCAGGGCTCGTAGCGGACGATCCGGATCAACAATTGCAAACTCACCGGTCTCGTTTCCATCGATATCGATTTCGGGCTGGGCGGGCACCTCGGTTGGATTCGGCAGGTAATCCACAATTGCGTCCAGAATGAGCTGCATTCCCTTGTTCTTGAAGGCCGATCCACAGAAGGTCGGGAAGAACGCAAGGCCGATAGTTCCTTTACGGATCAACGATTTGAGCGTCTCGACGTCTGGCTCTTCTCCGTCGAGGTATTTCTCCATGACCTCATCATCCTGCTCGACAACCGTTTCGATTAGTTCGTTACGATACTCCTCGACCTTGTCCACCATGTCCGCCGGCGGATCCTCAATGGTGTATTTGGTGGGATCTCCGGAATCATCCCAGATCCATGCCTTCCTTGTCAGGATATCAACCACACCTGTGAAATCGTCCTCGATCCCAATGGGCAATGTCATCACCAGAGGTTTGGCCGCGAGGACTTTTTTGATCTGGTCTATAACGCGATAGAAATCAGCTCCGATTCGATCCAGCTTGTTGACTAGAATCAGACGAGCCACTGCTGAATCGTTAGCATAACGCCAGTTGGTCTCGGACTGAGGCTCAACTCCACCTGAACCGCAGAATACACCAACTCCTCCATCCAAGACCTTCAGGGATCGATAGACTTCGATCGTAAAGTCCACGTGTCCCGGGGTATCGATAATATTGAGTTGATGGTCATCCCAGAAACAGGTTGTAGCAGCAGACTGAATCGTGATCCCACGCTCCTGCTCCTGCTCCATAAAGTCTGTGGTAGCGGCACCGTCATGGACTTCTCCGATCTTATGGATCTTCCCGGTCAGTTTGAGAATACGCTCCGTAGTGGTCGTTTTCCCTGCATCCACGTGGGCAAAAATGCCAATGTTGCGATATCTTGAAAGGTCTGACATGCTTGAAAATTGGGTTGTCTGAAGCTAAGCAGCCGCCGTATCTGCCTCAACTCGCACGGAAAGTCGAGACTCTACACGTATATTAGGCACCTAATTCCCAGAAAATCGCCCCTTTTAGTATCAGTTACCCACCAATATCACTTTAGATGGGCGAAATATGATGCATTTCTGTCCTCAAATTGTGTGGCCCTTTTCACCGAGGACTCTCTATCGCATTCCGCTACCGGCCTATCACAAAATCAGCGCTTGTCTCCGGCAAAGCGAAAAGGCTTCTCCCCTGTGAGATCCATACTGGTAAAAGTCGGACACCAGTAACGCTCGACGTGAGCTACAACAAGATCAGTTCCAGTGAAATGATCAACCCCGGGAGGCCGCTGCGGATTGTACATGGTGTCGGTCATATCCCTCATAAGAGCAACATTCTTACCAAGTTTCACCATCTGTCGGATTCCAAATGGCCGCCCCAGAACACACATGTTCAGGTGCACTCCACATAGAATGACGTTCTCGATCTTCTTTGCCGAAAGAAGATTATAGGTCTCCTGACCATTGTCAGTAATGGCGTCCCCTACAAGAATCTCAATCCCCTTGATCTGTCTCGTCCATGCCTCCCGGATCTCACACTT
>JAQWTV010000151.1 GCA_029242545.1 Roseibacillus sp.
AGTTCGGATGCGGGGGTCATTGCATTGTCATTCCGTTCTGATATCTGAACGGTAACCCATGACAGTCTCTCTCGAGCGGCTCTTCTTTCGCCTGATCGCTGGGATCGTGTTCCTCGCCTTGTCAGCGCGGGGTGAGGTTATTCTGCCCGGAGTGATGAATGCTTCACTCGCAGAGGAGGTAAAAGGTCGTGCTCTCTTGGAAGAGTTGAATTGTGTGGCCTGTCACCAATCCGATACTCTCAATCCGTCCTCCCGGCGCTCACCTCGCCTTTCCGGGGTTGGAGGGCGGGTGCACCCCGATTATTTGCGGGCCTTTCTGGCAAATCCCCAGCACGTGAAACCTGGCACCCCAATGCCCGACTTGCTAGGTGATCGGGGAGATAGAGCGCGTGCCGAGGTTGCGGAGGCGTTGACGCACTATCTTGTCTCCCTGAATAAGGGAGCTCCATTCGCCCCTGTGTTTCCTGACGTAGTGGCCGCCGAGCAGGGTGAGAAGTTATTTCATTCTGTGGGATGTGTAGCTTGTCACTCTCCCCGGGATTCCGAGGGAAAGGAGTTGCTAGGAGATGGCTCGGTGCCCCTTGGGGCGCTTGAGGAAAAATACTCTTTTGATAGTCTTACCTCTTTCCTGCGGCGTCCCCACTCGGTCCGGCCGGGTGGGCGGATGCCCGATTTGCGACTGCCAGCAGAAGAAGTGGAGCGCATCTCCCACTATCTATTGAAAAAGACAAGCGTGCCGGGGCATCTATCCTTCACTACCTGGAGGGGTAATGTCTGGGAGGGGCTGGAGGGAGCGGTGAGAAAAGAGCGTGCCGGCGAGGTTGCGGACTTCTCCCCCGAGAAGCTTGGTCGTATTCATCATCAAACTGCGGTGCGCTATGAGGGTTATCTCAAGGTCGCAAAGGGGGGAGAATTCACCTTTTACCTCGAGGTGAATGGGGGAGGGGTTCGCTTGAATGGGGAAGAAGTGATCAAGGAAAATCCGAGCAATCGTCGGGGCGTGAAGCGTTTGCAGGGAGCTGCGATCTTGAAGGTGGGTTGGAACCATATTGAGGTGACCTACTTTCATACTGGGCGGGACCCTAGGTTCAGCCTTGAGATGGAAGGTGCCGAATTCCCGCGGGGTTCCATTCCATCTTCAATGCTTTCTGTGTCCAATCAACCGATTGCTGCCTTTGTCGCCTTAAAGCCGCAACCAGAGCTGGTGGCGACTGGTAAACGTTATTTTGGAACTCTGGGGTGTGCCCAGTGTCATGATGATATCAAGGTTGATAGTAGTGAGTTTGTGGCCCTTGCTGACTTGAATGATTCTGGAGGCTGTATGGGCGGAGAAGGATCCTCTCCGCGGTTCGCTCTCAGTCAGCAGCAGCGCTCTCTTATCAAGGGAGCTATGAAGCAGTTGGAGGGGCCGGCTCTCAATGACCGATCCATGGTGAACAAGACTCTGGCAGTGCTTAATTGTATTGCGTGTCATGACCAAGAGGGTCTGGGAGGTATCAGTCCCGAGCGGAATCCTTACTTCACAGGCACAAGAGAGGCGCTGGGAGATCAGGGTCGTATTCCTCCGCCCCTGACGCACGTCGGGGCAAAGTTGACCAAGGATTGGTTGAGCCAGGTCATGGTGCACGGCCGGCGGCAGCGCCTTTACCTCAACACGCGTATGCCTCAGTTCGGTGAGGAAAACGTGGGGCATCTGGTGGACCGGTTCGAGAAGGTGGATGCGCTGGAGGAGGCGAGTTTTCCCAAGGTGTCTAATATCCGGGAGTCCAAGGATGCCGGTTATGAAATGATGGGTGCGGAGGGCCTCAGTTGTATCGCCTGTCATGATTTCAATGGGCAGAAATCTGGCGGTGCAGGAGCCCTTGAGTTGATCCATGTTACCGAACGGTTACAGAAGAACTGGTTTCATCTCTATATGCGGCAGCCGTCGCGCTTCCATCCTACAGTAATTATGCCGAGTTATTGGCTGGGAGGAGTCTCTGTCCGGAGGGAGTTGCTAGGGGGTGATACTAGCCAGCAGATTGAGGCTCTTTGGAACTATCTCTCTGACGGCGCCCGGGCAAAGAATCCCAAGGGGCTCTCGCGACAGTCCCCAGAGTTACGGGTGGCCGATGAGACCGTGATGTGCCGAGGGCGGGGGACTGCGGGTTACCGGGGAATCGGTGTGGGCTACCCGGAGCGCATCAGTCTTGCTTTCGACTCCGAGGAGATGGCCTTACGCATGGTATGGAAAGGAGAGTTTGCTAATATCGGACATGGCCGGTTTCACGCGCGGGGAAGCGATCGTATTTCCTTCCCGGCTGGCATCCCCTTTCATCGCCTGGAATCAATGGACGATGACTGGCCTTACAAGGGGAAGACCGATTATCTGTTTCCACAGGATCACGGTTACGAATACCGGGGTTACGTTTTGAATAAGGACAAGCGGCCGCGGTTTCATTATCACTACGGTGAGATCGCGGTAGAGGATTTCTTTGATGATCTCCTCGATCAGGAAGGACAGGCCTTTTTCCGGCGGCGTATGGTATTCACGACGGAGGTGGCGCAGGAAATGTTCTACTTCCGTGTGGGTTCGGGCACGAGTATCAAGAAGATGGGAAAAGCTTGGAAAGTCGATGGTCTGACCCTGCGCCTTTCCGCCGAGGAGGAGGCGCTGTTACGTGAGGGTGAGCCGCAGGAGTTGCTGCTGCCGATCACCCTTCCAGGGGGAAGGACAGAAATCAATCTGGAGTATCAATGGTGATGAGTAAAATGAGGCCTCTGCTGATATTAATAGCGCTTCTGAGTTTCATTAAGCCGGTGCAGGCCGAAGACCTCGGTGCGATGTGGGGTACCGCCGAAAAGGAAGCGGAATACTACCGAGTCGTTGATATCGCTATCCCGACAGAGGTGCCTATGCATCCGGGTAGCTTTGAAGCTCTTCCAGATGGACGCCTTGCCGTGGGAACCCGTCGCGGAGATGTTTATTTCATCTCGGGCGCGTTCGAGAAAGAGCCACAACCCACTTATGAGCTGTTTGCTAGTGGGCAGGATGAGATTTTCGGGATGTCGTGGCGAGACGGGGCCCTCAGCGTTACTCAGTTCGGTGAAGTCACCAAACTAACTGACACTGACGGTGATGGAGCAGCGGACCGCTTCGATACCCTCTCCAACCGGTGGGGATACGCTGAAGGTCATGAATTTGCCTTTGGTTCCAAGCATGATCCCGAAGGAAATATCTGGGTCGCTCTCGGATTAAGTGGCTCCTACCACTCGCGTAATCTTTTTCGTGGCTGGGCAGTCAAGGTGACTCCAGATGGGAGAATGATTCCCGTATGCAGTGGTTTGCGTAGTCCGGGTGGGGTTGCAGCTAACGCCGAGGGCGCGATGTTCTGCATCGAAAGCCAGGGGCCTTGGAACGGATCGTGTTCCCTCAAGCACCTTAAGCCGGGCGGGTTTCTGGGGCATCCAGCCAGTTACAACTGGTATCCCTACGCGCCGGGGCTTGATCAGCCTGCTAACGAGCCTAACAGCAACTCGCGAATTCAGGTTGAGAAGAAGCGTGTGAAGGAGTTCGTTCCACCTGTAATACGATTCCCATATATCAAGATGGGCCGCTCGATTTCGGGCTTTCAGCTGAATCAGACCAAGGGAAAGTTTGGGCCGTTTGAGGATCAGCTTTTTTTCGGTGATTATACGCTCAGCTTGATCATGCGGGCTACCACTGAAAAGGTCAACGGGGTATGGCAGGGGGCCTGCTATCCCTTCCGGGAGGGATTAGCTACTGGAATTATGAATGTAGAGTTCACGCCCCGTGGGCAGCTCATGGCCGGAGGGTTCACAACCAACCGGCAATGGCCTGTCCGTGGAGCGGCGCCTTTTGCTATTCAGCGACTAGATTGGACCGGTAAGGTGCCCTTTGAGATTCGTGAGATTAACATCACTCCTCAGGGATTTGCCTTAAGCTTTACCAAGCCGGTGGACCTACAGGTTGCTTCCAGGACGGCCACGTATGAGTTGGAAACCTACACTCATAACTTCTCAGCCGGGTACGGGAGCCCTGAAGTCGACCACTCCGTTCCGGTAGTAACCGAGGCGAGAGTGTCCAAGGATGGGATGCGTGTAGACCTCGCAGTCACAGGTGTAATGGAGAGTCATATTCACGACTTTGATCTCACGGCCATGCGGGGAAAGAGCGGGCAGCCACTGCTGCATACGAGGGCCTATTACACGGTAAATGAAATACCGGTTGGGGAAGGGAAAGAATCCTCTGCCAGCGGAGGGAGCTTGGATTAGGCCCTACGAGGGAATGAGGGATTCTTTCCTGCTTCAATCTCAGGGATATCGCGGTGGGGGATTGCTTTGGGGTCCGGAGGCGGTATTCTTCGGAATGGATCCATTGCGTTTTGCTCTGACGGTGACAGTTCTTCTCTCGGTCGTGTTTGTAAGTCCGGCGGAGGACGCTCTATCCG
>JAQWTV010000172.1 GCA_029242545.1 Roseibacillus sp.
TCTCCTCTCTGTCTCGCCGAGTGGAAGTTCTTCGCGATGGATACCGGTACCCGGGACGGGCAGACCAAGTCCTATGAACAGCAGGCTGCCCTTGTAAAGGAGCTTGGCTTTTCCGGCATCGGCTACACCGGGGCAACCCGCATCCCGGAGATGCTGGCTGCCGTGAAGCAGCATGGGATCAGCTTCGCTCCACTCTACAATGGAATCGAGGTCCGCGACCAAGGTGTGACTCACAACCCGAACCTCGAAAAAGCCATCACGGGGGCCAGTGGGCGGGAAGCTATCGTATGGCTCTACGTCGGAGGGCGGCGACCTGCGAATCCTCAGGCGACCGATACTCCCGTCGTAGCGAAACTGCAGGCCCTCGCCGACCACGCTGCCAAGTCGGGAGTCCGCCTCGCACTCTATCCTCACGCCGGGGCCTATGCGGACCGGGTTCAGGACTGTATTCGGCTCGTAAAGGCCGCTAGCCGAAGAAACCTCGGAGTCACCTTCAACCTCTGTCACTTTCTGAAGGTGGACGGAAAAAATCTCAACACCCTGCTTGAGGAGGCCGCTCCCCATCTCTTCGTGGTCACCATTAATGGTGCAGATATGGGAGGAACGGCTTGGAATACCCTTATTCAGCCTCTGGATACAGGCACCTACGATGTCCTCCCCCTTCTCCAGAAGCTTAAAACCCTCAGCTGGAAGGGGCCCATCGGCCTGCAGCACTATGGGATCCGGGGCAGCGCCCGTGAAAACCTCGGCCGATCCATGAAGGGGTGGAAGAAGCTGCTGGAAAGACTGGATACCGAATAGAGCCATCGAAGGGCAATTCGCTGCTGCATTCCTGCCCCCCACCTCAGAGCGCCCCTATCGAAACAACGGTGGCTTGACCCCGCTGGAGAGGCGGCAAGAATCATCAACGTGCCCACCTCTGATTTTACCCAGGCAGGTGACTATCCCCGCAGCCCGCATGAAACTCTTGCTGGCTACGTCATCGCCGCCCGAACTCTCGACAAATGCCGTGCGGCGCTTGCCGGCACGCTCGGAGAATACAAGTTCGACTGCCCTCTCGATAACTTCTTTTTCGAATTCACCGGACTCACAGCTGAGTCCTTCAGGGAATTCGTATCCACCGGTGCCGATGACGAATCGGTTGGACGATGGATCACCGACAACGCCCAGCCGCACCAGCGCCGCGAAATCATTCAATGGAATAACGACATGCGCGGAAAACGAATCTGCGATCTTCCGATCCAGCTTCAGGAATTTCTTGAGGACTATATCCCGAAGTGTGTTCCTGCCGGTCACCCTATTTACGTCTGGTTTGATGTCTATGACATTGAAGAAGAACGGCGATCCTGAAAGCCGTGAAGGAGAAATCTAAAACCACTGGGAGTATCCATTCTTCCGTTACGCCTTTCTCCCTGAGATTAGCCGCGCTTCTCCTTCTTGCCCTTCTGCCCCATCTCCGGTCGATCGGGGAAACAGAAACCGACCACTGGGCGTTTCTACCACCCCGGAAATCCTCCCTCCCCGGAGCAATCAACCCTATCGACCACTTTGTACATGAACGCCTCAAGAAGGCGGGATTGTCCCCATCGTCCCGAGCCCCTAGTCATACCCTGATCCGCCGCCTCAGTTTTGACCTGCGGGGAATCCCCCCGACTCAGGAAGAAGTGGAACGCTTCAGATCCGACACGTCTCCTGGCGCCTGGTCGAAGTTGGTCGAGCGCTTTCTAGCATCACCTCATTTCGGAGAGCGCCTCGCTCAGAACTGGCTCGACCTTGCCCGCTACGCTGACACCTCAGGCTACGCTGCCGACCGGACCCGCAACATGTGGGTCTATCGCGACTGGGTCATCAATTCTATCAACAGGGACGAGCCCTTCGACCAGTTTACTATCGCTCAGATAGCAGGCGACCTTCTACCCGGAGCAAGCGCTTCCCAAAAAGTAGCAACAGGCTTCCACCGTAACGCAATGCAGGCCAAAGGGAATAACCCACGCAAGGAAGAGTTCCGGATCAAGACCGTGGCAGACCGTCTGAAGACTACTGGCCGCACTTGGCTGGGACTGACCCTTGAATGCGCTGAGTGTCACGATCACAAACACGACCCGATCAGCCAGGAAGAATACTACCAGCTCTTCGCGATCTTCAATAACGTGCCCCACCTAGGGGCAGGATATAATACTCATGGTCCGTTAATGGACTATGTCCCTGAAAATAGCAGTAAGCGTGGCGTGACGCTGAGGTCACGGATTGCTGCGCTCCGAAAAACCCTGCCTGATGCCCGCTCCCCTGAAGATCCGGCCCTTCTAGGCACATGGAGTAAGGGACATGCTGAGACTAATCCCTCACGGTTCGCACCAACCGGCGACCTCACTATTTCTGCCGTGATCAGGACCCGGGAAAAAGTGGCCGATATCGCATCCAAGTATGACTGGAAGAGTAACACTCGAAGCTTTGTCTTCGGCATCGGGGGAGAGGCCCAAGACAATAGCCGCCCCGGACATCTCTTTGCCTGGATCTCCTCAACTAATGAAACATGGAATGGAGCTGAGATCCACGGAAGCATTCCTGTCAATGACGGCAGGGAGCATCATGTCGCGGTTGTCTTCACGGCAGGGCAGACCCTGAAACTTTATATCGACGGCATCGAGGATAAGGCCGCCCGATTGATTGGAAACATACCAAAATCAATCTCGGTGAGCACCCGGCCCCTTGCAATTGGAGCTGGCTACACCAAATCCATAACACCTAACGCCTTCCTCTTTCGGGGAGAACTCGGCAAGGTTCGGATTTACCGAAAGGCCCTCGCCGACCCTGGTCAGGTCGGGCCTGCCGGCGCTGAAATTCGGAAGCTCGAAACCGAACTCGCTGACCTGCAGACCGCGCCCCTCAAGGTCCACGTCATGGACGAGCTTCCCAGACCCCGCGAAACGCATATTCTCATCCGGGGCAACTACAAGGACAAGGGGCCGCGAGTCTTCCCAGCGGTCCCCGCCGTTCTTCCAGCTATCGCCGGTGGCAAAAATGCCACTCGCCTGGACTTCGCTCGCTGGCTGTTCCAACCGGAACACCCCCTCACCTCACGGGTAGCAGTCAATTATCTCTGGCAGCATTTTTTCGGCAAAGGTCTGGTCGCGACATCTGCAGATTTTGGAGTGATGGGTGAAAAGCCCTCTCACCTGGAACTCCTCGACTGGCTCGCTATTGAGTTCGAAAGCAACGGATGGAGTCGAAAGGACCTCGTGCGCCTGATTGTAAACTCGGAGACATACCGGCAATCCTCTGTTCAGACTCCCAGACAGCGAGCGGCAGATCCTGCCAACCGACTGCTTAGCCGCATGTCGCGCTCTCGCCATGCAGCCGAACAAATTCGAGACAACGCTCTGGCGATAAGCGGCCTTCTTGTTCACAAGGTGGGTGGACCCCCGGTTTTTCCCTCGCAGCCTGAGGGGCTTTACGAGGAAACCGGCCAGAACGAACCCGGGAATTCCAATTTCACTTGGAAAGATTCTACCGGGGATGATCGCCACCGTAAGTCGATGTACACTTACTGGAAACGCATGCTGCTTCATCCTTCTCTGGCATCGTTTGATGCTCCGTCTCGCCAAGTCTGCGTCACAAGCCGCTCAGCAACCAACACCCCCCGGCAGGCTCTTGTCACACTGAACGATCCTATCTTCCACGAATGTGCCAGATTTTTTGCCGAGCGCATCACGGCCTCTCATCCCGGAAAACACCAGCGTCTGGAGCATGCCTTCCAGACTTGTCTGAGCCGATCACCTGATGCCGAAGAGCGCAAAATGTTCCTTACCTTTCTCGCGGAGGAAGGTGAAGGTGCCGACGGATGGATATCCGTGGCAGCGATCCTGCTGAATCTCGACGAAACGCTGACACGCGAATGATGTTTGACTCTGTCAGCCACGAGATAACCAGGCGGCAACTTCTTGGAAGTGCTCCTCTCGCTCTTGGGTCGTTAGCCCTTGCCTCCATGTTTAAAGCAGAATACGGGAAAAGCGCAGGTCTTCAGCATCTTGCCCCCCGGGCTCGACGAGTCATTTACCTGTTCATGTCAGGGGGGCCCTCTCACGTGGATACTTTTGATCCAAAGCCCACTCTGACGCAGCAACACGGAAGGGAAATGCCTCCGGAGCTCATCAGGAACCATGAGTTTGCGATGATCAAAGAGGCCCGGCCCAAGGTAAAGGGCTCTCCGTGGAACTTTCAATCCCGGGGGCAGAGCGGAACCGAAGTCTCCGACCTCTTTCCCCACGTTGGAAAGGTTATTGATGAGATCGCTGTCATTCGTTCCCTGCATACCGACAGCTTTAACCACGATCCTGCCGTGATGTTCATGAACACAGGAAGCGTACGTTTCGGACGACCCTCGATGGGCTCCTGGCTGTCTTATGGCCTGGGATCAGAAAACAGCGATCTTCCCTCATTCGTGGTCCTCGTTTCAGGCCAGAATCGCCAACCGCTTCTCGACAGTTACTGGGGAGCAGGCTTTCTCCCTTCGGAACACCAAGGCACGACCTTCCGTACGTCTGGCGACCCTGTCCTCCACATTGCTAATCCTCCCGGGATCAGCCGGTCCGAGCGCCGTCGCCAGCTCAATCTCCTGAAATGGATGAATCAACGCCGGCACGCAGCCGTCAATGACCCGGAAATCTCCGCCCGGATTGCCCAGTATGAGCTGGCATACCGTATGCAGGTGGCCGTTCCGGAGCTCACTGACATCTCCAATGAACCGGCATCGGCACGCGAATTTTACGGTGCAAAACCTGGAGAAGCCTCTTTTGCCAATAACTGTCTACTCGCTCGCAGACTGACCGAACGTGGGGTCCGCTTTATTCAGCTCTACGATAAGGGGTGGGATTCCCATGGTTCCATAGAGAAGGAGCATTCGAAACGCTGCCAGTCGGTGGATCAGCCCATTGCCGCTCTCCTGACCGATCTGCGCCAGCGTGGTCTTCTCGACGAAACCCTTGTTATCTGGGGCGGAGAATTTGGTCGCACTCCGATGTCACAGGGAAATGGGCAAGGAGCTGGCAGAGATCATCACCCGCATGGCTTCACAATGTGGTTGGCAGGGGGAGGGATTCGGCCGGGAATTGTTCATGGGGCAACCGATGAATTCGGCTACTTCGCGGAGAGGGACAAAGTCCATGTCCATGATCTGCACGCTACTCTTCTCCACTGCCTCGGCCTGCAACACAAGAACTTCACTTTCCCCCATCAGGGTCGTGACTTCCGCCTTACCGATGAATTTGGCGAGGTGGTAGGCGCTTTGCTGGACTAGAATAGAAGCGCGCTCAGAATTCAATCACCTTGCTTCCATTCTGCGCTGACTCGAGACAGGCATCGAGAATCGCCTGGGTCTTGAGAGATGCCTCAGGCCAGAAGGGATCCGGTGTTCCTCCCAGGGCGAGATCCCCGAAATTACGAAAGAGCTTGGTTTCCTGTGCGGCAGGATCATTGCCACCCGGCTCCGTAACAAACTCACGTCGGAGATGCTTCTCCATGGTGAACTTGCAGCCCTCGATCACGAACTGGGCATTGTTAATTTGGAAATCGAGCTCACCATCCGAATAGGGAAGAACCAGGTCATCAACCCGAATATTTCCCTGGTCGCCACTGATATGCAACCACTGCTGGTGATTGGTCAGAAAGGAATTATAAAAGGTTGCTGAAATGCCGTTGTCGAAAAATAGCTCAGCACTCAGCTCGGTGGGAACCTGGTCAGGACTGTCCGCCCGCGAAGCACTGGAAAGCATCGTGGCCCGAAGGGACTTAGGCATCTCATAGTTCATCGCAAAGAGCGTTGCTCTGATAGTGTACCACCCCAGATCCCCCAGGCAGCCAGCAGGCTCTAAATCACTGCTGAGCCGGATATTGTCCGCCAGAAATTCAGGAGGCGCACAGAAGCTGAAGGCCGAGGCGATCCGGGTGATCTTGCCAACGTTCGCGGGGTCATCGAGGGCAGCCCGCAATTGCGGCATCCGATCACTGTGGGTATACATAATCCCGTCCATGAACTGAACATTGTTCTCGGAACAGGCTGTCGTCATTTCCACGAGATCGGAGTGCGTTACCGCGCAGGGTTTTTCACACATCACATGCTTCCCGGCATTCGCAGCCTTTATCACCCACTCTTTTCGAAGGCCAGTAGGCAGCGGGATATACACCGCATCGACATCATCCGCGTTAATGATCTCATCGTAGCCTCCAATAGCACGGGGGGACTTTTCAAAAGGGACCTCGGATTGGCATCGATCGATGAAAGCCTGAGCCTTTGCCGCATCCCTACTCGCCACAGCGGTAACGATGCCGTTCCCGGAATTCCTGATAGCCTCCCAGTTTTTACACGCAACCCCTGCGGTGCTGAGAATACCCCAACGCAATGTGTCTGCCATGAGCCGGGATTTAGATCCCCCACCGACACTTGGCAAGCCTGCCCTTTCGGAGGAAGGGTTTGAGGCCTCGCTCCAGCGACATGATCGAGTGACGCTCCAGCGCTAGACTATTTCCCCGCCTCGGCCAAATAACCCTGCAGCCGCTGCAGGACCCTCTTTTCGCTTCCTGCGAGGTTACGCTGCTCTCCCTGGTCGCTCAGGAGGTCGTAAAGTTCCGGCGCCTTACCCGGATTATTCTGCACCAGCTTCCACTTTCCGGCTCTCACGGCCTCCTTGCTCCCAAACTTCCAGCAAAGATAATCATGCCTTTTCTGCTTTCTGCCTCTGAGAGCATTGACAAACGAAATACCGTCAACGGGCTCAGTAACCGCCGCTCCCGCTAGTTCACAGGCTGTTGGAAGAAAATCCCAGAACGCAAGCGGCTCCGAACAGGTCGTCCCGGGCTTCACCACCCCTGGCCACCACGCGATGGTGGGAACACGGATACCTCCATCGTAGAGATCTCGCTTAAATCCCCGCAGGGGGCCATTGGCATCAAAGACCTCATGCTTATGCCCCCCCTCTGAGTGGGGCCCATTGTCAGAGGTAAAGACCACTAGAGTCCTATGATCAATTTTCAACTCACGGAGAAGATCGATAAGACGGCCTACATCTCGGTCCATCCAGCTGATCATTGCTGCCTGCCCCTTACTTGTATTTTTCCAGTCGCGTTTCTTATAGGGCCCGTAGTCCGGCACCTCCATTCCATCACCATACACGCGCCCCCCCTCATTGTTCGCATGAGGAATTGTCCAATGAACGTGCAGGAGAAACGGCTGATCCTTACAACCCCTCACAAAAGAAAAGGCCTGCTCAGTCATGACTGGATGGGACCAGATTACTTTCTTGGATGCTACCCTTCCCCGAGAGCCCGGGCGCTTGGAAATAACGTTACCTGCAAGGGGGAATTTTTTCTCATTTAACCACAGGTGAGTGGGATAGTAATTGTGAGCCTGTCCCTGATCGAGATAGCCCATCCAAAAGTCGAATCCGTTCTTGAGCGGAAACCCGCTGGTTTCCACTCCTCCCATCGCCCATTTGCCAACTCCTCCCGTGCGGTAACCCACCGTCTTCAGAAGTTCCGCAACCGTGACGTCCTCGGGCTTGAAATTGTAGTTTGCGTTCGAGGAGATGGGCGTATGCCCCATGTGCTTACCGGTCCAGAGAGAGAGCCGGGAGGGCCGACATACGGTGCATCCCGCATAAAAATCGGTGAATCGCATTCCTTCCCCGGCCATTTCATCAAGCCGCGGAGTGGAGATACTCTTCTGCCCGAAGGACCCCAGATCGCCATACCCGAGATCATCACACATGATCCAGATGATATTTGGTTTTTGAGGAAGGTCCGCCGCCGAAACGAAGCCAGCGAGAGACAGAGATAGAATAAGACGGAGCATGATGCCCAAACTAACCATTCCCAAGATCGGGGGACAAGGCCTCACCTGTAAGGTTCTTCTCTGCGGATAGCCCCTCAAAGAGGCCCGTAGTAAAATCGTCAGAAGCAACGCCTGCTGCCGGTCGCTCTCCCCAGGATCCTACTTCATTGCGGAGTAATCAACCGGAGCAAGTAGGATCGACTTGACACCCCCTTTTTTAAGGAGGATCGGGCCGTCTACCTGAGAGGCCTTGCGGGCAGCCTGCCAAGCCGGGTCCTTTCGAAAGGCCTCCCACGATGCAGCACGGGCATTCTCATCCTTGTGCGCGATAAGATAAGTCAGGGTCACATTCGCGGACTGCTGGTCTTCCATCAGATCACAATACAGAAGGTTGCTGATCCCATGCTTGGTAAAAAGCGCGCATGTGTGATCACGAAAGCGTTTGTTGATATTGGCTCGCTTGCCATCATGAGTCGTATAAGTCCGCAGTTCAAAGAGTCTATTGGGATTCTGGGATTCAATCTTTAGAGCAGGGGAGTAATCCGTGGCCGTAAGAAATACCCGGTCAATCTTACGCACAAGTTTCCCGCCTGCGATCGAAGCCTTGTATGCCGCAACCCACGCCGGGTCCTTGAGAAAGGCACTCCATGATTCTTGTGCCGCTTTACGGCCCGCGTGCGAAACAATGTAGATCAATGCATTGGATTCATTCTTCACCGGAACCCAATACCCTACATTCTGCATCCCGTGTTTCTCGAAAAGCTCACAGGTGTGGTCACGAAATCGCTTGTGTAGCGCGTCCAGCTTCCCCTCATTAGCGTAGTAAGTACGTAGCTCGAAAATACGATCGCCGCCTTCCGCGGCATATAAACTTGTTACTAGCGACATGAACAGGGCGGCCAGGAGGATCGAAAGTTTCATAAAGTGTCTCGGTATTTAGGGAACGTAGTGGGTAGTAACGCGATAGACTGTAGGCCGCAATCTTTCGTCTTCGACGATCGAACATTATTAAGAACCAATCGCTGCAATACTTTCTCCATGCCCGAATCACGCTGGAATGCCTGTATCGCGAGTGATACATCACTCCTGATCTCAGTTTTCCGGCCCACATTGCTCGCCGTTTTTATTCGGTTAAACGTAATATCCGATGAACTAAACACGCAACTTCAAGGTTGACGCACCCCGCAAGTGGAGCCGAGACTGCCGGAAGCTGTCCACCCAGCACACTTTCGCAAGGAAACCCATTTCCATAGGCAACCCAACAGAGGGGGGAGAACTTCGGTTCTCCCCCTTCTCTTTTCTTCCCTAGCGCTTTTTTGCTTTCGAGCCGCCACGCGTCCCAAAGAAACTCCGTCCCCGCGCGAGATGACCGGTTCCTCTGGTGGAGTTGCCTGCAACGGCGTCGTCGCGCTCCCCGGAATCCTTCCTTGCCTGATTCGCTCTCTGCCTCTGGGAGCTGGCACTACCAGTGACGGGAGCTGATTCCCTCAGGACGACACGCCTCGAACTTTTGGCCTGTCCCGGACTCGAAACTACAGGAATCCGGCTCAGACCTGTGCTCAGCGAAGAAGGAGCATCTCCTCGATCCGGGTTGAGGACAGCCCCAGGTCCCGGTGGGGGAAACGGAATGATGATATCAGCAGAAATGAGAGCGCCTCCCTCGTTGATGAGCACTCCTCCCTCGTCAACCCTCATCATCACAATCCCGCCCAGCTGTTCAGCCTGAAGAAGGCCGCTATTACTGATTCCAGTTTCACCGTTAATCTCCACCATCTGGCCCGCACGTATTTCCTGGGAGTTGAGAACGTTCCCATTAACGCTACCTGGGAGACGTTCGATACGGACCGAGCCCGCGCTGCCACCCTCAGGCAATAGTCTGAAACTTTCCCCTCCAAAGATTCTCACCGATCCCGCGGGCGCGAGAATCTCACTTCCTCCGTCATCCCCGCCTCCGATCAGAACCGCAGGTCCGCCCAGGACCACATCCCCGGAGGTCGCGGAAACCTTCCCCCCAAAAATATTGAGACGACTACCCGGTGCTGCGTTCATGAAATTTGCACCCTCTCCGCCCATAAGCTGCGCGGAGGCTTGCGCATCGAGGTTCTGGGTTACGATCGTCACAGATCCTGCTTCCACGGCACCAAGAATATTCAGACCCGTATTGGGATGGCTGATAATCAGGTTACCATCAGGGAAAGAGAGGCTTCCGCCCAGAACCGCCTCCTGCCTGCCAGTCTGATCGACCTGGTTAAGGACCACCCCGGTAGTATCGGTATTACCAAGCCATTCGAAGACCAAGCTACTGGATGGGTCCTGCAACCCCAGATGGTCCCAACGAATAATGCTTCCGGAGGTCAGTTGAATCAATGTCTGGCCTCCATTGACCTCACTGTAAAAGCAGGAGGCCGCTCCCATAATTAACTCCGGATTGCCCGGGTGCTGCTGATCACACAAGGGCGTTTGACCATTCGCACTACCCTGCCATGCCGCTAAAACACCGACAAAGGCAACTAATTTGAGGGATCGGCCTCCTGACCACATTTGAAGCACGGTATCCCAACCGGGAGACACAGGAAATGATTTCCAAGTTTTTTGCATTGAATTAAGGAGTCCCAGAGATCCGTAGCAGGGGGAAACGGTCCTTGATTTAGAGAACAGGCACTGTTTCCTAGGGTCTTCCCTCTGGAAAATTTACTATGAATCGGTCCGGCGAGGTTGATCCTGGGTTCTTCGAGAAACTCTGGCGCGCGACATACCGCAGAGCCCGGAGACCGGTCGAGGGCGTGCTCGTCGCCGAGGAAGCTGCTGCATCACTCACCACCGAGATCTTCGAAAATCTTCTCGATCGCTACAAATCCTGCCCTCCTGATGCAGAATTTTCGGCCGAAGCTATGGAGGGAGCCTACGATCACTCCCGCCACAACGTTTCTTCCGATCGGACCACCCAGGAAAATCCTCAGCTGTGGCACGATCCAGAGGATACACGCTACGAGCGGAACCTTGATCTCCAGCGCCTGAGGAAGAAGAACGACGGAGGTTTCTCAGACCGTGAGTGGAGCGACCTTGACCCTGTCCTGCGGCCCTTCGGATTCCATCTGCTCTTGCGCAAGGGACTTGGTAACCAGGACGCGGAGGACGTATACCTCGAAACGTTTGCTGAGCTTGCTCGTGAGCGGGTCAAGGACGGGAAGGCTCCCATCGAGTCAATAGTTGTCTTCGAAGAGGTGATCCCTCTTTTTTCCAAGATGGTACAATTCCGGGCTATCGACTGGCGCCGCAGGCAGAGCGCACTAAAAAACCAGCCCAACACCCAGAGTTCGTTCGAGGACCTCACCGAGAGAGAGGATGGTGCCATGCAGTTCGAGGACGAGAGCGCAGATCCCGGGCGGGCCCTCGGCGCTCTGAGTTTCGAAGAAATTTATCGGCAATGTGGGGAAATTCTGACCGAGTGCCAATGGCACCTGGTGTTTACCGTCTATGTCTCCCAGAGTGCCACCATGGGGGAACTCTGCGAGGATCCTGAAGTTCTCGGCAAACTGGGACTCGAGCTCTCTCACTCTATTTCCAAAAAGCGCCGGATTCTCAATGAGGCGCTGGAGGAGGCCCTTGCGAAGCTACAAAAATGCCTGTTAAGTTGAAAATGATTGGAATTGATTACGGTAGAGGGGGCAAAGGAAGATGAAATCTGAACCCTCTGACCAGTATGAAGAGCTCAAAGCATTGCTCTCAAAAAGCTTCAGCGCTGAAGAAGGCGAGGATATCCCGCCCATCCCTGATCAAATTCGAGATCGTATCCAGGACCAATACGGCAGAAAAAGCTCAGCTGGCGGTGTATCTTCCTCAACCCGCGATGAATCGCTGATCGCGAGAATTTCGCGCCTTTTCGCTCAGCCCCAATTCAGCGGTGCAATAGCTGCCTTTGCGCTCATCGCCGTGGCCGCCTTTCTCCTGATACCTGATCGCAACGACCCGACTGGCGGGGGAATGCGAGGCAAACAAATAGCGAGCCCTGACTACCCCACCACATCCGTCGTCCTTTACAGACTGGCGCCTGACAAAGCGGAGGCCATTAAAAGCGTTCTCGACCCGAAGGTTGCTGTCGTGAGTGAAAACATCAGCGGTGAACCTGCCGCCGAGGGAATCACGATCATTATTAACGGGCAGGAAGGCACCATTGAGGGCTACTCCAGCCCCACCTCGGAGGCGATAAAAGCCCCGCTTTCTTCCGATGAGTTTGAGGTAGGGAAAATCATCAGTGAGATGGCCAGGAAGTTGAGAGACCGCATGGCCCCCTGAGTCAGGCGCTCAGCCTGCCTGTTCGACATCCAAATAGAAGCCGGTGGCCGGTAAGCGGGCTGGAGCCTAACAGGGCCCTGAGCATTGATACCCGTTATGACTCGGAGAGAAACCCTCGCTCGTCCACGGACCAGCCCGGCAATACCACTTTCTGAGACAGCATCTTTCCGCTTAATTCAACACCCTCCTCGGTCCCATGGGTTATGAAACCGGGCAGCATACGCCCGTATGACTTTTCCATCCAGCCCGGATGGGCCTTGTCCCCCTTATGGATGATTGGATCGGCCGGCATGGAAAAACTTAGCACACGACCCGCTAACTCATGGGCCACGAAGATCGCCTTACCCGCGTCACTTGGATTCTGCGGCCCTTCCCCGAACAGGTAGAGCGTAAGCGGAACCCCTGCAGCGCCAGAAATACGGTGAACCTCACGCATCCGAGCCGTTCCAACAAGATCACGCAGAATGATCTTCTCCTTGGAAAGAAGCCCCAGTTCGGATGCCCCGTCGTTTGGACCAAGGACCACGGCCTCGGTCCCTGTGATGGCCGGTAGCAACAGACCCCAGACCCGCCTTGCGGCCAATGGCGCCGATGAATCAAGCGTTACTACGGCCTTACCATCGCCCAGGTTGTAGGGATCTGCCAGCTGATGCGCATTGATTAACAATTCCATCCACTCTTTCTCACTCAATCCGTCCAGATCTTGCCAATCCTCAAGCCACAGCTGGGCACCTGGATGTCCCTGTGCCAGATCCGCGCAATCTCCTCCTGCGCTGAGAAGGATTTCCACGTCCCTCCAGCTGCAGCTGCAAACCTGCCCCTCATTGACCCAGCGCAGGGCCCGCCCCCCGGTTTTACTCCGCTGTATGAGCAACTCCCTTGCCGTTCGTGCAGACTCACGACGCTTACAGTAAACTTCCCCAGCCAGACCGTTGAGGTCCCGCCTGACATCCCCCGCCCGGTAGTCTCGGGCAGCCCACGCTTCACCAAAGGCGACTCGCACACCAAAAGGAATCGCCCTCGGGATCTTCCAGAAATATTTCCCCCGCTCGGCCGAGAAAATCGATTTCCATAAACCGTCGAGGTAGACCGGCTGAACAAGGCAGTTTGCCTTCCGGGCAATCAGCTCCATCCCTCGCTTGAATTCCCCCATGAACCCGCTGCGTGACAGTTCTCCCTCCGGGAAGATGCAGACCACGTTACCCTCTTCTACCGCCGCCGCCGCGACTTGGATAGCATCCTTGGCCCGTTTACTAGAGATCGGAACTGTGTCAAAGAGCCTGGCAATCCTCCCCACCACGGGCTTTTCAAAATAGTCGCTGACCATCAGAAATCGCACCGGCCGTGGGCTGGCGGCAGTGAGAATCAAGGCATCAAGATAGCTCACATGATTCGGCGTCAGGAGAACACCCCCTTTTTCAGGCATCCTTTCAGGATGAATAGTCTCGATCCGGTAGAAGGCCCGCAAGGCGCTGAAGGCGAGCATCTTCACAAAAGCCCGCGGAAGCAGCCGCATCACATAAAAGGTCACTCCGACCGAAATTACCGCGGCAAAGAGAAACTGGACTTTGGGTGTCAGCCCAATTTTGACCAGCACAGCTTGCAAAATCACTGCTCCGGCCATGGCGAGGCAGTTCAGCAGCGCGGAACCCGCCAGGATATTTCCTCTTTGCTTCGGGTCGCATTCATCCTGTAAAAAAGCGTTGATTGGAACAAAGAAGAAGGCTGCTCCAAATCCGGTTCCAGCGAGCGCCAGATAAAACGAAGCCGATTCCGGGACGGTAAACGCCACCGCAACACTTGCACCCATCATGATGATCCCGCCCAGCGGGTTGAGCCCCAGTTCGATGTGTCGTTTATTGATCATGGCCCCCAAGATACTGCCCAATGCGATTCCTCCTCCCGCCGCACACATCATCCACGACTGTGAGGTGGCAAAGTAAGAATCTCCGTCATAAAGATCCTTGGAAATTTGCACCGAGACCATTTGCACGAAGGCGCCAAATGCCCAGAAATAGGCAATGCCAAGTGCTGTGAGCCGAAGCGGCCTCGTCTTCAGGAGCTGTCCGAGTTGCCCAAAGTGAGAAATCAGCAGCCTTTTCGTGAAAGGGCGTTTGGTCTGTGACGGGATCACTTGGATCGAATACGCCATAACCAGAGTCACTACCGCTCCAATACTAATCACAATGACTGGAAGGAACCCTGCTTGCCAACCGTCGCCCAGACGCGCCTCCCGATCCCCATACCATAACCCAATTACGATCTGACCCGTCAGGATCGCAACAATGGTGAACATCTGCATGATCCCACTCGCAAATCCCAGACGAGCAGACCCCACCAGGTCTTTAATAATTCCGCTTTTGGCCGGACTCAGGATCGTGGACTGCACCGCAAGAAAAAAGAAACAGGCTACCGCGAGCGCAAAGAACTCCATCTTGAAGCAATAAAAAACGACCGCAAAAACTGCCAATTGTATCCAGGAAGCGAGGCGGATGATCCTAGTCTTGGAAAAGGTATCGGAGGCCCATCCCGCTATCGGCCCAAAGAGGATGAACGGCAAAAGGATCAGCAGGCCGAGAATGTGAGGCAGGTAATCTCCCCATCCAGCTCCGGCAGCCAACCAGATTCCCATTGGTAACAGCGTAAACTGCAGAGCCTTGTCATTGAATGCATTCTGGGCCTGCAGGCCCATCAGGCTCCAGAAGGATCGCCAGCTACGACGGTCCGGCCCTGGGCTGTCCGGGTCTTGCTTTTCATGCTGTTCAGAAGGTGACACTTCTCGGAAGTCTAACGCACAAGGCCTCTCACTGGAAATCGATTCTCAAGCCCAGAAGATTGATAGGACTGATAGTTAACTCAAATTGCTTATCCTTCCACTCCTGGAGATCCGGTCTCGGCTTGGATCGTGCTACCAGGCAAAGGAGGGGGCTCGTTCTCAGCTCGACCACGCTCGGCTCCCGGAATTGATGCCAAGGGAGCTTCGACCCACTTGGGAGCCTTGGGACTGCGGTCGGCAAACCATCCCACCAGCCCCATTCCAATCAAAGCCACTCCTCCCGCAAAACCTAATGTCATCGGCGTTGCCATCAGGACGACGAAAGGTGTCAGCAGGAGAACCCCGAGAATCATCCAGCTCGGCTTGAGCTCATAATGGTGCACCACAAGCCGGATTCGTGAACGAGCCAGAGCCAGACCGAGCATGATGTAGCAAAAGGCCACGGAAAGCCCATTGAGGTTAAACACCCATCCCGCTCGTTTGGTCTGCAGCGCCGCTCCAATCTCTACAACATACAGGGACACCAACATGGACCCTGTAAAGAGGAGCAAAATAATAATACGCAGTGAGATTCTTTTGAAGGAGGACGCCCCGATTGCCCCTGCAGACATCATTGCGGAGAAAAGCACAACGGTAAAAGCCATGATCACGTTGCGCCACACATCAATACCTCCAATAAGATAACGAACGATCAGATAGGGTAATAGTGAAGAGGCTGTGAGAAGACAAAGGCCCCATAGCGCAAGGAACTTTCCACGCACCACCTTCCAGCGTGAGAGAGGCGTCATGAGCAGAAGCTCGTGATTGCCATCCTCAAGCTCCTGCCCCATGAGTGCGAGCCCGCCAAGAGGCATGAGCAGGAGACACACTGCTCCAGCCACCACCCAGAAGACTCCTGAGAACATCTCTCCGGGTAAAAAGAGAAAGAGATTAAGCAGCCCGGCATACTCCGTGAAAGTCTCCACTTCCTTCATTTGGAATTCGGCCGCCATCGCGACAATCGCGAGCAGGTGAATTCCAATAAAGGGGTAGATAAAAATTCCCCGACGAAGCCCTTGCCGCAATTCTTTCACGGTCATGGGCCCAAGCCGCTCCGGCAAATCCCGGGACTTGAACAAAGTCTCAGCCGATTCAGGCACGCTTCCTCATAAATCCGATACCTCAGTGGTGCAATACGGATCTGAAATTCGACCCGAGTACCCCCCCGACCTGGAGCGCAACCAGCCCCTCACAGACTCGCAGACAGTCCACTCCCCTGTAAGCCGGATTCTGTCTCCCGTGTCGGGCCTTTGGCCGACATAGGATGGCAATCATTTCTCTTCCGCCCGCGTTACCTTGGACGGATCCTGCCGAAGCAGGATGCGACTATTACCCGGGGATACTGCGGGCGGGTAACCCTTCCCCTGTTCTGTCTTGCACCACGCGGGGTTTGCCATGCCTCCTTGGTTACCCTTGGAGCGGTGGGCTCTTACCCCACCTTTTCACCCTTACTCCTTGCCGAGGCAAGAAGCGGTATTTTTTCTGCTGCACTTTCCGTCCAACCCGGCTTTCGCCGAACTGGCCCTCGCTTTCACAAGGCGCGCCACCCTGTAGTGTCCGGACTTTCCTCGAGGCTTTTATCAAAACAAAAACCCCGCGATTACCCGGGAAGTGGACCAATACCGTAAAACGCGCTCACCAGAGACTGGAAGCCTAAAGTGAAAAAGAAACTCAGCGTAGATAGAAATCTCGCTTCCATATCATTTCCGGAACTGGCAATCCGGAAGGAGACCCATCATTCTCCCGCCTCGTGAGGACTTACTATCTCCAAATGAACTCACCGGACGCTCTCGTCCCTTTCACCCCGAGAGCGGGGCTATGCTTACGCATCATTGCACCCCCCGATGGAGCCGTGAACCAACGCTTTTACAAAGAAGTCGGCCAAGCTTGGAACTGGACTGCTTGTGCGGCGTGGAGCACGCAACAATGGACCGAATATCTCAACTCCAACGAGGTAACGACCGTGGTGCTGGTGCTCAATGACCGTGACATCGGCTACGGAGAATTGATCAATCGCGACGGAGACGTGGAAATCCTGAGTTTCGGCCTTCTCGCTTCCAGTATCGGCAAAGGGCTGGGTGGCCCATCTCTCGAACTGATAGCACGTTACTCCTGGACAATTGGAGCCGTGCATCACGTCTGGCTGCACACCTGCGACCACGATCACCCGAGGGCTCTACCTAATTATCAGCGATGCGGTTTTGAGCTCTATGATACGAAGGAAGACTCCGTCCCGGAGACCAGACCAGGAGCCTGATCTCCTGATCCTGTTGTGTTAGAAGGACTTGGATCTGTGGCCTGTCAGAAATGTTCAGAGTTGAGCTTTATGCCTCTCCCTAGCGTGCCCGACGCAGGGGAGATTCCGCAAAAGGAGTGGCCGAAAACCGATGATGCCCATCGGCGGCTCGCCCACTCCACGGATCAATTCCCCTCTCGGTAAATACCGCAATCCCTACTACCCCGATGTTTCGCGTCTGGCCGTGTTTGAGATGGGAGTAGGATCCTCCCACCGGAGAAAACATGAAGGACGCCACCTCTTCTTCACTGGATCGCCATCCCCTGATTTCAATGATCTGTTCCGGAGACAGAATGTAGCCGCGCTTGCGCAAGCTGGCGGGTTTTCCATCAACTACGTCGAGCCCGTCTACACTCACAACAACTTCCAGGCGGGAGCGGGAATTGTTCTTCACTGAAATGGAATATTTCGCGTTCCGGCGCCCAACCACATAGCGCCTTCCTTTCGAATGATAGCTCCGGAGGATTCCAAACCCGCTGCGCATGCCCCATTCTACCAATCCGTTAGCGGCTCGCTTTCGTCCGGTCGAAGTGTAGTAGTCACGCCCGGTCATCTCATCGACCCCCCCTTTGTCATTATAGAAAACGCTGGAGATGCCCCCGTGTGGAGTATCGTTAGATCGCCGAAAACTGGAGTAGGTCATGCGCGAGGGGAGAGATGGACCCCACGAGGTCGCATACCCTGGCCGCGGGCTTGGCTTGCGAAAATATTCCGGGGAAGCGGCAAGAGCATTATCCCCTGGAGAGTCCAAAGAGCGCGGACTCGACGAGTCCCTGATTGGCAAATTGCGGGAAATCTCGCCTGAAACGGCTCCCGAGGGCATCGGATCAATATTAACACAGCTGTTCAAAAGGATCAGCCATCCCACCCCCAGGCCCACGAGGAGAACCCTCAAACCGTTCCGTAAACCGGACTCTTTCACCTTCATCTATGCTAGAAAAGCAGCAATTGAGGGTGGCCGTCAATTATTTTATGCTGCTTTTCCAACATTAGCTATTGCAGGTTTTATAGCACTCCTCTAGGGTCATTCCATGAATCGTCTGGAAAAGGGGCAAGTCTCGCGGCGCGAGCGCCAGATTCTTGAAATCCTTTACCGACTGGAGCAGGGCACCGCCAAGGAAGTGCAGGAAAACCTTCCAGACCCTCCGTCCTACTCTGCGGTGCGAGCCCTTCTCGCCACACTTGAGGATAAGGATCTGGTGAGCCACCTGAAAGAGGGCAGGCGCTACGTCTACCGGGCCAAGTCACCCAAAAAGGCCAAGCGTACTGCATTGGATAGCCTCCTGCGTACCTTTTTTGAAGGCAAGCCAGAGAACCTCGTGGCCGCTCTCCTCGATCCGCGGGACCAGCAGCTCAGCAAGAGGGAAATCGATAGCATCCGGGAATTAATTCGGAAGAAGTAAGGCTCCGCCTCTTTAGTAATCCAGACCAAGTCAATGTCTCTTCTCCTAAGCAGCGCCACTCTCTCACTCCTTGCAGGCGTGGCAGTCTGGATAGCCGGCCGCAGAGACCCCGCACAGTCTCCCCTTCTCACCTTGGGAAGCCTGATGACACTGCTCGCCCTGCCTCTGCTCACCTTGCTTCCGAAAGTTACCGTTGAGATGTCGGCACTCCCTCTCCCGGATTCGCCCGCAGTCTCCTCGCCGGCAATACACTCTATCGTAGTGATCTGGGCCGGTGGAATGATCTTCTTCTCCATGAGAATACTGGTGGACTGGATCGGACTTCGCCACTTCAGGGCTGGATCAGCTCTGTCGAAAGATCCCGTGATCGCCGAGGTCCTCAGAGAGTGCATCTCACAATTAAGCCTCCGCCGTGGAGTTCGAGTCAAAGTTCATCCACAAGCTCCCACCCCTTTCGTAGCAGGCCTTTTCCGACCCGTGATCTATCTTCCGGAGCATTGTGGCCAATGGGAGCGGGATACCCTGCAGATGGTGCTCATGCACGAGCTTGGCCACGTTGCGCGCCACGACCTCTGGACCAATCTCACCGCTAGGTGCGCCTGTATCGTCTACTGGTTCAACCCACTTGTATGGTGGTTACGCGGCAAGCTTATTACCCAGTGCGAATTCGCCTGCGATGCCAGGGTTATTGCCGCGGGAACGAACCCAGGAAATTACGCAAGTGCTCTCTGTGACATCGCGGAGGCCTCAGCCCTTCCTGCGTCTGCGATGGCAATGGCTGGGCGAGCTCCGCTCCGCGCTCGTATCGAGCGAGTAGTACGCTGCCGCAGCAAAGGCCACCCGTTTGTCATCGCGGTGGCTCTCATTCTCACCGTGAGTGCTTCTCTTGGACTATCTGTCATTCGCCTGTCTCCTGCCCAGATTGCCATGTCGGCACCGGGCCCCGGAATCGCAGAGCCCTCGAAGCTCTATACTGCAGAGGAGCTTTTCCTCAGGTCCAGCGCCCGGGCTTTTCCGGTAGACTAAAGGCCCTCCTCCGAGTCGCTCACTCAGGATCCCGGGAGCTCAGTCCATTACAGCTCTCAACTCGCGCACCCGCTCGACATCAACCGGATTACTGAGGATCCCATCCACCTTTAGAGAAGATGCCACGATCAACCCGTCCGCATGCTCAAGGAGGTCCCCGGCATTACTCACCCGGGCTCCACTGCCCACAAGCAGAGGCGCACTCGGACAGGTTCCCTTGACCTTGCGGAGGTCCTCTACTCCTGTCGGCTCACCGGTAGCAACTCCCGACACAATGAGCGCATCCGCCAAACCGCGCTCAAAAGTATCCCGGGCCGCCTCCTCGATTCCAAGGTCTCCAATCGGCACGGCATGTTTGACCAGCACGTCGGCCCAGATACCAACTCCCGGACACAGCATCGCTCTTTTCCTCACAGTAGTGTGAGCCTCGCCTTGAATAATCCCCTGATCCGCCTCCACTGCCCCGGTATGCACATTGACTCTCACGAACGCACCCTCACAGGATGCCGCCAGCCCAATCGCGGAGGAAACATCATTACGAAGAACATTGAATCCCAGAGGTAGCTTGCATCCCGCCTCTCTGATGGAGTGTGCGGCTACCGCCATGGAGGCAACGGTCTCCGGAGCCACTGCCTGGCGACCAAATGGAAGGTCCCCGAAATTCTCAATCATGATGGCCTGGGCTCCACCCTCCTCGTAAGCTTGCGCATCGGCGACCGCCGCTGCGCAGATTTCGCTCATCGACCCTTTAAAACGAGGAGCCCCCGGAAGGGGTTTCAGATGAACAACTCCAATCAGGGGTTTCTCCTCCCAGCGCAGCATTTCGTTCATACCTTCTCTTGCCATGGAGAGAGACTGCGACAAACCCAATAATTTTCACGATTCCAAATGCAGGTCCTACGATGTAGAGGAGATGCGTTCATGGTCATTCAAACCACGTCTTACCCCCGTGCGGGGCTTATCGGGAATCCGTCAGATGGGTACCACGGAAAGACGATTTCCTTTATCGTACGGAACTTCTCGGCCTCGGTCACTTTGTGGCAATCTCCCGAGCTGGAGATCCAGCCCGCAAGACGGGACGAGATGATCTTCGGGAGCCTCGGTGACCTTGTGCAGGACACCCACAGCTATGGCTACTATGGGGGGCTTCGTCTCCTCAAAGCCTCGGTGAAGCGCTTCCACGACCACTGCACCCAGAACGGATTATCCCTGCACGATCGAAATTTCACGATCCGTTACCAAAGCAATATTCCTCCCCACGTCGGCATGGCAGGGTCCAGCGCCATTATTACTGCCTGCATTCGGGCCCTGATGGAATTTTATGAGATCCAAATTCCCGCCCCGGTCCTTGCCAACCTTGTCCTCTCCGTCGAGACCGATGAGCTCCGCATTCCAGCAGGCCTTCAGGACCGGGTCGTCCAAGCCTACGAAGGACTCGTCTTCATGGACTTTGCAAATAGGCACTTCGAGGAGGCGGGCCACGGAGTCTATGAGGAACTGGACCCCACAAGCCTCCCTGCCCTCTACATCGCCTACAGTCCTCACCTCTCCGAAAACACCGAGATTTTCCATAACGATATTCAAGGTCGTTTCGACCGGGGGGAGCCGGCCGTCATCGACGCGATGGCCGAATGGGCCACTCTCGCCCAACAAGGCCGCGACCTGCTCTCTCAGGGCAAAGGGCAGGAGCTTGGACCACTGCTCAACCGGAATTTCGATTTGCGGAAATCCATATACCGTCTCTCGCCAGGGAACCTCGACATGATTGAGGCCGCCCGCTCCGCGGGGGCCTCTGCCAAGTTCACGGGCTCCGGGGGCGCTATCGTTGGGATCTACGACGGAGAGGAGATGTTCGAGCGTCTCATCACCACCCTTACCCCGCTTGGGATTAAGGTTCTGAAACCAATCATCGCCCCGCAAGTCCCCTAAAGGCTCTCCGCGGGTGGACAAACCCGGCCTTCGCACTTCCTCCTTGCCTCCTTGTTCATGCAGCTCTCCAATATTCCCAGAAGGCGTCCACCAGGACTCCGTATTTTCCACTCCTGACCAATGCCTGTCACGAAAGCCGTCATCCCTGCCGCCGGGTTTGGCACCCGGTTTCTCCCTGCGACCAAGTCTGTGCCAAAGGAGATGCTTCCGGTGGTCGACACTCCCACGATTCAGTATGTTGTAGAAGAGTGTGTAAAAAGCGGAATAACCGATATTCTCATGGTTATCGGACGGGGAAAACGCGCGCTCGAAGAACACTTCTACAGCTCTGAGGAACTCGAGAAACGCCTCGGAGACAGTGGACAAGTCACTCTCCTGGAGAACGTTCGACATATTTCGGAAATGGCCAACATTCACTTTGTCTGGCAGAAAGAACTCAACGGGCTGGGAGATGCCGTATCCCATGGTCGAACCTTTATAGGAAACGACCCGTTTGCCCTTCTCCTCGGAGATACCATTCTGAAGCCAACTGATTCCACAAAACCGATCCTTCGGCAGATGATGGAAGTCTACGAGGCAAAGAAGTCCTCCGTGGTCGCCCTTGAAGAAGTTGCTCGGGACAAGGTCTCCCGCTACGGCATCGCAGGGGGCAACGGTATTGCCGACAATATCTTCGCTCTCGATCAGCTTGTCGAGAAGCCTTCCCCTGAGGAGGCTCCCTCCAATCTGGCAGTAGCCGCCCGCTATATCTTTCAACCCGAGATCCTTGATTATCTTTCCAAGACCCCACGGGGGAAGAATAACGAAATTCAACTGACAGACGCCATGGCCGAAATGCTCAAGGATCACGGTATGTATGGCTTCCGGTTCGCTGGTAAACGCTACGATATAGGCAACAAGCTCGATTTTATTAAGACCAACATCGAGCTCGGCCTGGCCCACGATGATATTTCCGGAGAACTTGCTGCCTACCTCAAGAACATTGCCGCGGAGCTCTAACAGGTTGAATTCGCCTTGGAGCAAGGGCGCAGCAACTGCTTGCGATTGGGCGTAGTCCCTTCTTTACCCCGGGATCAGCCGTGATAAATTTCCGAGGTGCGCCAACCCATTATCGCCAAACTCGCAAGCGCGATTCTTCTCACCGGGCCCGCCTTTGCCGCGCCCGACTTTACCCGGGATATCAGGCCCATCCTTGCAGATAAATGTTTCGCCTGTCACGGGCCGGATGCAAACACGCGAGAGGCTAAACTGCGGCTCGATACTCATGAGGGTGCCACCGGAGGGGGCAGTGGCACGCAGGCCATCGTGCCGGGCGACCTCGACAACAGCGAGGCGTGGATTCGGATTCTCTCTCAGGATCCAGACGAGGTCATGCCGCCGCCGGACTCCCATAAGGAGCTATCCCCCGCTGAAAAAGATCTCCTGAAACAATGGATTATCGAGGGAGCCGCCTACGAGGAGCACTGGGCATTTATCCCTCCTCGAAAACCTGTGATCCCTGATGGGGAACGTAGTCCCATTGACTTTCTCCTCCAGCGTCGTCTCAAAAGCGAGGGCCTTGCACCTGCTCCCCTTGCCCAGCCCGAAACCCTGGTCCGGCGAATTTATCTCGATCTCACAGGTCTCCCTCCCCGTCCCGAGGAGATCGATACCTTTCTCGTGGATCAGTCCCCGGAGGCAATCGAGCGACTGATTGATAACCTGATGAAACGCCCATCATATGGAGAGCACATGGCACGATACTGGCTCGATCTTGCCCGCTACGCTGACACCCACGGTCTCCACCTCGACAACGAGCGCTCGATGTGGCCCTATCGAGACTGGGTCGTCCGAGCCTTCAATCAGAATGTCAGTTTCGCAGCCTTCACCCGCTGGCAACTGGCCGGCGACTTGATGCCCGGTGCAACTCTTGATCAGAAAATCGCATCGGGATTCAACCGGTGCAATGTCACCACCGGTGAAGGCGGAAGCATCAACAAGGAGTGGATCTATCGTAACGCAGTTGAACGAACTTCCACCACCGTGGAAGTCTGGATGGGGTTGACCGCCGGTTGCGCGGTCTGCCACGATCACAAATTTGATCCTATCTCCACGAAGGAATATTACTCCATGTATGCCTTCTTCCACAGCACGGCTGACCCCGCTCTCGATGGCAACAAACTGGACACCCCCCCTGTGATTAAGGTGCCTGCCGCGGGGTCTCAGGTTAAGCTGGCTGAACTGGAAACAACGATCGAGAATCTCGGAAAAGGTATCACCGAGAAAATCCGGGCGGTGGATTACAAGGACCCCGCAGTCCTCGCGGAACCCCCGAGCTCCACCAACAAGACAATCATCTGGATCGAGGATGGACCGCCCTCCAAGGCAGTCGCATCCGGCAACACCCCCTGGAAATTCGTGACTCGTCCGGAGCCCGTATTCACCGGCGAACGCGCGCACGTTCGGGAAGCCAAGGGCCTGAGCCAGCACTACTTTACGGAGGCCAACCCACCTCTACTTATTGAGCGGGGAATGACCCTTTTTACCCATGTCTACCTTGACCCCGAGAATCCCCCGGCACAGCTCATGCTGCAATTCAATGATGGCTCCTGGGAACACCGCGCCTACTGGGGCAAAGACCTCATCGATTGGGGTACACAGAATACGGCCAGCCGCCAACGAATCGGCGATCTGCCGGCAGTAGGCCAGTGGGTACGGCTGGAGGTCGATATTGCGAGGGTAGGCCTCAAACCAGGATCCAAGCTTAACGGTTGGGCTTTTACCCAATTCGATGGAAAAGTTTTCTGGGATCAATCCGGGGGCCGGGTCGAAACCAACCCTGCCTCTGATCCCTCTTTCTCATGGACGGCGTGGAAAGCGCAGAACGAAAACGAGAGCAATAAGGCCCTACCCGGCGAGCTTCAAAAGGTCGTGAAAGGTAAGGACCCTGCCCAATGGTCTGAATCCGAGACCCAGCGTATTTTTCATCATTGGCTCGAGCACATCTATGCTGGGGAGATTGCCGGGTTGAAACTGCTTCAGGATCAAAGAACAAAGGCAGTCCAGGAAAAAGACGCTATCAGCAAGCAGACTGCGGTTACTTTTGTAATGGCCGATTTGCCAAAGCAGCGGGATAGCTTCGTAATGAAGCGCGGTGAGTATGACAACCCGGGCGAGAAGGTCACCCGCAGCGTTCCCGCCTTCCTTCCCCCGCTCCCCGCGAAACCTGAGGGCCGCGACTATAACCGCCTCGACCTCGCCAACTGGCTGGTGAACGGGAAAAATCCACTTACTGCACGCGTCGCAGTCAATCGTTTCTGGCAGCAGTTTTTTGGTATTGGCCTCGTTAAGACAAGTGCGGATTTCGGAACCCAGGGCGAGTTTCCCAGCCATCCTGAATTGTTGGACTGGTTGGCCATCAACTTTGTCGAGGAGGGCTGGGATATCCAACAGCTCGTAAAGCGCATCATGACCAGCCACGCTTACCGCCAAAGTTCGGTTACCTCAGCCGCACTGCAGGAAAAGGATCCTGAAAACCGCCTGCTGGCCAGAGGACCCCGCCATCGTCTCGACGCCGAGGTAATTCGAGATCAGGCCCTGAACCTTAGTGGACTCATGATATCAAGAATTGGAGGCCGCGGCGTACGCCCCTACCAACCCCCCAACATCTGGGAACCCGTGGGCTTCGCCTCCAGCAATACGAGGAACTATAAACAGGGTAAGGGCGATGATTTGTACCGGAGGAGCCTCTATACCTTTCTCAAGCGCACCGCCCCGCCCCCATTCATGGCAACTTTCGATGGCCCCAACCGAGAGCAAAGCTGTGCAATACGAGGACGGAGCAACACCCCAATGCAGGCCCTGCACCTGATGAATGATGTTCAACACGTCGAAGCTGCGCGAGCCCTCGCCCAGCGTATTCTGAAGGAGGG
Organism: Roseibacillus sp.; assembly: GCA_029242545.1. GTDB lineage: Bacteria > Verrucomicrobiota > Verrucomicrobiia > Verrucomicrobiales > Akkermansiaceae > Roseibacillus_B. The sequence goes on from JAQWTV010000172.1 coordinate 25,502, forward strand.
AGGCACCAACGCCGAGGACCGCATACGATGGGGCTGGCGACTCGTAACTGCCCGCTATCCCAGTCGAGAAGAGTCGCAGATTGTGCTAACGGCACTGCAGACACACAGGAATCGCTATCTGGGAGATCCAGAGGCCGCTACCAAACTCATTGCCTTCGGGGACAGTCCGCCAGATCCAGACATCCCTCCAAGCCAACTGGCGGCATGGACCCTGATCGCAAACCTGCTCCTCAACCTCGATGAGGTAGTCAATAAGAACTAAGCCCTCATGGATCCTGCTCTCGAATATCACCACCTCCAGTCACGACGCCAGTTCTTCCAGGGTGCCGGCCTTAAGGTAGGGAGTATCGCCCTTGCTCAGCTGCTCTCTCAGAAAGCCCTCGCTCAAGCGCTCCCCTCGAAGGCGGATATCCATCCTGCACTCCCCGGTCTTCCCAACTTTGCTCCCAAGGCAAAGAACCTCATTTACCTCCATATGAACGGGGCCCCCGCACAGCAGGATCTTTTTGATCACAAACCACAGATGGAGCAATTCTTCGACAAGGAGCTTCCTGATTCTGTGCGCAACGGCCAGCGAATCACCACCATGACCAGCGGGCAGAAACGCTTTCCTGTAGCGCCAAGTAAGTTTGCCTTTGAACGCTGCGGCCAATCAGGAATCCTCATGAGCGAGCTCGTTCCCCATATGAAGGGAATTGCCGATGAGGTTACCATGATCAAATCGGTTCATACCGAAGCGATCAACCATGACCCTGCCTGTACCTTCGTAATGACAGGCAGCGAAGTCCCCGGCAGACCAAGTCTCGGTTCCTGGCTCAGCTATGGCCTCGGGAGCGAGAGCCAGAATCTACCTGCTTTTGTTGTCTTCACCCCAACCGTGAAGAACCCAAGCCAGGCACTCTTCAGCCGGATGTGGACCAGTGGCTTTCTTCCCTCAAAATATGACGGCGTCAAACTTCGAAGTGCAGGAGACCCTGTTCTCTACGTAAAGAATCCCCCAGGCGTGTCTTCCGGCGACCGAAGAGCCATGCTCGATGCACTTGGTCAACTAAACGAGAAGTCCTTCGAGCGTTTTGGAGATCCCGAGACTCAGACGAGGATCGCCCAGTATGAGATGGCGTTTCGAATGCAAAGCAGCGTCCCGGAGCTGACTGACTTGAAGGGAGAGAGCAAGGCCACCCTAGAGATGTATGGGCCAAACGCCCAGAAACCAGGAACTTTCGCTCACTCCGCACTCCTCACCCGCCGGCTCATTGAACGCGGGGTCCGAGTCGTTCAGGTCCTTCACAGGGGCTGGGATCAGCACGGGAACCTGCCTAAGGAGATCAAGAATCAGTGTCTCGATGTGGATCAACCAACCGCAGCCCTGATCAAGGACTTGAAGGAGCGAGGAATGCTTGAGGATACCCTGGTTGTCTTTGGTGGAGAATTCGGGCGCACTGCCTACTGCCAGGGCAAACTGACCCGGGAGAGCTACGGTCGCGACCATCACCCGCGCAACTTCTGCATGTGGATGGCAGGAGGCGGTATCAAAGCAGGAATGACTTACGGGGAAACTGATGACTTCAGCTACAATATCGCAGAGAATCCCGTCCACCTCAATGAGCTGAATGCTACCATTCTTCACTGCATGGGAATCGATCACAGCCGCTTCACCGTTCGGCACCAAGGCCTCGACCAGCGTCTCACGGGCGTTGAACATGTGAACCCCGTCAAACCGATCCTAGCATGATATGAGGATCCCTGAGACACCTCATTTTCTGCGTAGAAGCCACAAGTGCCCGGGATTTCGCCAATTGCGCCATCTAGATGGTTCGCTATCGTCTCCGGACATTGAAGCACCACCTCATATACTTTCTGATCCTCGCTTTCCTGCCATTGGCAGGTCAGGCTGGACAGTTTGATGAGATTGCTCCTCTCCTAAAAGAGCACTGTCTGAAGTGCCATGGCGGAGCCAAAAAAAATGGCGACCTTGACCTGCGATCACTCAAAAGCCTCCTTGAAGGCGGAGAAGGCGGACCGGTTTTTGTGCCTGGCCAACCGGAAAAGAGCCGGCTCGTTACGCAACTTCACCCCGGCGCTGACCCCCACATGCCCCCAAAGAGTCAGCTCAGCGAGGCGGAAATTACCCTCATGCAAAAGTGGGTCACTCACTTTCGCTCACCCGAAGAGATCGATCATGAACCAACCCCGGAAGACATTGCGGAGACGCTTACACCGGGGCTCCAGCCTGAAGAGGCTATTGATATTCTCCTCGAGAGAAAGTGGGACGACAAAGGCATAGCCCCTGCTTCTTCCATTGATGATGGCTCCTTCCTCCGCAGAATCACTCTCGACCTGCTGGGAAGAATTCCTACTAGAGAGGAGCGCACTCGCTTCCTCGCCGATACCCGGCCTGATAAACGGCTGGCTCTGATTGACGATCTATTGAACAGCAAGAGCCACGCACGCCACTTTGCAGAAATTTTCAACTTAGTTCTCCTTGGCCGATCCGGGTCTGGAGGCGCAACCCGAGCCGACCGGCAGAAACACTTTTTACCCTACCTTCGCTGGGTCTTCGAGACCAACCGGCCGTGGAACAAGGTGGGCTATGACTTCATCGTGGGGCGGCCTGAAACCCCCGAAGAGCAGGGCGCTTCATGGTTTCTATACGAACAGGATAACGATTCAGGGAAAATGGCAACCTCGACCGCGACTGCCCTTTTAGGAACACAGCTTCAATGCGCCCAATGTCATGACCATCCAGTCGCTCCGGAAATTGAGCAGAAACATTACTGGGGACTGGTTGCTTTCTTCGACCGCACCCGGAACGTCCGCACCAAGAACGGGCCAGGGCTCGGGGAACGCGCTGCGGGGGGCTATAACAAGTTTGCCAACCTTGAGGGGGAGAGCAGTGAGAGTGAATTGGTTTTCCTGACTGGCCAAACCGTAGTGGAACCGGAGGGCCGGCAAGACAAGGACGACATGAAAAACTACCTCGTGGGTCCTCCCGGTGACTGGATCACTCCTCCCAAACCCATGAAAAAGGGAGATAAGCCGGTGATCACAACGGAAGTGGAGCAGGTTCCTCTTCCAAAGTTCTCTCGCCGCAAGGAACTCGCGCGCCTCGCACTCGACAACAACCCCGCCTTCTCAAGAGCCTTGGTGAACCGGCTCTGGGCCATCCTGATAGGGCGCGGAATTGTTCATCCCGTGGACAAGATGAACTCAGCACATCCACCCAGCCATCCCGCATTGCTCGCATGGCTGGCCAAGGACTTCGCGGCCAACGGATTCGATGTTCGTCGGACATGCCGCGCCATCCTTAGAAGCAGAGCCTACGCTCTCTCCACGATCCACCCGGCGGAGGCCCCTCCCGCTGTGGACAGTTTCGCTCGGGGAATCGACAAGCCCCTTCCCGCAGAGGCTCTCTATCGGTCGATCCTCGTCGCTCTGGGAAGCGAGGCCCACGAGAACGGAACTGTCGACCGGGAAAATACGTATCGAGATGGCTTCGTTAAAACCTACCCCGATATCTTTGCTGAGAATTTTTCTCCCTCCGTGCAGCAGGCTATGTTTGCTGCTAACGGGAAAGTCGTCGAAAAAATCCTGAGCTCCGCGGATCTTCCCCTCCTTTCCCGCCTGAATGAGAGTGGAGATAATGGCTCGCTCACCGAAGAGCTCTTCCTCGCTACTCTAGGAAGGATTCCCGACCATGAAGAACGCACGCAGACTCTTTCCTACCTCATGGATAGGACCGACCGACCCTCTGCCGCCATCAAACAAATCCTGTGGGCTCTCTTTAACAGCGCAGAATTCCGTATGAATCACTGATGAACGGGGCACAACAGAACTGCGGCAATCCGGAACATGGCCTTCATCGGAGACGCTTTCTTGAAGGCATGACAGCAGGCGCCATTTCCTCGCTCAGCTGGGCCGGGCTGTTTTCAAATCCCGCCTTTGCCGAGGCCGCAAAAAAGACCCAGAAGCGATGCATCCTGCTCTGGTTATGTGGTGGTCCTAGCCAGTTTGAAACTTGGGACCCTAAACCTGGCACGACTACAAGTGGCCCTTTCGGGTCGATTCCCACTTCCATCCCTGGGATTCACTTCAGTGAGCTGATGCCCAAGTGCGCGTCCATTGCGCACAAGACCGCTGTCATTCGCTCGATGAAGACAAGTGCCAGCGAACATACGCAGGCCATCAATCTTCTCCAGAGAGGACACAAACCCAGACCACCCTTTACCCGTCCAACCATTGGCTCCGTCCTCTCCCAGCAGCTGGGACAACTGGATAGTGCTATCCCGAACTTCATTCTCCTCGACCCCTGCCCCGAGGGAAATGAATTCAAGGGTTTTAAGGCGGGAAACTGGGCTGGGTGGCTCGGAGCGGAATATTCCCCCGTTCGAACCGGTGGAGATTTTGGCATTCCGCACGTCGACAAGCTCGATTCCATCACAACCAATGATCATGAGGCCCGCGAGGACTTGAGAAGCTTCTTCAGTAAGAAGTTCGAGAACGACACACGCAGCAAGGCGGCATCCTCGCATAATGCTGTCTACGGCCGAGTCAAGGGCCTCATGAGCTGCGCTCACCTGTTCGATCTGGAGCGCCTTCCACAGCAGGACCGGGAACGCTACGGACCCGGCACCTTTGGCCAGCACGCCCTCCTTGCCCGGAACCTCGTGGAAGAGGGGGCTCCCTTTGTCATGGTTGCCAATGGAATGCCATGGGACTGCCACGTCTTTAACCACGAGATTTACCAAATGGTAGTCCCGGATCTGGACAATATCATCTACCAGCTCCACCAGGACCTCGAGGAGCGAGGGATGCTGGATGATACCCTCGTGATCGCCATGGGTGAGTTCGGGCGCACCCCCTGGCTCAATGCGGCGCGGGGCAGGGACCACTATCCCAACGCGTGGAGCCTGACCATGTTCGGAAGCGGTATCGCGGAAGGAGCAGTGGTGGGAGCAACCGACAAACTTGGGTTCGATGTGACAGGCCAAGCCTTCGACGAACAAAATCTCTTTGCTACAATATTTGCCGCGCTCGGCATCAACCCGCACGGGGAATTCCAAATTCCCAGCCTCCCTAATTTCCATTACGTGGAGGATAAATCCGAGCCAATCAGGGAGGTCCTCGCGTGAAAGTCGATATCGCAAAGGGCTCAAGCTTCAAGCTCCCCACCCATTGCCTTTCCCTCGCACGGGGCGAAGACAACCAATTCTACGCCGCATGCTTTGATGGAGGCATCTATGCGTTGCCACAGATCCGCTGGGGCAAACCGAACAAACTTGCGGAGCACCGGAATTATGCCTCTGGGGTGAACTGGTCCCGAGCGAACCGGGAGCTGATTTCTTCCGGCTATGATGGACATCTGCTCTGGATTAATCCGGACAAGAAGCAGACGACTCGTGAAATAAAGGCCCACGAATTCTGGTCCTGGCAGAGCACCATTTCTCCGAACGGTAAGTTCATTGCCTCCTCGACCGGTCAATATCTCTGTGGTGGTTATAAATACGAGCCTGCTCAGGAAAAGGAGCCATCCATCCGGGTGTATGAAGTGCTTACCGGCAGGGAAGCTCACCACTTTCCCCACATCCCACCCGTTGAGTCAGTAGCGTTCAGCAACGACGGGAAGTTCCTCGCGGCGGGAAACCTCATGGGAGAAGTCCGCATCTGGAATCTTGAAACTGAGAAGGAGGTAGCCAGGATTCAAACGGGTAATTTCACTGGCTGGGGAATCATCAAGGGGCACTACTTTACCGGCGGTATTTTCTCGCTCGCATTTTCACCGGACGATTCCGAAATCCTGCTCGCTGGCATGGGGAGCACCCGTGATCCTGCCGCCGGGAATGGAAAACAATTGTGGGAGCGCTGGCAATGGAGGGACGGTGCCGTCGAACGAACCGGGAGTGCCAACGACAGCGAGATCGGACAGGGCCTGATGGAAACCCTTGCGATTCATCCCGGAGGAAAAATTTTCGCAATGGCCGGAAGACTATTCAAAGGCCAATGGAACACCGCCATTTTTGACCTTGCGACCGGATCACTGCTGGCCGCCACTGACACGAAGATGCGAGTGAGTAAGGCGGTCTGGAATGAGGACGGCACCCGGCTTTATCTCGGTGGAAGTTCGGGGCAACCCAAGGAGATGAAGGACATTGAGAAAACAGACTGGGGGAAGGTCAAAGTCCTCAAGGTCTCAGTCAGCTAACTTCTTTCATCAGTCCTCCATTGCATCGTGCTGGTAGAGAGCTAGTCTGGCAGGGATGTTCCGTAACCCTCCGGCCCTTCAATTAGTCACCGCCGTCCTGTCGACGGGTGGGCTTTTTGCCGAGGTCGATTTCAATAGGGATATCCGGCCTATTCTCTCTGACCACTGTTTCGCCTGTCACGGACCGGACGAACATGAGCGCAAGGGCAAACTGAGGCTCGATACTGCAGAAGGAGCTCTGAAGGGGGGCGACATAGGCGATGCCCTCCTGCCTGAAAATCCAGATGAGAGTGAGATTATTCACCGGATTTTCAGTGCAGACTTGGAGGAAGTCATGCCACCACCCGACGCGAACAAGAATCTCAGCGACGAGCAGAAAAATCTTCTCCGCGAATGGATCAAACAGGGGGGAGAATACGCGGAACCCTGGTCCTATCGCCCCCCCGAGACCAGTCCCGTCCCTCCAGCCCGGATTTCTGATTGGCCTGCAACCTGGATCGATAACTTCATTCTGGACCGTCTCCACCGTGAGGGGCTGGAACCCGCCCCGGACACCGATCCAGTTACTCTCGTGCGCCGCCTTCATTTCGACCTCATTGGACTTCCCCCCTCTGCGGAGGAAGTCGGTCGCTTCCTGAAGGAGTGGAAGGATAACCCGACCGACTGTCTGGAGAAGACCGTCGAGGAGCTTCTATCCTCTCCGCATTTCGGTGAGCGCATGGCGATGTACTGGCTCGACCTGGTTCGCTATGCAGACACATGTGGATATCATGGCGATCAGGATCACAGTATTTCTCCCTACCGGGACTACGTCATCGATGCTTTCAACGATAATATGCCCTTTGACCAATTCACCCGGGAGCAATTGGCAGGAGACCTTCTGGACTCGCCTACGATCGACCAGAAAATTGCGACAGGCTACAATCGACTTCTCCAGACCTCTCACGAAGGCGGACTGCAAGCCAAGGAATACCTTGCCATCTACTTTGCGGACCGAGTCCGTAATCTTTCCAACGTCTGGATGGGAGCAACCGTAGGCTGTGCTCAGTGCCACGACCATAAGTACGACCCTTACACCGCCCGGGACTTTTACGCTCTGGGCGCCTTTTTTGCAGATATCGACGAGGCACAGCATTTCCGGGTCGGAACTAATAACCTGCCAACCAGACGCCCACCTGAAATCGATGTTCACTCGAAGCGGGAGCGCATGCGCCTCGCGGAGCTTGGGACGAAATTGTCCTCTCATACTCTTGCCACCAGCGAGGAGCGCAAAGCCCTTGAGGCGGAACTGGCAGCGTTGAAAAAAAGGCAGAGGAAGACCATGATTACGGTCGCAACCAAGCCCCGCACTATTCGCATTCTACCCAGGGGAGACTGGCTCGACGAGAGTGGCCCTGCTGTAGAACCTGCGTTCCCCGCCTTTCTTGAGAAACCCGGAAACCCCGTTCAGTCGAAGCGTTTAACCCGTCTCGACCTCGCGAACTGGCTGACGGATCCAGCCCAGGGAACGGGAGGTTTAACCGCGCGCGTGATGGTCAACCGGTTCTGGTATCTCGTGTTCGGTTCCGGGATTTCGAAGCGACTTGATGACTTTGGTGGACAGGGAGAAGCCCCCGTGCATCCGAAACTGTTGGATAATCTTGCGGTTGAATTCTACAAGTCCGGTTGGGACATAAAGCATATGATGACCCTTCTGGTCACCAGCCGAACCTACAGGCAGAGCTCACTTGAAACCGTGGATCTCCGGGAACGTGATCCCTACAACCGACTTCTGGCACGACAGTCACGATATCGTCTTCCTGCGGAGACCATCCGCGACAACGCACTGGCGATCTCAGGCCTCCTGCGCACGAGCTACGGTGGCGCCAGCGCGAAGCCCTATCAGCCCCTTGGCTACTACAAGCACCTCAATTTCCCCGGCCGGAAATACTCCCATCATGCCGATGATCGCCAATGGCGCCGGGGAATTTATGTCCATTGGCAAAGACAGTTTCTCCATCCCATGCTGCGTGCCTTTGATGCCCCGACACGGGAAGAGTGCACTGCTGAGCGGCCGCGCTCCAATACACCCACCGCCGCGATGACGCTTCTCAATGACCCTTCTTTCGTTGAGGCTGCCCGCGTTTTTGCTGCACGCGCTCTTTCCGAGGGTGGGCCAAGCGTCGATTCCCGCTTGGCATTTTCATATCAAGAAGCGCTTTCGCGAACTCCTGATGAAGAGGAAATCCGAATCATGAAACAGCTTCTTTCGACTGCGTTACGAGAATTTGAGTCGGCCCCTGCTGCCGCGAAGGCACTAGTCTCAACAGGAATGGCTCCAGCCGCGGGCAGCCTTGAGATCATCCAGCATGCTGCTTGGACCACCGTGGCCCGCGCAATTTTGAATCTCTCTGAAACTTACACCCGGAACTGAGCAATTCACTCCTCCTCCCAACAGGCTGATGACAACCACTGAACGACTGGGAAACTACGTTAATCGCCGATCATTTCTTGGCTCGGCAGGATTTGGACTGGGATCTGCAGCTCTCCTATCCCTGCTCGACCGCGACGCCCTCGGAGAAACTATCGACACTTCCTACAATGGGATTGCGGGCCTGCCACATCATGATGCCAAGATCAAAAGAGTCATTTTTCTGACGATGGCAGGAGGCCCGTCACATCTGGAGACCTTCGACTACAAGCCCAAACTCGACGAGCTCAATGGCAAGCCCATGCCTGAATCGTTCACCAAGGGCCAACCGATCGCTCAACTGCAAGGTCAGCAGCTCAAGGTCCAGGGTCACCTCACGAAATTCCAGGAGTTTGGCAAGGGGCAGTTCATCTCTGACTTTCTGCCCTATCATCGGAAAATGGCTGACCAGATCTGTGTGGTGAAATCCATGCTCACCGAGCAGATCAATCATGATCCGGCCCATACCTTCATGAATACGGGATCTGCGATCAGTGGCCGTCCCTCCATGGGGGCATGGGTCAACTACGGTCTCGGAAGTGATAGTGAGGACCTTCCGGGATTCGTCGTCATGACAAGTGTGGGAGGGCGTAACCCTCAACCGATTGCAGCCCGTCAATGGGGCACAGGCTTTCTTCCAAGCCGTCACCAAGGGGTAGAATTTAACTCCACCGGGGATCCAGTCCATTACGTCACCCGTCCTCCGGGAGTAACCGAGAAACACCAGCAGGCCCTCGTTCAATCCATCCAGCAGCTTGACAGCCGGCGCAACCAGATGGTTGACAACCCGGAAATCAAGGCTCGGATCGCTGCTTACGAGATGGCTTTCCGGATGCAAGCCAGCGTCCCGGATCTCACTGATGTATCCGATGAGCCTCAGCATATTCTTGAGATGTATGGCGCAAAACCAGGCGACGGATCTTTCGCATCAAACTGCCTGCTTGCCCGTAGACTTGCAGAAAAAGGAGTTCGTTTTATCCAGCTCTACCACAGGGGATGGGATCACCACGGAGGACTGGTGCAGTATATGAACACATGCTGTGGTCTAACGGACAAACCAACGTGGGCCTTGCTTACCGACCTGAAACAGCGCGGAATGCTGGATGAGACCCTTATTGTATGGGGCGGAGAATTCGGACGGACCCCAATGTTCCAGGGCAAAGGTGGAGCTGGCCGCGATCATCACATGAAAGGCTTTTCCATGTGGCTGGCCGGTGGCGGAATCCAGGGCGGAACGGCCTATGGCGAAACCGACGAACTTGGATATGCCTCGGTAAAGGACGTCGTCCATGTGCGTGACCTTCATGCCACCATGCTTCACCTCCTGGGAATTGACCATAACCGCTTCTCCGTGAAATTTCAGGGGCTGGACATGCGTCTCACCGGCGTGGAGCCTGCAAGGGTCGTAAAAGGAGTATTAAGCTAGCCTGACTCCTCTATTTTAGGATTTGCACCAATTTCATTGGCGCTACCACGAAAACAGGACCAACTGGGAGAACCCCGCTCTTGCGCACTCCCGCGACCCTCGGTAGTGAATAGGTGCCATGCGCCTAACCATCACTGCGCTTATTTTCCTCGGATCCCTGCCTGGAGTGACTGCTCCCCTGTCCTACAACCGGGATGTCCGGCCCATTCTGGCAGAGAACTGTTTCTCATGCCACGGGCCTGACAAGAATGCCCGCGAGGCCAAACTTAGACTGGACGTGCGGGCGGATGCCCTCGCCGCGGAAGCATTCGTCCCCGGAGACCCTTCCAAATCCGAAATCATTCATCGCCTCCACACGAAGGATCCTGAGGAAATCATGCCCCCCCCGGAGTCTCACAGGGTGCTCACTTCTGAGCAGAAAAAAATTCTGTCTGACTGGGTAAACCAGGGGGCAGAGTACGAACCGCACTGGGCCTACATAGTCCCCAAAAGGCCGGACGTTCCTGAAATGGGTGCCTCGCACCCTGTCGACAATTTCATCCTCGCGGGAATGGCCGAGGGTAGCCGCAAGCTCTCTGCGCGCGCGGACAAAGACACCCTGCGGAAAAGAATTTCGTTTGACCTGACCGGGCTTCCCGCATCGCTCCATGAGATCGAGACATTAAATGCTCAATCGTCCATCGACCACCTCCTTTCCTCTCCCCATTTTGGAGAACGGATGGCGGTCATGTGGCTCGACCTTGCGCGATATGCAGATAGCCACGGCTACCATAGCGACAAGACATGGAGCGTGACACCCTACCGGGACTATGTGATCCGGGCCTTCAATCACAACAAGCCCTACGATACCTTTATCGTGGAACAACTGGCAGGAGACCTACTCAAAAAACCTACGACCGAACAATACGTCGCCACAGGATTCAACCGGGTAAACCAGGTTTCTGAGGAAGGAGGCATCCAGGATGCCGAATACATCGCCAAATATTATGCCGAGAGAGTACGGACAACTTCCGTTGCTTTCCTCGGTTCAACGATGGGATGCTCGGAGTGCCACGATCACAAATTCGATCCTTTCACCGCCAAGGACTTTTATTCCATGGAAGCCTTCTTTTCCGATATCTACGAGAAGGGAGCCTACAATGGGGACGGCCGCTACAATCCCGGAGCGGATATTAAGAAATACCCGGGTTTCAAGCTCGATAAGTGGGGGCCAGCACTCGACGTCCCCGAACCAAAAAATACCGATGAGCTGACGCGAATTGAGGCGGAAAAAAACACCCTCGAAAAGGAATTAGAGGTGACTGGACCCCAGCTCGAAAAGGATTTCCTCGCGTGGATCAAAGATCTAAGAGGAAAAATTTCAGCCAGCACGCCAAAGGACCTTCCAATTCTTGATGATAACGAGCTTCCACTCGAGGGAGTCCAGACCGTTACCGAGAATGTTCATTCCGGAAAGGTCGCTCGCCGCCAGACAAGCTCCGGCCTCGTTCAGCATATTGTGAACGCCGACAGCAAACCGATCAGCCTTGGCGATGGAGAACAACTTTTTGCCTACGTCTGGCTGAATCCCAAGAATCCCCCGCGCCAGATCATGCTTCAATTCAACGCAGAGAACTCATGGGAGCATCGAGCTTGGTGGGGCGAGGATCTCATCCCATACGGTCGGGGAAGCAACGGCCCAGATCACCACCGGGCCGGCGACCTTCCCGCGACGGGCAAATGGGTAAGGATCGAGGTATCCGCCGAAAAGGTTGGGCTACCCGCGGGAACCAAGATCACCCAGCTGGCCTATACTCAGCACGCAGGAGAGGTCCTCTGGGATCTGGCAGGCCGAACGACCAGCGATGCCGGCGCCGCACTTGCAGGCATTCCAGAAAATCTTCGAAAACAGTTGCTGGCAGCTGGGAACAAGAAAATCGATGCCGAGCTCCGCGGACCACTAATGGATCACTTCCGAACGATTGCACCTTCGCTCCAGCCGGTTCGCGACAAAATCGCCAAGTTGGACCAGCAGGCAAAGGGCTCGATGGGCTCCACCCGCATGACCCTCGTTACCCTCTCCGCGAATCCACGTGAGATTCGAATCCTGCCCAGGGGGGACTGGATGGACCGCTCCGGCCCTGTTGTGGAGCCGGCACTTCCAGGTTTTCTTGCTACTGATGCGCAAAAATTAAAACCCGGACAGGATCGCCTCACACGGCTTGACCTCGCCCAGTGGATCGCTTCCAAGGACAACCCACTCACGGCACGAGCCTTGGTCAACCGGGTATGGGCCCTCTTTCTCGGCACCGGTCTCTCGCGCGATCTGCAGGACCTTGGCAACCAAGGCCAGTGGCCTACTCATCCTGAGCTCCTGGACTGGTTGGCGGTAGAATTCATGGAGAGCGATTGGAACATCAAGCACCTCGTCAAACTGATCCTCACCTCGGAAACCTACCAGCAATCCTCCAATGCCTCCAGGGACATGACTGGCTCTGATCCCTACAACTTGCTCTACTCGAGGCAGAATTCCCGCCGCTTGCCTGCCGAATTCATCAGAGACAACGCCCTCGCAGTCTCAGGCCTGCTTAATCCTATGATTGGTGGTGCGAGCGCTCGCCCCTACCAGCCGGCTGGCTACTACCGGGAGCTAAACTTTCCGAAGAGAACCTACAAACAGCATAATGATCAGAGCCAGTATCGTCGTGGGGTTTACATGCATTGGCAGAGAAGCTTCCTCCATCCCATGCTCGTCGCATTCGACGCCCCCCCGAGGGAAGAATGCACCGCGAGCCGGGAAACCTCCAATACCCCTCAGCAAGCTCTGAATCTCCTCAACGATCCTACCTTTGTTGAAGCAGCTCGAGTCCTCGCAGAGAAGCTCACGGGAGACAGCCGCCCCTTCAACGAACGCCTTGAAATGGGCTTCCAGCAGCTCCTCCAGCGGAAACCTCATCCAGAAGAAAGTAAACTCCTGAAGGAGCTATACGATCGACAGCTCAAGCGTTACATCCAGAGTCCGGAGGAAGCGAATGCACTTTTGAAAGTCGGGCTCCACACTGCAGGCAGAGAAGCCAATCCCATGGACCTTGCCGCCTTCACTTCGGTCACCAGGGCCCTACTCAACCTGCATGAGACCATTACCCGATACTAAGACGGGGAATCTTCACCATTGTCAGTCATGAACGAACAGCTCATCAATGCGATCAACCGGCGGACCTTTCTCAAGGGCTCATCCTACTCCGTTGGCAGTGCCGCCCTCGCCTATCTTCTGAGCCACGAGACCCAAGCTGCTTCCAAGTGGAAGGGCGTCCTCGATGAAAAACTGCACTTCGCACCAAAAGCCAAAAGGGTAATCCACCTCTGCATGGCAGGCGGCCCCTCCCATCTGGAAACCCTCGACCACAAGCCGGGGCTTGCCCGCCTCAACGGCAAACCGATGCCGGAATCCTTTACCAAGGGGCAACAACTTGCGCAGCTCCAGGGAAGTCGGAACAAGCTCAAATGCCTTGGGCCTCAGCATGAGTTCAAACCCTACGGAGAGTGTGGCAGACTCATGTCCTCTGCCTTCCCCCACATCGGATCCATTGCAGATGACATTGCGGTCATCAACTCGATGTCTACTGAGCAAATCAACCACGACCCCGCTCACACCTTCATGAACACCGGGTCGGTCATTCCTGGCCGGCCCTCGATGGGCTCCTGGCTTCTCTACGGACTCGGTGCAGACACGGACGAGCTTCCAGGCTTTGTAGTAATGACCTCCTCCGGTGGGGGACAGGATCAGCCCATCGCCGCCCGTCAGTGGCACAGTGGTTTTCTCCCCTCTCGATTCCAAGGTGTCAAATTCAACTCCAAGGGTGATCCGGTTCACTATGTAAACAACCCCGCCGGGGTCTCACGGGACAACCAGGGAGACCTCCTGAATACCATCAACGGACTGAATAACCTGCTGGGCCAGAGACAGAATGATCCTGAAATTGCCACCCGGATCGCCCAGTATGAAATGGCCTTCAAGATGCAGGCTTCCGTCCCGGACCTTGTCGACGTGTCCAAGGAGCCTAAACATGTTTTCGACCTCTACGGGGCCAAGCCCGGGGACGGATCCTTCGCCTCCAACTGCCTCGTCGCCCGCCGCCTCGCCGAGCGTGGGGTTCGCTTTATCCAGCTCTATCACCGTGGATGGGATCACCATGGGAACGTCAAGGGAGCGATCAATACCGTAGCCGGCCACATCGATAAGGCCACCGCGGCCCTTGTCAAGGACCTCAAGGAGCGGGGACTTCTGGAAGACACCCTCATCATCTGGGGAGGAGAGTTTGGACGCACCCCGATGGCGCAAGGTAGTGGGCGAGACCATCACATCCAGGCATTCTCGGTATGGATGGCCGGTGCCGGGATCAAGGGCGGTGCGAGCTGGGGAGAAACTGACGAACTTGGTTACGCGGTCGCCAAGGACCACGTCTCCGTTCATGATCTACACGCCACCATGTTGAAACAGCTTGGAATCAATCACGAACGGCTCACCTATCGGTTCCAGGGGCTCGACTTTCGCCTCACCGGGGTTGAAAAGGCGCGAGTCGTCGAGGAAGTGCTGGCCTGAGGCACAACGCGCGCCATCGGATTATTCCGTGGGTGAAACCTTAAGCCGACTAGTTGTAGCAAGGACGACCACCCCTAACCTAACGGGAGTCACAATTGCGATGGTGATTCTCGCCATCGGGCCGGCCCGGCAGGGTATCGGCTATCTAGTCAGGGAAGTCTTTCTGCTCCTACCAACCCGCGCCTTTTGTAAGAGTCTTAATTCGACAGACATGGAAATCGGCCGTCATATAGAGGGTCGACCCATCATCACCCCAGTTACAATTTGCGGTACGCTGACCAGTCAGAATATGTCCGAGGAGCTTCCCCTCGGGAGAAATCACAAGCACCCCGCCCGGACCAGTAGTCCAGATGATTCCGTCCTTATCGACCTTCATGCCATCGGGAGCTCCAGGATACTTTCGGGCCAACGTGGAGCAATCGAAGAGGACCTTCTGAGCGCCGAGGGTTCCATCTGCCTTGATATCCCATGAAAAGATATAGGGTTTCGGGCCGTGGGACTGGGCGACATAAAGCTTCTTCTCATCAGGCGAAAGAGCAATCCCGTTCGGTCGGTCACAATCCTTTGTCAGCAGGGTTACCCCTCCATCGGTTTCGATCCGATAAACTCCAAACCAGTCCGTTTCCCGACGAGGATCCTTTTCCCGACGGGGCAAGCCGTAGGGAGGATCGGTAAAGTAAATCGCACCGCTTGAATGGATGACGAGATCATTAGGGCTGTTGAAACGCTTCCCGTCGTAGCGATCAGCAAGGGTGACCTTACCCCCTTCAGAAGTCAGCATTGCGACCCTCCGGTCGCCATGCTCACATGAGACGAGACGCCCCTTGGCGTCAAAAGAAAGTCCATTGGATCCGGGTTCAGGATACCCTGGAGTCACGCCCGTGTATCCTGAGGGCGTCATGAAGACGGAATGACCCTCTTTCCCCTCAGACCACTGATAGATCGTGTTGGCAGGAACGTCGGACCAGAGAAGCCGGTTGTTTTTACTGTCCCAGACAGGCCCCTCAGACCAGACAAACCCGGACGCCAAGACCTCGATCTCGGCGTCCTTCGCAACAAGTTGGTCAAAGGCCGGATCATGCCGAACGACAGATCCGATCTTCGGGCGCTCCGCTCCGAGAAAGGAGGAGCTCAGGGCCATGAGGGCAAGAGGTAAGATATAATGTTTCATAGTGTTGGGTAAAATTTCAGATCGATCCCGTTTCCCCGGGAACAGGTAGTCTAGTTGAACTTACGCTTTGGGAAAATTCCCCTCGGCGCCCGGAAGTATTGTGGCCAATCGACCCAGGTTGCTTCCGTAGTAAAAAACTCTCTCTCCACGATATACCAGCGGCCTCTCTTGTAGCGCAGAAGTACCCAGAGCACCTCATCCGCCTCCTCAATCCATTCCTCAAACATGGTTCCTGCATAATTGATCCTCTTACTATCCATAGTGAGTGGGAGGGCATCCACAAACGCCCAGTCTTTTTCCATCATGATATGGTTGATGCGAAACGTGACCCTCTGGTGTACAGCATCCTCTACCGGATCAGCTACCGCAGCCATGATCTCGCGAAACTCCTTACTCTCTTTTCCCGGCACCATTGGCGCTGCATCGACTACGGAGATCAGTATGAGGAGACAAAATAAGTACCGCATCATGGGAATTCGTATCTTTTCCCAACTCCTCCCGCAAGAACAGCATTCAGCGACATTATATCCCTGAACATGCCGAATTCCGTTCCGAGCAAAGCGCCTTACACACCCACCCGGGCTCTTCTATTCAGACAAGGCTTGCAGACAGGCCCTGATTCTCCGTCAATTGCCGGCCATGCAACTCAAAGTTTTCCGGTTTCTCGCCGGCCTTCTCTTTTTCTCCCAGATTCTCGCTCACGCAGGCACCACAAAAGTGTATCTCGGAACACAGGGCAGAGGGGACAGCAAGGGAATCTATCTCTGTGATCTTGATACCGAGACCGGGAAGCTCTCGCCACCAAGGCTGGCAGCCAATATTGCCGGGGCTGGCTTCCTCGCTCTCCACCCCAATGGGAAATACCTCTATTCAACCGCAAGAGGTAGTGAAAACCAGGTAGCGGCCTTTCAAATCGGGAAGGACTACATGCTCAACCCCATCAATCTTCAATCCTCGGAGGGCAGCGGACCATGCCACGTTTCTGTGGACAGAACAGGGACATGCCTCATGGTCGCGAATTACGGAAGCGGCAGCGTGGCTGCCCTGAAAATCGATGAGGACGGATCTCTTGTAAAATCAGCATCGGCTCACCAGCACGAAGGATCCAGTGTCAACCTCAGGCGCCAGAAAGGGCCACACGCACACTCAATCTACCCTGGTCCTGATAATAAATTCGCCTACTCGCCAGACCTCGGAATCGACCAGGTAGTCATTTACGGCCTGGATGCGGCCACCGCTACCCTCAAGAAAGTAGGCTCTGCTCGCACCAAACCCGGTGCCGGACCGCGCCACATGAAATTCAGCAAGAACGGGCGGCATGCCTACGTCCTCACCGAATTGCACCTGACCGTCGCGGTATACGACCGGAACCCCGAAAGTGGACTTCTCGGCCATGCCAAACAGGAAGTCAGTTGCCTCCCTGCAAACGACAACTCCGAGGGAATGAGCTGCTCCGAGATCAGGGTGCACCCTAGTGGAAAATATCTTTATGCTGCCAACCGCGACGTCAAGGGGGAGCGCCGGGATTCCATCTCCGTGTTCAAGGTTCTTGAGGAAGGCCAGATCAAGAGAATTCAGAACGTCCCGGCAAAGGTCGAGATTCCCCGGAATATCGGAGTAGACCCGGAGGGTCGCTGGCTGCTTGTTGCGGGACAAAAATCAGGCAATGTCCCCGTCTTCCAGATCAGGAGCGATGGCACATTGAAGGAGACCGATAACAAAGTGAACGTCGCCAATGCAATGTGTGTAGAGTTCCTGAACCCAGGGGATTAATTTCATTGTTAATGCTCCTTTGATTTTCTTGTTACAGAGGCATACCCGGGACAACCCCGCTTTTGTGTTTTTTCGGCACGACCGGTCAAGAAAACACCAAAGACAGGCATGGGGCCAGAGTCTACCTTGAAGCTGGAACGCAATTTGATCTCGCTGATCCAACCAAATACCGTCGCTCGAATACTGAATCGGAATCATTTCCCATGAAACACACGCCTCTCATCCTTACCCTCGCGCTTGCGGTGGCCGCCTTTGCGGCCCCGCTGATTTCACCACGAGAAAACGCCCGCCGCCTCGAAGTCCTATTTTTTGGTGCTCCTACAAAGAACCACCCCGGACATGATCCCATCACTCGCTATCGCGTGCTGAAAAAGCACCTCGGCGATGATGGAATCAACCTGACCTACCTCGAGGAGCCCTCCGAGGCCCTCCACCCCCATACTTTGGCTCAATTTGATGCGGTCCTCATGTATGGCAACTGGGCACAGCGCGGGCCGATGCCCGCGGAACAGGAAAAGGCCCTTGTGGATTTTGTCGAGAAAGGGGGCGGCTTTCTCCCCATCCACTCGGCCTCGGCCTGCTACGGGAAATCCGAGGCCTTCGTCAAACTCGTCGGGGGCGTCTTCAAGTCACACGGCGGCACTGAGTTTTCTCCCCGGACCACCAACGCCACTCACCAGATCACGAAGGGTTACGAAGGATTTACCGCCTGGGACGAAACTTATGTCCATGAACGCCATGGTTCCGATCGAACCATTCTTCAGGAGAGGGACGGAGAGCCATGGACATGGACCCGAACCCAAGGCAGGGGCCGCGTCTTCTATACCGCTTCCGGGCACGACCACCGCGTCTGGGATCAACCCAACTTTCACGACCTTCTCAAGCGGGCAGTTTACTGGGCAGTGGGTGACGAAACTCGGGGCAAGCTTGCCGCCCTCAAACTACCAGAGTTTGAAATGATCGACGTCCGACTACCCGGCTATATCAAGCGCAAGTTGGTCACCAAGGTTCCCAAGCCCTTCTCCCCGGAGGAATCCATCAAGCTTGCTCAGGTCCCCCCGGGGTTTGAGTTATCCCTCTTCGCTTCCGAGCCTGAAATCGTCAATCCGATTTACATTGCATGGGATCATAAGGGCCGGGCCTTCGTCGTGGAAACTATTGATTACCCGAACAACTTGCAGGCAGGAAATATCGGGAATGATCGGATCAAGATCTGCGAGGATACTGACGGAGATGGGCGGGCTGACAAGTTCACCATCTTTGCCGATAAACTCTCAATCCCCACCACCATGGTCTTCGTAAATGATGGAGTCATCTGCACGAATGGTTCAGATGTTCTTTTTCTCAAGGACACCGACGGAGATGACGTTGCTGATGTTCGTGAGGTCCTCTTCACCGGTATTCGCACCGGGGATACCCACGCCGGAACCTCCAACTTCCGCTACGGGGTAGATAACTGGATCTGGGCGACTACTGGATATTCTGGCTTCGGAGGAGAAGTAGGTGGTCAAACTCATGGATTCGGCACCGGAGTATTTCGATTCAAGCCAGATGCGAGTGCGATGGAATTTCTCCAGAACACTACCAACAACACCTGGGGCCTGGGCTTCTCCGAGGAATTTGACATTCACGGCTCGACCGCGAACGCAAACCCAAGCTTTTACCTCACCTTTCCCCGAAGTCATTACGAGCAGGCCGGACTCAGCCAACCACGTACTCCACGAGCAGACGATAACCCCCTCTTCTTTCCGAGCTCCACAGACATTCGTCAGGTCGATGCCCACAATCGCTATACTGCCGCTGCGGGACACGCCTTTTACACCTCCCGGCGGTTTCCCAAACGTTACTGGAACAACATCGCCTTCATCTGTGCGCCGACCGGAAAACTCGTTGGGCAGTGGACCCGCCACGCAAAGGGCGCTGGCTTTGAACTACAACAGCAACCCAACAACATTTATAATTCTGCTGATGCCTGGTCTGGACCGGTATGTGCCGAAGTTGGTCCAGACGGAGCACTCTGGATCTGTGACTGGTACAATGTCGTCATCCAGCACAACCCAACCCCTAACAAGGGCTCCTCAGGGTTGGACGCCAAACGGGGCAAGGGCAACGCCTACGTCACTCCACACCGGGATAAGCAGCACGGACGAATCTACAGGGTCTACCCCAAGGGCTCTCCCAATGATCGCTACAGGGCCGATTTCGCCAGTAGTAACATGTTCTGGCGAATGGAGGCTCAACGAGCAGCCGTCGAAAAGGGCCAGGCCATCGACAGAGTGAGCAATATCCACGAGTTCTATGCCAAGGCTGGCAATGGGTCCCTCGACCTCGAGACAATCAAGGCGGCTCTCTCCTCTAAAGATGCAGGTCTGAAGAGGGCCGCGCTCCGCAATGCGCCCCTCGATGACACCTTGGCCAAGATGTTCATCTCCGACGGGAAAATCACCATCAGAGAGCCAAGGGTCCTTCTGGATCTACTCCTCGCCTTTTCGAGCCTTGGAAACTCAGAGGCAATTGGGAGCGCTCTCGTAGAGCTTATCAGCACAGACTCGGCAGTCATCATGAATGACCCAGTCCTTCATGATGCCTTCCAGGTGGCAGCACGCCGGCACGGGGGATCCTTCGTTAAAAGTGCCCTCGACCGCATCAGACCAAAAGAAACCAAGGGCCCCAGAGATGTGCTCCACAATGGAGATATCGAAAAAATTCAAGGAGGTCAGCCTGAAGGCTGGAAACCACGCTTTCACGGTGGCTCCCAGAATGCAGTCTTCTCTGCTGTCAAGGAAGGGCGCAACGGGAGTATGTGCCTGAAGGTCACCAGCGACCAGAGCTCGGACTCAGGGTGGGCTGCTACGATCAAGGTGAAGCGCAATACCCGCTACCGCCTCGGAGGATGGATCCGTACCGAAAACGTAAAAGGAAGCGGATCCATGTTCAATGTTCATGGAGTCGGACACCGGACCAAGGCCGCTCGCGGCACAACGGGCTGGACGGAGTATTCTGTTGATTTTGACTCCGGCAGTGCGTCGGAAATTATCATTCATGCACTCTACGGAGGCTATGGGGGACAAACGGGCACGGCCTGGTATGACGATATCTACCTGCAGGAGACCAGCGAGTCCGGATTGGGCGGCACGGTAATTTCCATTGCTTCTTACTTTGGAAAGAATGCTTCCGGAAATGCCAGGGCCGCTCTCATCAGTCACCTCAGTGACCGGGCAGAAAAGGGCGACCAGTTTGCACGGGTGCTCCAGAAGAGTGTCGAGTCACAGGAAGGAGAGCAAACCCCGGAAACAGGCAAGGACCCTGAGTCCATTACGATCGTACTGAAGTCCGTAAGAGAGCAAATGCTCTTCGATAGGAAAGTCTTCGACGTTCCTTCCGGAAAACGAATAAGACTACTTTTTGAAAATACCGATTCCATGCCCCATAACATCGTAATCGGAAAACCTGGCTCTCTAGAGAAAATGGGAACAGCAGCGGATCAAATGCTGGCAGACCATCCTGCTGCGGTCAAACTGGGCTACGTCCCAGACATCCCCGAGGTCATTGCAGCAACCGGGCTCGTTTTCCCGGGAGAGACTGAAGCACTCGAATTCACTTCTCCGGAACAACCCGGTCAATATGACTTCGTATGCACATTTCCTGGGCATTGGCGGATCATGAAGGGCGTCATGAGGGTAAAATAAGGCCTCCCTTCCTCCTGTCTTGCTTCCGACTGTCTTACCTCGATAAGGGAAAAATGGCCGAAGCCGACGCGGCTTAACGGCCGGGTTGCAATCACGGCATTGATAGTGTGGTATCCGACTTGACCATGAAAACTGCAACTACCGCCCTTTTAGCCATTCTTCTCCTAGCCTTTACCGGGCCTGCCCTGCTCGGAGACAAGGATGGAAAAGCATCTTCCACCGCCAAGGGCAAAAAGAAGGTTGTCTTCATGGCTGGTCACCGAAGCCATGGTTACGACCAGCATGAGCACAAGGCAGGATGCCTGCTGCTTGCCAATCAACTGAACAAACATATGGGAGAGGATCTTGAAGCAGAGGTCCATCTCGCCAAGGGATGGCCCGCCAATGCCACTGAGCTAGAGGATGCCGACTGCATCATCTTCTATTGCGATGGCGGCGGGCGCCACATGGCTAATCAACATCTGGAGGGCTTGGACCTGAAACTTAAGGACGGCTGCGGCCTAGTCTGCCTTCATTATGGTGTTGAGGTACCTAAGGGCAAATCGGGCGAAAAGTTTCTCGATTGGATCGGCGGCTACTTCGAAGGAAATTGGTCAGTCAACCCGCACTGGGATGCTGATTTTAAGGAACTGCCAGAGCACCCCATCACCCGCGGGGTAAAGCCATTCAAGATCCGTGATGAATGGTATTTCCACATGCGCTTTCAAGAGGAAATGAAAGGAGTGACCCCGATTCTCTCTGCCCATCCCCCTGCCAGCACAATGAAAAGGAGAAATGGTTTTCACTCTGGCAATCAACACGTTAAGGCCGCCCTTGAGCGCGGAGAAATACAACATCTGGCATGGGCCTACGAACGTCCCGACGGCGGTCGAGGTTTCGGATTCACGGGAGGACATTTTCATCGCAACTGGGGCCACGACGACTTCCGGCGGATCGTCCTGAATGCGATTACATGGTGCGCGAAGGCAGAGGTTCCCACTGATGGGGTGCCCTCCGACAAGATCACTGATGCAGACCTAGACGCAAATCAGGATTACCCGAAGCGATAGCTCTTCAACATTTGGATTTCCACCCCTGGACTCCATAAGGCTATCCCGGCACGGGATGGCCTTTAGCTTTTTCAGTCATCTGATTTACAGCTTCTTCCCCTTGATCTGGAGATCGTGAATCGACCAGTGCTTGCCGCCGTTCGCACGGCCCTTCTGAGTGATCCGGATAATCTTTGTGTTTACGAGTGGGAGGCCAATCACGGTGACGGGACCGTCGCCCATCCCCTTGGCGAGAACCTTACTCCATTCATTATTCGCCATTACCACAACCTCATATTCTCGTGGATAATCATCCGTTGAAGGCGCCGCATCCAGGATGATCTCACTTACCTTGGATACATCTGGCAGCTCTATCTGGAACCACTCTCCACCCCTCTGAGTCCGGCCCGAGGTCCATCGGCTACCGCCATCACTATCAATTGCATTCTTGCAGCCATCCGCTCCATTGCTTGCGGTAAGGGTCCAGTCCCCCCGGTTGACCAGCATGGGCGGATCGAGAGCTTCAAGTTCTGGAAGAGTGAAGGGTGTAGTGCGGCTTTTGTTCTCCTCGCGAATAGCCGCCACAAAGTCCTTAGTGACCGGAGCCGCCTTATTCCCAAAACTATTCCTTACGTAGGTAGCGATATCCGCAATCCATTGGTCGTCCTGTGAATTCATCGGGGCCATTAGGCCCGGGTAGGTCTTCCCATCGAGTGGCCCGGTGAGACCGTGCAGGATCGTGCGAATCATCGTGCTCCCGCTCCCAATAATACGTGGAGCCTGAACCATTGAAGGTGCCAGAAGTTGACCAGGCTTACCATCAGGCACCGGAGTTCCCTTCCCATCCGGGCCATGGCAGGTGTAGCACAGCTGGTTAAAGATCACTTTGCCCTTCTCCATGGAACGGGCAAGCTGGGCATTTTTCCTGCGCGCTTCTGCTGCTGCCCTTGCCTGAGCCCGCATGCTAGCACTCTTACTGACCACAGCCTTTACTGCGTCATTTCCCTCGAAGGACCTCGCCACTTCATCGGCAAGGGCCAGAAGGTCCTCATTCTGCGTTCCACTAAGAACAATAGAATTGATCACCTGAGTCGCTACTTCCGCGTTAGGGCTTCCACTCAATTCCCCAAGTTGCAGGATGGAGGATACGACCTTCTGATCACCCTCTCCTATCAAAGGCTCCCCGACCCTGAGTGCCTGAACCTTTACCATGATTGAATTATTCCCCAGCGCTGAGGCAACCGTATCAGCGTCTATTGCTCCAATTCCCTCCAGGGTCCAAAGAGCATTCGCTCGACCAAGCTCTGTCTTACCCTTGAGCGCAAGGTCCTTGAGAGCCGGAATGACCGAGTTGCGATCCTCTCGCAGGACGATCAGCTTCTTGGCGGTATCCCTCCACCAGCCATTTGGGTGAGAGAGATGCTTGACCAGTTCCTCCGTTGTCTCATCCAACATGCGAGGCTGAGGGCCTGGTTTGAAATCCCTATGCACCAGACGATAGATCCGGCCCTTGCCCACATTCTTATCGAGCCCCCACTTGTCGATTACCCCACGCAGGTAGCTGCCCGGGCGCGTCCAGTTTCCCTGCTGGATGATGCCCCGATGCATATCGACAAGCAGCATTCGTCCATCCGGCGCGGTTTCGGCCCACAGCGGGCGAAAATTAGCATCACGGGTCCGAATGAACTCGGAACCAGGATACGCATTAGTCAGGACCGTCTTGGCCTCTGTCCTGTTAACAGAAGCCCGTCGGATCAATCGCCCGACCGGCTCCGGAATGATCAGGTCGCCCCGGATATCCTCGGGAAGACGGTCTCCCCGGAAGATTCCCTGACCCGCACAGCCAGTCATATTGTTGAGGCCCCCGTTGGAGCCAACCCGCCCACGACCGCCCTGCACATCGGGAATCTCCGCAATCGGAAACACACGGCGGAAATCCCGTCCGGTCTGTCCCGGCAGATCGAGCATACCGTAGACCGGAGGTTGCTGGAAATAGAACGCCGGATTTTCTCCTCCTGCCGTGGAATAGTAGAGGCGCCCCCAATCATCCTGCGTCAGGCCCCATTGCCCGCCCCCACGGGGAATGCGCTCCATCTCTAATTTACCATTCGTATATCGGTAGCGGCGGTTCTCGTAGGTGATATAAATCCAGTTATCAAGCGACCAGATCAGCCCACTCGGCTGGTGCTCCATGTTACCTCCCCGTCTTCCCCCATCATAAATCTTCACTTTTTCATCGGCGACCCCATCTCCATCGGTATCCCGGTAGTTCCAGAGATCAAGGGTGTTGGTCACATGCACCATCACCCGGTCATCGAGGGGCAAAACCGCCCTGGGCAGAAGAAGGTTGTCAATAAAGACACTGTGCTTGTCATAGACCCCATCCCCATCGGTGTCCTCATGTCGTGAAATCCTGCTTCTGGGCTCCTGCTCGCCCGTCGCATCAGCGGTCTGCATGTAGGTCCGCATTTCCACGACGTAGAGAACGCCATTCCCATCGAACGCACAGGCCACTGGCTCCTCGATATGCGGATCACTGAGGACCAGTTCGAGGGAGTATCCGTCAGGTAATTCGAGAGATTTGTGGGCTTCTTCGATACTGAGGAACCCTCGCTGGTATATCGTATCACCAGGCTTAGCAGAGAGAGCCGCTACCCCCCCGAAAAAAAGCAGGGCACTAGCACCCCACAGGACTTTGCAACTTTTGAAATAACTCATGGGCTTATGAATGACTCAATGACTCCTTATCCTAAGGGGGCCATCTCAGCAGAGGCAATCCCACATCCGTGTTCCCGCAAATCGCCGGCCACATCCCAAAACTCCTGTTTTATCGGGAATTACCAAAGAAAGAGGGCCCTATCCCAGCTCAGCGCCTGCCAGAAAGCCCCCGGGAGGATGACCTAGCGAGTTCGGAAAATGTAGACTCCCTTTTTATTTCCAACCCCAATGTCGGTTTTATCATCCCCGTCGAGGTCGCCCACTGCAACCTGGGTTCCCACTCCCGAATCCGTGTCTACGAGATGCGGTATAAATTCCACCCCATGTTTTTCACTTCTCCTTAGTTCAAACCAGTAGAGAACCGAGGGCTGATCCGCCCCGGGGTCTCCCCCACCATGTGCCCACCAACGCTTACCCGTGACGAAGTCCATCAGCCCATCGGCGTTGAAGTCCCCTAGGGCCATGGAGTGATGTTGTGAAAAGGCAACTCCCCCAGTTCCCGGTTTGGCTTCTGATGGAATGATAATGTGTTTTTTCAGAGAACCCCCATCGGAACTCATTTCATTCTCGAACCAGGCGATTCCCCACCCGTGAGCCCACAAACTCGTCACGACGTCATTGTCTCCATCTCCGTCCACGTCATAGACCAGCATTTGCCCGCCTCCCTGGGGTGAGAACTGAAACTTATGAAAAGTCCACTGACCACTAAGGGCGTCCTCGGGGCTCTCATACCAGCCCTCTTTCCAAATTATATCGGGCCGTTTATCTCCATTGAGATCGCCAACCCCAAGACCATGGGTGTAGTGACCCGCCTTGGTATTGCCTGAGATCGCATGGAAGGACCAGGGCTTGGTCACCTGCTTCCAGTCCGCACGATAAAACCCCCAAACATCCTTCCGAAGCCCTACCAGCTCCGGCTTCCCATCCCCGGTAATATCAGCCAAGTGGGGTGACTCTCCACCAAAACTGGTCACCACCCGATGCTTTGGCCACTCTTCCACCTCTGTTCCATTTTCAGGCTGCAGGTAGATGTCGAGATGAAAAGCGGGGCCATGCGCAATCTGAAGAATGTCATTGCGGCCATCCGAATCCACATCGATGACCCAGCTAAGGAATGAGCTATGGGCATACCCCTTGGGATCAACGGCTTCCCCGGGATAGTAGCGATGACTCTTCTTGAAATCAGGGCCAGCGTGCCAGTGGGTCCCGGCGACAAGGTCCTGATGACCATCACCATTCACATCCCCAATTGAAGCCCCCTCTGTGACAAATCCACGCGAAAGGACTGTTCGCTGATGAGAGAATTTCCCGGGTCCCGTGACTTTTGCCGCGCAAACCAGGGCAACCAAAACGAACGGAAGTAGAAGACTCAGAGCTTTCATCAATCAGGAAGGGCAGGAGACTGAGCCATGAGAACTCGGGAAGACGCTCGGCTCAAGAATCAAAGTCCCTCTCTGCTCATCTCACCTACCCCAAAAAATCACTCCCTTGCGAGAACTTCCTCGAAAAGCCCGGCCTCACCGGGAAGCCCCAGTCTCTCGAGCTGATCTAGGACTCGCGCCACGGACGGGATAAGAATTGTCTCTATTTCGATCTGCTCTTCATCCCGGGGGTTGCTTGCCTGGTCCAGGGCTTTCTCTGCAAGATGAAAGCAACCCCACGCCCTCCAGCGACGTAGTTCTGCACGCACTCCATGCATCCGGGTCGCGAGGTGCTGGTAATGACGGACAGGATTTCCAAGGAAGTCCTCTGCCGGGCAATGAGACATTACCCAGCGCTTGGCCCCATAGGGCAAAGGCCATAAGCTGAGGACTTCCCCGCCTTCACCGAAATCTGCCATGAAGGACTTGTTCAGCTGTAACAACGCCTGCGCAGCCTTGCCCTCAAGCCACAGGGACTGGGCGTAACATAGTGATGCATAATAGAATTCAGCATTAAAATCACGCTCGTAGACCGAAGTCGTGGAGGCAGTGAGAACCTCGTCCACGGAAGGCAGTTCCGGGCAGGGGATACGGTTCGAGAGGTGGCGACGCTCCATCAATCTAAGAACAAGCTCCCCGCGCTAGGCTTCCCAGCTTCGCCGCTCAAGAGCATCCTGCGCAGCAGCGGTCTCCGCATTTTTCTTACTCGACCCACCTCCTCTGCCAAGAGGTGTTCCATTCCAGAGAACCTCAACCCGAAATTCTTTTAAATGGTCCGGACCTTCTTCCTCGAGAACTCGATATACTGGGCTTTCCCTCCGAATCGCCTGAAGCTCTTCCTGAAGACGGCCCTTCGGATTGCTGATGTCTTCGCAACCGGAAAGGTCGCGTAAATCCTCATCCATCAGCCGCATGGTAACTTCCGTTGCCTGCGCAAGTCCCCCATCCAGGAAAACCGCTCCGAGGAGCGCCTCGAAGGCATCGGCAAGATTGGAGTCCCGTTCTCTACCTCCAGTGCCTTCCTCACCCTTACCCAGCCTGAGATACTCCCCGAGACCCAATCTCTGGGCGCACAAGGCCAAGGCAGGTTTCGAAACCAGACTGGCCCTGATTTTTGTCAGACTGCCCTCCGCATCATCTGGGAGGCTACAATAAAGGTACTTTGTCAGGATTACTTGGAGGACCGCGTCACCAAGGAACTCCAGTCGCTGGTTATCCGCTGGTTCATTTCGGTGTTCTGAGGCCCTGCTCGGGTGGGTCATCGCCTGAACGAGCAGAGACGGATTCTTGAACTGGTAACCGAGTTTCTGCGTCAACAAGTCCATGGAGGGGTGGATGTCTTATGGAATATCATGCGTGGCGTAAAGGACGTTGCTCGCCTCCTTTCACGGAAGTCCGACCCGCAGCCTAAATCTTTGCCCTTGAATCGTCTCCCCCGATCCCTCAACTTCGGGGTCCGGAGATGGTGGCCGTAGCTCAGTTGGTTAGAGTCCCTGATTGTGATTCAGGTTGTCGCGGGTTCGAGTCCCGTCGGTCGCCCCACTCTCCTGGCGTCTTCTTGCCGGACTCTCGATTAAACGCGGATAGGGCACGCTACCTGCTGGTGGGGATCAGCGGCCATGTCTTGCCAGATATTGCCTCACTTGGGACTTGTTGAGCATGATCAGGGCGCACAAGGGGTAAATCGTTGAGAGGAGAAACGACAGCACGCCAACCACCCCGATAAAGACCTGCAAGCCTTCCACCCATCCCGGCAGCGCGGCGTTGGTCTCTGCCAGCATCGCATTCACTGCCCCTCCTATGACTGGCATGGCCACCAGGAGGAAAAGAACGATCCCAACCACTTTGGCGATAAGTGAGGACAGCGCATACATATTTGAAAGCAGCACCGAGGATTGTCGCCGTTTTACCAGTCCGATGCCGGACAGCAGAATCAGAACCCCAACGATCAGGGACATCGTAAT
Organism: Roseibacillus sp.; assembly: GCA_029242545.1. GTDB lineage: Bacteria > Verrucomicrobiota > Verrucomicrobiia > Verrucomicrobiales > Akkermansiaceae > Roseibacillus_B. The sequence continues at coordinate 53,922 of JAQWTV010000172.1, forward strand.
GGTGATCCAGGTATATACCGCCAGATCCCGATACATCTCGTTCTGGATCTCCTGGACCTTGTCCGGCCCATTCGATTGGGTCAAAGCGGACAGAGACTCTTGAAAAAACTGCATAGCGACCCCTCCCGCAACATTCATCAGACCGAGGCCGCCAAATACGATATGACACACTCCAAAGACCCTCAACCGCCCGGGTTCGATATCATCCGGGGACATGGACGGTGGCTGCTCAATCTGCTGTCCATTCATAATCACCATTAATCATGGTGGATCTGTCTTGTCCAGCCGCTCACCTTGCGTAGAAATCATGTAGACATGCCGGCGGAAGTTGACCAAGCCCTTGCCACCCTTTGCGCTGGCACCGAAAAAGTTCTCTCTCCCAGTGAGCTGGAGTCTAAATTGAAAGAGGGCCGGCCTCTTCGAGCAAAGCTCGGTCTTGATCCAACTTCTCCGGATATTCACCTCGGCCATACGGTGGTTTTTGAGAAACTGAGACAATTTCAGGAGCTCGGCCATCAGGCAGTTCTCATCATTGGCGACTTCACTGCTGCCATCGGAGACCCCTCCGGCCGCAGCGCAACGCGCCCACCCCTGAGCCGTGAGGCGATCATGGCCAATGCCGAAACCTATACCACACAGGCCTTCAAGGTTCTTGATGAAGCCCGGACTGAGGTCGTTTTCAATGGTCAATGGTTCCGCAACATGAACTTTGAAAAAGTTCTGCGACTGAATTCACGTGTCACCATGCAGCAGATGCTCCAACGGGACGACTTCCGGAAGCGTATAGACAAGGGGCAGGAAGTCCGGCTGCACGAGGTCCAGTATCCCATTGTCCAGGGATGGGACTCCGTAGAGGTCAGGGCAGATATCGAGCTGGGCGGCACTGATCAGCTTTTCAACCTGCTGGTTGGGCGAGACCTGCAGAAAGAAGAAGGAATGGCACAGCAGGTTGTAATGACCATGCCACTCCTTGAAGGCACGGATGGGGTCAAGAAGATGTCGAAGTCATACGACAATTACGTGGGAGTTTCGGATCTCCCGGGTGAGATGTTCGGCAAGCTCATGAGCATTTCCGATGAGCTCATGGATCGCTATTACCTTCTCCTCCTTGGAGGAAGACGCGATGAGGGACTCCACCCCATGGAAGCAAAGAAGCAACTGGCGCAGCAGATCACCACCCGTTTCCACAGCGCAGCAGAGGGTTTAGCTGCCAGGGAGGACTGGGAGACCCGGTTCTCCAAAAAAGACCTTGCGAGTTCAGACCTCCCCGGCCTTCCAACCGGAAACCTGTCTGCCGACATGAATGTTCTTCAGCTCACCTCGTATGCTTATCAAGAGGGGTTTGGCCAGAAGAAGTCCAATGGGGAGTTGAAGAAACAGTTCATCGCAACAGGAGCAGTTCAGCTCAATGGCGAAAAAATGACCGATCCTAACGCCTCTGTGAAACCCCAGCCGGGCGACATTCTCCGGCTATCCAAGAAACACTCGGTCCGCTTCTCCTGATTTCTCCACGGCCCGACATTTCTTGTTTGGTCATTCGTATTTGGAAAATCCCAGACTATACTCTGACCATGCGGTCGCTGCAGCGTCTCATCCTCTCCGCACTTGCTGTTTCTGTCCTGACGCAATGCGCGACGAGGCCCGACTTGCGGACAAATACCGCTCGAGAAAGCCGGCTGGCCTCTCTGGGATATGAGCCTCTCAGGTTAACAAAGACGGCAGGGGACTCCCGCTATTCCGGCTATTTCCAAGTCAACGGTAAGGACGTTCATTTACTCATCGATTCCGGGGCCAACAGCACCGACCTCAATTACGATGTCGCCAGAGCCTGTGGCATCACCCCTGAAAAATCTGTGAAGGTCGTCAGCAGAGGGGCTCTAGGACGTCCGGTGGCATCGTGGGTCGGCCTGGGGGCACTGGGAGCGGGGAGCGTCACCGCGACTCCATTTCCCTTCATGCTGGCGCCCTCCTCAAGGCGTCACACCGCAACAAGCCGCTACGATGGGCAGCTGGGAATCGACGCACTCAATGGACTCGCATCGCTGGTAGACCTCCGGATGGGAACCCTCTGGATTCCAGGCCCACGAGCAGGCAACACCCAGCGGGAGGGTATAACGGCACTGGGCAGGCAGGATGGACTGGGCCTACATTCATTGCCACTGGAGCCAGCCGGACGCCTTCCCCATCTTCTGGTAGAATGCCGCTATGAAGACCGCCGGCTGACATGGGTTGTCGACACCGGAGCTGAGGTAACCGTGATGGCGTCCGAAAGCGCAAGCCGCCTGAGCATTCCAACCGTGGAATCGCGATCAAAAATCATTGACGCCTCTGGTGATCGCGCTTCTGTCCGCAGCGCAGTCCTTCATAACCTGCTCTTTGGTCAATTACTCGTTCACGAATTGCAAGTTGCAGTTACTCCTCTGGGGCCCATCCGCCAGACTTTTCGGGACCGCTCCGGGAGACCAGTAGATGGGATTATCGGCATGGATTTCCTTGAGGAGAGCTCAGCCCTCCTCGATGCCGCATCTCAAATGCTCTACCTGGGTGAGTAGCCGTAGGGAGTCCTTCGATAGAAGAAGAGACCGCTTACCAGCGAACCCGCATTCCCCCGAAAACACCAAGACCGCGCCCGGGATAATTGGCAATCTCCTCGTAGCTACGATCCAGGAGGTTCTCTACCCTGCCATGGAGAGAGACATTTTCACTCACCTGATAAGTGCAGTAGGCACGCAGGAGAACAATGCTATCAAGTTCCTTCCGAATTGAGGGAAATGCCGAGAAATCGTTGTCTTCAACTCCCGCGGCATAGGTCATCCCGGCTCCAAACAGCAGTCCCTTCAGGGGCTCGCTCATAAGATCGAGGCTCGCCCGGTGGCGGGATCTTCGGACAAGGCGTGAACCGGTCACATCATCATTCGCCTGCTGCCACGTGTAGCATCCCCGCCATCCAAGGAAATTATCACACAACTTTCCCTGAGCGCTCAGCTCAATGCCGCAGGTAGTCGCCCTGCCAATGTTTGCTGGACTGAAATCAATCAGGTTTTTGATACGGTTGTCAAACCAGGTGAGATCCATGAGGAAGCCCTCAGACGGCTTCCACTCCATACCCACATCCCAGCCCCTTGAACTCTCCGCCTTGAGATCCGGGTTCCCAACGAAATTAAAAGCCGGGATAGCCCCGAACAGCTCAAAGTAAGAAGGCGCTCGGAAACCCGTTCCGTAACTCCCATGGAACCGAACATTCTCTCCTAGGGTCTGCCAGCTTCCAGTTGCGCGCCAGGTAAGAGAGTCCCCCCATCTCTCAAGATTCTCCCAACGGCCACCCAGAGAGACCGAGGCTTTTTCAGTCGGACGCCAGAGATGGTTCGCGTAAATCCCATTTCTCCAGCCCTGCTCATCTACCGGCGTGGCGGTGGAACGGAAGGCTGTCCACTCTGCCCGAGCCCCGACCGCAGTCTCGTGCTGGTTGTCCCAACTCACCACATTACGCAAATCGAGAGAGGACTTTTCTGCATCACTCGCAAACGGAAAATCTCCCCGCTCCTCGAACTTCTCACGATAAAGCCCTGCTGTCAGGTGACTTCTCAGCCGATCATTTACCCTGTGGCTCAAATAACCCGTGAGAAGAGCCGCTTCTCGCTCATCCTCTGCCGGCCCGGAAAAACTACCCACACTACCAGGATTCATCAGATTGCTGAACCAACCTCGGGCCGTCACTCCCGCGATGGTCTCTGCTCCAAGATCCCGCTCTACCCGCAGGGCGAACAGATCCTGTCTAAAATCATTCGCCCTACGGTCGTTCTCCGTCTGTTCTCTACTGCCCCCGATATACCACCGGACACCTTCGCCCCCTCCCTGAAGCTCTCCACCACCGCGCAGACTTCCAAAGGAACCCGCCTCAAGGAATAATTGCCGACTGGGCTCATCAGAGCCTCCACGCGTATTCAGGTCCACGACTCCCCCAATAGCTTCGCTTCCATACAAGGCACTCTGAGGTCCCCTCAATACACTGATCGAAGAATAACCAAACAAAGGGTCTGCCCCAATCAGGTTCAGGGGCGGCATGTTGGAGTCTGAAACCCTGACCCCATCAATTCGTAGCAGGGTGTGGTCCGACTCGGTGCCCCGCATCCGAAGCGCTGAGATCGAACCTCGCTGCCCACCCTCAGAACCAATTCCGGTTCCAGGAACAAGACCCAAAGCGTTCTCGAGGGTAACGAGCCCACGCCGCTGAAGGTCCTCCCCTCCCAGAATCGTCAATGCGCTGCCGACAGCTTGCAATGGAGTTTCGAGACGGTTTGCCACCACCACCGTCTCCTCAATTTCCTGACCCTGGACCTGGTCCAAGAGGACCGAAGCACCCAACAAGCATGTGGTGACCTTAATAGGCCTCATTAAAGCATTCTTCACTGGATAATTTGCTCTTTCGCCCGTCACTCGCGGGCAATTTGAACTATCTTCCCAGGCTGGCAATCTGGCTCGGCCCGCATCTTCGATGTGGGCCACACAGTGGCGGGACCGCTCCGGATTTTCACCGAATTTCCCATCTATTTCCTGCCCGTGCCACGGGCTTCCCAGGGAGACCCCGGCTCTCCCGAGGGGCGGCACAGTCCAACAGGTCGGACCCCGGAGCAAGAACCCTTTTGGCAAGGCCCCCTCTTGACGTCCCCAACCCGCCCAGCCCCACAGCGGGGCGTGAGGTCTCAGGAGCCCCTACACCGGGAAATTCCTAAGTCCTAGAGCTTCTCAACGGCTTCCACCACCTTGTCTGCAGTAATGCCAAGCTCCTGCATAACGACGTTCCCCGGCGCACTGAGACCAAAGCGATCAATACCGATCACATGCCCGGCTGATCCAACGTATTTCCACCAGAGGTTCGTGACACCCGCCTCAATGGCGACCCTCTTCTGGCAGAACCCGGGAAGGACTGATTCACGATACTCATCTTCCTGCCGATCAAATCGTTCGAGACAAGGCATTGAGACAACCCTGACGCCATCACCGAGGCGAGCGGCAGCCTCGAGGGCATGTTCGACCTCTGAACCACTCGCCATAATGATCGCCTCGAGCGAATCTTTCTCCTTTCGCAGCACGTATCCTCCAAGGGCGGCTCCATCACGGCGCTCCGCTATTGGAACATCGCTGAGATTAGGGACCCCTTGACGTGTCAGGATCAGAGCCGTTGGACCATCAGTCCGCTGCATGGCAGCTGCCCAGGCGCCTGCCACCTCCTCAGGATCGGCTGGACGAATCACATCGAGATTTGGAATCACCCGCAACCCACTCACTGTTTCGACCGGCTGATGCGTTGGTCCATCTTCTCCGACTCCCACCGAGTCGTGAGTGAAAATATAGGTCACTGGGAGGCCCGCCAGGCCTGCCAGCCGGATCGATGGTCGCAGATAATCCGCGAATACCAGAAAAGTCGCTCCACTCGCCCGGAAGAGTCCGTCATAGGCAATTCCATTACAAATTGCACCCATTCCATGCTCACGAATACCAAACCAGATGTTACGTCCAGATGGATTGCTGGCACTGAAATCCGTATCGTCCTTGATGTAGTTCTTGGTCGAACCATAGAGATCCGCCGATCCGCTTATTAGCTGAGGAACCGCCTTTGACACCGCATTAATTACTACGCCCCCTGATCCCCTCGTAGCGTCTTTATGATCCGGATCAAACTCCGGAATCTGGTCGAGAAGATCATCAGGAACGGAATTGGAAACTCCGTCCTGAAGCTCGGCTGCCAAATTGGGATTTTCAGCAGCCCATGCTTCGTAGGTCTTTTCCCACGCAGAAAAGTCATCCTGCATTGTATTATTCCGGTCGTCGAAGAACTTCCTTGTCTCCTCGGAGACGTAAAAGGTCTCCGCAGGCAAACCGAGACCCTCCCGGGCCGCCTCCGCAAACTTGGCTCCGCCCTCTCCATGTCCAGCGGCAGTTCCAACCACCTCCGGAATGCCCTTCCCGATGAGGGTCTTGGCGATAATTACTTTCGGCTTTCCGTTGTCATTTTCCTTCGCCGAGCGGAGGGCCTGAGCCACTGCGCCGAGGTCATGCCCGTCAACGGTGACGGCATCCCAGCCAACCGCCACGAAATAGGATTCGGCATCCTCGCTCTGGGTGACCTCTGCCATGGCGTCAAGGGTCACATCATTACTATCGTAAATCAGGATCAGGTTATCCAAGCCACTGTGACCTGCAAAAGCGATTGCTTCACGAGCAACTCCCTCCTGCATGCAGCCGTCTCCGGCAAGCGCGATCACATGATGATCAAAAAGGGTGTAATCGGCCGTATTAAACCGGGCTGCGGCCCTCTTGCCACTGAGAGCATATCCAACCGCGTTTCCTACACCCTGCCCCAATGGACCTGTGGTCGCCTCGACTCCGGGGGTTTCCTTATACTCGGGATGGCCGGGGGTCACACTGTGAAGTTTCCGGAAATCCTTCACCGCTTGCAGGGAGAGATCGTAACCGGAAAGGTGCAGCCAACTGTAGAGAAACATCGAGCCGTGACCTGCGGATAGAATGAATCGGTCCCGGTTAAGCCAGCCAGGTGCCGAGGGGTTATACCGCATTGTTTCTCCGAAAAGGACTGCTCCAATTTCGGCGCATCCCAGAGGAAGCCCGAGATGCCCGGAAGAACAGGCATGCACCGCATCGATCGCCAGCCCCCGGGCCTCTTTCGCGGCCTCGGTCAAAGATCCACTCGTCTCGTCCAATATCTCCTTGCTCATGGGTGGCGCAGGATTGGGGAACCCGATGAAGGGTGCAAGGCGTAATACCGCAGCATCCGAGGTCTGCATCTACCCGGTAGGTCAACCATTACGGTATCCGGGAGGGTTGGTTTACCAGAGATGAGCCGAAGCTCACCGAGGAGAACGCCGCTAAATCACCGCCGTGAGATGAGTCCGGCCCTTGTCCCGTCCGCGCCGCAGGCGAAGCAGTATCTCCCATGCCTCACCCTGTCCCATATCCGTGAGTTTGAACTTCTTGTGAGAGTGTAACCCGTCATCCTCAATCCCCACCAGAGACCGTTTGCCGAGCTTTTCTACCACCGTCGAAGTATTTGCAGGCTTACGCCCGTAGGAATCGAGAAAGATATTTAGTCCTTTGGAATCAAGGAGTTCGGCCCCTTCCTGATGCTTGCAATAGGCCGCAAGAACGACCGCTTCTGGTCCAGAAAGGGCAACATCTTCGTTTTGGAGGTAGTCCCGAATCTCTTTCAGCTCCATTGCGGCCATACGATCCCGCTCCTCCGCTGAAGTTTCCGAAACAGCCGCGATCTCCTCTTTCGCAGCCATGATCTTAGTGATCACGCCTTGGAAATCTCGCAGCTCAGACAGGCTCAACCGCCAGAGATCATCCGCGAGGTGCTGAAATTGAGAGGGTGCGCTCACAGGGAAAATTTATTAAAGTTAGTCCCATTTGGCAAGTTTTTGCTAAATTTATTTAGATCCTTCCCTATGGACCTCCCATCGCTCGGCCTTTTATCCCAGCATTTTGATATTATTCAGCTAAAACAAATTGTTAAAATTTAGCTCGCAAACTAATTTTTTGGAGCTAGAAATGCTTCCGTAAGACCTAATATCGCTGTGAAAGCCTACTCCTTCACAGGATCTACTTGGAAAATTTACCGAAAATGAGCTCTTTTCCCGCCGCAGACTCCCCATCTGACTCCCAGAAGTTAGTCCCTTTCACCGTCCCAAAGGACCGGGTTAAAAAGGAACTCGCAGGAGCAGTGCGCGATCTTGGCACCAGAGGGACCGAATCTGAGGCCCTCAGCTCCCTTGTCCGCAAGATTCGTGCCCTGTTTCCAGAACTCATGGAGCTCCGAGGGGATCAGGACGCGACGATCGAGCTCCGAGACCGGCAAATCAACGAACTCGCCCCTTACCTACTTGGGACTAATACTTTGACTGGCAACGCGGCCTCCGAAAACGCCGCCTCCGGGCCAGAACCCCTCGAAAATCCCTTGGATGAAGTCGCCCGCCGCATGTGGGAAATTTCTGTCACGGAACAAACTATTGAGCGCTACAAAGCCCAGGAACATGCGTTTCGGGACGAAATACTCGCTTCCGTGAGTGCTGAGCACCTCCCCATGGTCCGCGGGGCCTTATCGCAGGCCTGATTCCTCCGCCCAATTGGGCCCAATCTCCATCCTTCACGGGCCGAAGGTCAGGAGTAGCTGCCGACTCCATTAGCGCCCTGAAGCTCCGGCTCATGCCCCCGGGGACCCGCAGACCTCATATTTGCGTTGCTTCGGCGCCGTTCGCAGGTAAAACCCCCGCCCCCAACCGGAATCTTCCAGTGGCCGAACCAGCGAACACTCTCCGTATTGCACTCCCTAAGGGTAGTCTTCAGGAGCCTACCCTCCACCTCCTCGCGAAGGCTGGATTCCACGTATATTCCTCATCACGGGGATTGCGCCCTTCCTCCGATGATGAGGAGCTGGACATCTTCATGATCAGAGCGCAGGAAATCGGATCCTATATCGATGACGGTTTTCTCGACTGCGGAATTACCGGATACGACTGGGTGTATGAAAACCGTGCGGATCTCGAGGATTTGGCCGAACTCCCTTATTCCCGTGCAACCGTTCGTCCGACTCGCTGGGTGCTGGTGGTTCCTGAGGACTCTCCAATCAGGAAGGTCGAAGATCTAGAGGGAAAACGTATTGCGACCGAGGCCGTAGGAATCACAAAACGCTATCTTGAAAGCAAGGGGGTCACTGCAGACATCGAATTTTCATGGGGCGCGACCGAAGTCAAAGTTCCTGATCTCGTGGACGCTATCGTCGACGTTACCGAGACCGGTTCATCGCTCCGGGCCAACAAACTCCGTATTGTGGACGAGTTACTGGTCTCATTCCCCCATTTTTTCGCATCCAAGGAGGCCTTTGCTGACCCGTGGAAGCGGCAGAAAATGGAGCGTATGGTCCTGATGATTCAGGCTGCGCTTGCTGCCCGAGACAAGGTCGGCTTGAAGCTCAACCTCCCCGAAAAGTCCTTGCCCAAGGTATTGGAGCGCCTACCCTCGCTCCGCCGTCCAACGGTCAGCTCCCTCGCTGAAGCCGGCTGGGTGGCGGTGGAAACCATCATCGACGAGTCCGCTGTCCGACACCTTGTGCCGGACCTCAAGGAACTCGGAGCGGAAGGAATCATCGAATACCCGCTGAACAAGATCGTTTCCTGATAATCTCTCCCGTCCACTCTCGAACAACCACTGTTAAACATGGGCTCGCTGAAAAAACGTCGTAAGACAAAGATCAACAAGCACAAGCGCAAGAAGCGGATGAAGGCAAACCGCCACAAGAAGCGCTTGCGTTATAAGTCGTAAGAGCCTGAGACCGGACCATCAGGGCGATCGCTGCGGCAGTCCCCTGCCTTGGAACCGGGTCAGTCATCTTTTCGATAGCCCGAGGGGAATCGTATCGATTCCCCCTCCGGCATGCTACCCGGTCCCGGGCTCTCCGGCTTGGAGGGTAGCCCTTTCAGGTGGGGAAAACGCGCCTTGTCCACGGACCATCGCTCGGCTACCAACGGGCTAACATGAAAAGCAGTCTCTTGCCCATCGCGGCCCTGTCAGTGCTCCCAGCCATCCTCTCGGGAGCACCAGAAAAACTGTTCAACGGCAAGGACCTTTCCGGATGGGAAGGCCTTTCAAAATTCTGGTCGGTGAAAGACGGGGTCATTGTTGGCGAAACCAAGCCCAACAACCCCACTAAGGGAAATACCTTTCTCGTCCACCAGGGAAAAGCTGTTGAAGATTTCGAGCTGACCCTCAAGGCGAGAATAACCGGAAACAACAACTCAGGAATCCAATACCGATCCAAGCTCGTGAACAAAGAGAGCTGGGTTGTCAGTGGCTACCAGATGGACATGCATCCTTCCCAGAACTACCTCGGAATGATGTATGAGGAAAAAGGCCGTGGGATCATCGCCCAACGAGGTCAGAAGATCAAGGTTGCCGCCGATGGCAAACGCGCGATCGTTGGTGATTTTGATCGGAAGAAGGAGATCAAACTGAGTGACTGGAATACATACACCATTCAAGCAAAGGGAAACGTGCTGACGCACAAGGTCAATGGCCTGGTTACGAGTGAGATCGTGGACAACCAAAAGACCAAGCGCTCGCTCTCAGGTGTCTTGGCGATTCAACTCCACGCTGGAAGCCCCATGAAGGTCGAGATCAAAGACATCGTCCTGCACCGCGCCTCCAAGAAGGTGGCAAAGAAGAAGCCCACTTCTAAAGGGGAAGCGGTCGTCCACCCCGAGGGCTTCGAGGTAGAAAAGATCTATACGGTCCCCAAGGGGCAACAGGGTTCATGGGTCTCCATGGCGATCGACGACAAAGGTCGCCTATACTGTAGTGATCAGGGGAAGGCAGGTCTCTGGCGCATCACTCTGGGTGACGAGCTCAAGGTTGAGAAGGTTCCCGCCGCAATCAGCGGTGGACAGGGCCTGCTCTGGGCCTTCAACCGCCTCTACGTATGTGTCAATGGTGGCGGAGTAGGCGGCCACGGAAGTGGTCTCTACTACCTGACCGATACCAACGGAGATGATCAACTCGACAAGGTAACTCCAATGCGTGGATTACAGGGTGGGGGCGAACATGGCCCCCACGCGGTGGTCCTCACCCCCGATGGAAAATCTCTCATGGTCCTCGGGGGTAATCACACCCAACCTCCCAAGCCAGAAATTTACTCTGTCCCCAAGAATTACGCTGAGGACCTGCTCCTCCCGCGTATGCCGGACGCCCGCGGTCACGCCCGCAACATCCGCGCCCCAGGGGGCTGGATTGCGAAGACAGACCCCGATGGCAAGAGCTGGAACTTCTATTCCTCCGGATTCCGCAACCAATATGACGTGGCTTTCAACCCCGACGGCGAAATGTTCACCTATGACTCCGACATGGAGTGGGATAGCGGAACTCCGTGGTATCGCCCCACCCGCGTCTATCATTGCACCAGCGGAAGCGAATTCGGATGGCGTACTGGTACCGGGAAATGGCCGGCCTGGTATCCGGATTGCCTCCCTCCGACAGTGGATATCGGTCCAGGATGCCCCACCGGTGTTATGTCCGGAATGGGCTCCAATTTTCCTGCGGACTACCAGAGTGCTATCTATGCCTTCGACTGGACCTACGGCACGATCTACGCCATTCATCTTGCTCCTGAAGGATCCAGTTATCGCGGTGTGAAGGAGGAATTCGTCACCGGTGTTCCGCTTAATGTTACAGACGGGGTCATCGGCAAGGATGGCAACATGTATTTCGCCGTCGGTGGCCGGGGAACTCAGTCCGCTCTTTACCGGGTGACTTACACCGGCGAAGCGTCCAAGGACCGACGCTTCCCAGACACAAAAGCCAATCAAGTGCTCCGTAAAAAGCGCCGTGACCTCGAGCAGCACCACGGGAGGGCCATTGCTGGCTCCGTCGAAAAGCTCTGGAGTGCACTCGGGCATGAAGACCGTTTCATCCGCTACGCTGCAAGAATTGCACTGGAACATCAACCCGTCAGCGACTGGGCCGCAAAAGCCCTGAACGAGGAAGACCTCCAGACCGCCTTGACGGCTCTCCTTGCCTTGACGAGACAGGGAGATGCCAGCCACCAGGATGCGCTCCTCGACGCATTGAGCCAGCTTTCGCCAGCTGCCATGAGCGAGGCGCAGCAATTGGAGACTCTCCGTGTTCTCTCTCTCTGCTTCATCAGGATGGGCAAACCCGACGTGGCCACTGCAGAGGCCGTTATTGAAGCAGTGAGCCCTCTCTACCCGGCTAAAACCGATGCCCTGAATAGAGAACTCGTGGATATGCTCGTCTATCTCGGGGACCCAGATGTGGTCGCCAAGACTGTGCCGCTCCTGAGTCAGGAAGCCGTTGGCCTCGAGGAGATCGAATTTGACGATGACCTTCTCAAACGTTCCGGCCAATACGGTAATACCTTTTTGAATCAGAAGTCCAACAACCCGCAGAGGCAGCAGATCCACTATGTCTTCGCACTTAAGAACGTCTCCAATGGATGGACTCCTGAGCTGCGCAAGCAGTATTTCAGCTGGTTTGCCAAGGCTCGAAACTTCAAAGGCGGGGCGAGCTTTGGAGGATTCATCAACAACTTCCGCAACGAGTCCCTTGCCAAAATCAGTGACTCCAAGATGAAGTCTGAAATGGACGCCCTCAGCAAGGCACCAGCGCGTTCAGTCCCCGAGGGCTATGACAACGCTCGTAAGGTGGAAGTCGGCGTCCTGCGAGGCATGAAATTCGACAAGAAGCAACTCGAGGCGAAGGCAGGCGAACGACTGGCGATTGCCTTCACTAACAATGACCCAGATGGCTTGATGCACAATCTCGCTGTCATCAAACCGGGAACACGACAGAATGTTCTTGAGGCAACAATCGCCTTAGGTTCCAAGGCGATTGAGAAGAACTTTGTTCCTGATAGCCCAGCTCTCCTGGGGTCAACCCCACAGGTAGCACCCGGGCGACGGTTTACCCTCTACCTCACACTCCCCGCCACACCAGGGGACTACGAATTCGTTTGCACCTACCCTGGTCACGGCCAGCTCATGTGGGGAACGCTGAAGGTGAAGTGAGTCGCTCCAGTTCAGAGGTCCGGGAACACGCTCCCCATTATATCTTATGCAGGCGGCGGTCGATGACCGCCGCCTTTCTTTCTCCTATTCTTACCCTCCTTTTAACGGCCCCTATCTTGCTCGGGCAGGACGTGCCCACGAAAGAAATTCTCCAGGACTACGCCCGCGGGGTTTTCGCTGAGTTGAAGGGCGCTCCAGAATCTGCAAGAACCCACTTCGAGACTGCTCTGGAGCGTGATCCTCACTCTTTCGCCCTCGCGCAAAAGACGGCGTCTCTCCAGGCGCAAACCGGCGATCAGCCAGCAGCCATCCGAACCCTGCGGCAGTATGCTGAAAAGCATCCCCTGCAACTTGACCCCCAGTTATACTACGCAGATTTCCTGAAGGGGAGGGCCTCCACCAGCAAGGCCGCACAGAATTCCATGATGGATATTCTCTCTAAAGCAAACGCCCAGTTCCCCAATCATCCTGAGGTTTACACTCGTCTCATTCACCTGCACGAGAATCTTGGTCAGAGAGATCAATCCCTCAAGATCCTCAATGCCCAACTGGCCATCGGGAACGCTGCTGCCGAGCATTGGATAGCCCTAGAGCCCATCGTTAAAACACTTCTTCCCGGGGGCTCAGAAGAACTGCAGGAAGCACTCGATCTCGTCATGGAGAAAACCGTTGAGACCGGACTCCACCTCCCGTTGGCTGCGAGACGAGCCTCTGACTACCATCGGAAAAACGGACGACTTGAGGAAGCGATCCATATTCTCCAAAGGCACCTTGAGATTCAACCTGATTCTCTGAACCTGAGAGTCCGGGCCGGTCTCCTGCAACTCTACAACAGTGAAGAGGAGGCGGCTCTCCAAACCTTGCATACCACCCTCCGAATTGATCCGGATCAGCCCCTTGCCCACAAGTCCCTCGCTCAGTTCTACTCCCGTCATGGGCAGCTTGAAAAATCGCTTCATCATCAAGCTGAAACCCTTAGAATCACAGGCGGATCCCCAAATGATTTTCTCCATCTCGCGGCGCAGTTTCTTGACTCCGGAAATCCCCGTAATGCTCGGTTGACCCTCGAGAAAGCACGGTTTAGCCATCCGGACAACCCCTCGATCGCCGCTCAAATGGCTATCGCGACCCTCCATGAGGGCCATTCAGCCAAAGCTGCCAGACTGTTCCGGCAGACAGAAAATCTCGTGGAAACCTTATCAGATTCGAATAGAAAATTAGCTCTCGGCCCAACGTTTCAGATCGAATTTGCAACAGCTCTGACCCAGGTGGGAGACTTGCCCGGAGCTGAAAACCGGCTTCGGAAAGCAATCCGTAATATGGCCCCAGAACAACCTGGTTATACCGCCATGGCACTTCGAAAACTTGCTCGCCTCTGGATCGAGCAGAAACGCAATATGGCTCCGGCAGCCTCGTTGCTCAACAGAGCGGAAACACTGGAGCCAGGAAATCCAGAGACTGCCGAATTACTCCAGAAGATTCCGAGAACGTCCCCGTGACCTATCTCCAACCAAAGCCTCGCCAGCTCCTTGACATTGCCGGGTCCGCATTTGATTTTTTCTCGCACAAGGGATGCCTGAACTCGCAGAAGTAGAACTAGCCCGCCGGATCTGGGAGCCAGGAAAGGATCAGGAGATTATTGCTGTTGAGTCGCATCCTAAAACTCGGGTTTACCGGGACACTCCCGCGAGGGATATCCAGGGCCATCTTGTCGGCAAGACAATGGTGGACAGTCGCACCCACGGAAAACGTCTCATCTTTGGTTTTGCAGATTCACTCTTAGGATACTCACCTCGAACCTCTGTCACCTATCTCGAAGTTCATCTTGGGATGTCCGGGAGGCTCTTCCTTGCGGCCCCAGAACACCATCCCGACAAACACGACCATTTTGTCCTACGAACAAAAAGTATATCCCTCGTTTACTCGGATTATCGGCAATTTGGACGGGTCTACCTCCACCAGCCAGATACTAAGCCTTGGGATACCCTCCCCGTCGAAGTCTTGCACACCAAGTTCACCCTTGCCTATCTGAGACGATTAACTGCCCGTCGCAAGGGAACGTCCCTCAAAGCTCTGCTCCTCGACCAATCGATCTTCCCTGGAATAGGAAACTGGATGGCCGATGAAATCTGCTGGCGGCTTTGCAGCTATCCTGGGACGGCCCTCCAGGAGCTTGATCTGGCTGCAATACGCCGAGTGAGCAGGCAAGTTTGCCGCGGAGCCCTCCGCCATGTAGCCGATAAGAACTCACCTCGGGATGGCACCCGCGGATTTTCCCCAGGAAGCTATGTCGAGCAGGTTCCACCCTCTTGCTGGCTGTTTCAGCACAGATGGAAAGCCGGAGGGTCCTGTCCAAGATGCCACTCTACACTGGAGCGTGGCACAATTGCCACCCGTACGACAGCATGGTGCCCCTACTGTCAGCCGGAGACCTGATCGGATGCTTGAGATAATCTCCCTTGGTGTTAGGATCCCCAGTGTTGGGTCTTGGCTGTTCGCATGAATCTCCACGATAAAATTCTCCTAGCGTTACTCTGTGCTGCCGTTACCGCGATCACGAGCTGCACTCTCGCACCTGATCCAAATCCGGACCAGGCCAAGATCTTGAAGGCTCAATGGGTAAACCCCTATCCCGTCGGGAGCTACGCCTACTTTACTGCCGAACCTTCCTACCCCAAGACCTACAAGATTTATAAGGATGCCAGAGCTTTCGGCGCCTTAGACGAGGAGAACACTCGGGTCGAAATTATCCTCTCACTCCAGAGAGCTCGAATTTACAATGGCGAGGAAATCGCACTGGACTACCCGATTGCCTCTGGCCGAAAAACTTTCCCGACCCCTCCGGGCAGGTATCAGATCGTTGAGAAAGTGCAGCGTCAAAAGCAATCTAATCTCTACGGCACAATCTATGATTCCGAGGGCAACATCTACAAGAACGATGCCGATATTACTGCAGATGAGGTTCCTGAAGGTGGCGAGTTCAAGGGAGCGGCAATGCCCTACTGGATGAGACTCACCTGGAAAGGACTGGGTATGCACCAGGGCCGGGTGCCCCGCTATCCTGCCTCCCATGGTTGCGTGCGAATGCCCTCCAAGGTGGCTTCCGAAATCTACGCGATGTTGTCCATTGGCACGCCCGTCAGCATTGTTCGGTAACCTACGCTAAAAATTCAATAGGATGGTAGGCCTTGCCTCCATAGTGGCCCCAAGGCAGCTGATTATGGGGCCTGCTCGCCCCGATTGTATTTCTCATGGGATTCAGCCTTGAGCTCTTTCAGGACATCCAGAGCTTCATCAACTTGCTCCTCATCCTCAGCAAGAAAAGCCAACTCCAGACGGGCGTACCCAGCAAGGGTCAGCCCCATGAGTCTTCGCGAATCGGCAAGTGCCGTTAATTTTTCAGGACCGTCCGGAAGATTCTGGATTTCCCGCGGCACCATTCTCATCGCTGAGATTACGACCGATGATCCCTTCGCCACCATCGCCGCGCTTTTCGTCCAACGGTCGGGGTCACGCCGCAGTCGCCGTAGTAATTTAAGCGATCCACTCATCGCGTCCATCGCCTCGGCCATATCCTTGGGCGGAGCCGCTTTCTCCGGGACCTCCCTATCTCCAGCGACCCCCGGACCTGAAAGACCCAGAGCAGTGACCAAAGCGAGAATAATATAAAATGACTCTTTTTTCATGACCTCCCACTACTTGCCAAGACCGTCGACCTTGTCAACCGCCTCGGCACATCCCCACCGATCTATCTCACGGCCTCGACTCCTGCCATCCGATATAGTTCGAGAGCCTGTTCCAGGGAATATCCGCCGGGTGGCAGCCTTCTACGCCCTTCGCTACGGACAGCCCGGGTTACCCCTTTGCGGAATCGCAGGATCTCTGCCTCTCTCTCTTCATTACTGATCCCCCGCTGAACGAGAATTGACCGTTCCTCATTCACTCGTTCCATCGCACGTTTCAGCATACCGAGAACCTCCTCCGGATCGAAGGCTGGTGAACTCAGAAGCTCAAATATCCTTGCTGAGCCACTATTCCCGAACTCGATCGTGAGGTCAGAACTGACCACCGAACATCCAGCAAATCCCCTTTGGTTGGAAAACTTGAAGGCGGTAGCCCAATGTTTCAGTGCCGGCCAATCAACAGGATAATCCTCACCCTTTTTCAGCCGTATCTTCATTGGTACGCAGCGAGCTTTCACCATCTCGATAATTTTTGGATCTGAGAGGGCATGAGTTCGCAGAAGGCGGCCCTCCAGCCCACAGGGCTCCGTTGGAGGTCCCGCCTGTGGCACGAAAAAAAAGATAAATAGCGGCTTTCCTGTTGCCCGGGCCTCCTCCAAAGCACTTTGAGCCTGGATTCTCCAGGGAATACGATTCCACGGCAACGCGCCTGCCTTCTCGACCTCCAGCACCTTTGCGATCATACTTTTCGCCTTATCCTGGTCCCACTTCTCACCAGCCAATAAGGGCAACCCAGGTGCACCTGCTATCGCAAGGAGGAGCAAGAGAGCGAATTTCATGATTCCTGATCCTAGCAAGCTCTCACGCGATCACAAACACCTGTTCAAGGTCAGCAGACCATGATCCGGACATCCAAAACGGTATGCTGTTTATTCCTAGATCCGCTCTGTGAATAACTTTCGCGTTCAATCATCGTGATCCCCGGTTACAAACTCATCCGTGGCCGGTAAGGAAGGCAAGCTCACTCCCATGATGGCGCAGTATCAGTCGATGCGCCGTTCACTTCCCGACGACGTACTTCTGTTTTTCAGACTCGGTGACTTCTACGAGATGTTCTTCGAGGATGCCAAGCAAGCTGCCGGCCTTCTAAACGTGGCACTGACCAAGAGAGGAGGCGTCCCCATGTGTGGGGTTCCGCACCACGCCGCCGAAAACTACATTGCCAAATTGATCAAGCAGGGAAGGAGGGTCGCTATAGGGGAGCAGACTTCCGAGCCCGTTCCAGGGAAAATCGTGGACAGGGAGATCTCCCAGATTATTTCCGCAGGAACGATCGATAATCTTTCCCTCCTTGATGATCGCCGACACAACTACCTTGCGGCAATTTACCAACACAAAACGGTCTTCGGAATTGCGGTGGTCGACCACTCAACCGGTGAATTCACCCTAGCGGAGTTCCCCGATCGCCAGCAACTGGAGGACGAACTGACCAGATTGTCCCCTTCCGAACTCCTCATCTCTGATGAGCAGCTCCAATCCCTTGGTGGTTTCCAGGGCAACCTTCCCTATGACGGTTATGCCTTTCTCCTCGATCAGGCCGTGCATACTCTCCGAGACCACTTCAAGGTCCAATCTCTGGATGGATTTGGATGCGCCGGAATGCACCCAGCTCTCAGCGCAGCAGGTGCAATTCTGCACTATCTGTCGTATCAGCTGCGCAGATCATGCGACCACCTCCGGGCCCTGGCAGTTCGCAAGGTTGGAACACAGGTCGCGATAGACTCTGCATCCCAGCACAATCTCGATCTCGTTGATTCACGTTCGGGGCGTCAACACACCCTGCTCGGGGTTTTGGACCGCACCGCCACACCGATGGGAGCCCGAAAACTGAGAGACTGGATTCTTCATCCTGTCTCGGAAAGGGCCACCCTTGAAGCAAGACACGACCTCATCGGCCGCTTTCTCTCCGAGAGCTTTCTCCTCGCGACCTGCAGAGAAACCTTGAAGGACGTCAGGGACATCGAACGCTGCAGTGGGCGGCTCGCTCAGGGATCAGGAAACCCAAGGGATCTGCTGGCCCTGCAAACATCCCTCACCCATATCCCGTCCCTTCGCGGTAATCTGGACGCCCTCTCGTCAGCCGGATCGGAAAAGCTGGGACTCGCCATGCAAATCCTGCAGGGCCTCCATGAGTTTCCGCAACTCGTGGATTTACTCGAGAGAGCCCTTGTTGCAGAACCTCCGGCCTCACCCCGGGAAGGGGGCCTTCTCAGAGAAGGCTTCTCACCGGATCTTGATGAGCTGCGTTCGGCTTCTCGAGACGGTAAGGAGTGGATTGCCCAGCTACAGAAGAGTGAGCGTGAGCGCACGGGCATCGACTCCCTTAAGATCAAGTTTAACAACGTCTTTGGGTATTTTATCGAGGTAACAAAGGCTAATCTCTCCAAGGTTCCGGACGATTATCAACGGAAACAGACCATGGCGAACGCCGAGCGCTATATCACGCCCGCATTAAAGGAGGTGGAGGGCAAAGTCCTTGGCGCAGACGAGAAGGCAAAACAGCTGGAATACGAGGAATTCGTTAAACTGCGAAACGAAATTACGAAGCATCTGGATCAACTGCAGGAATGCGCATCCAGCCTCGCCACTCTCGACGTCCTTCTCGGGCTGGCTGAGACCGCACAGCTTTACCAGCACACCCGTCCGGTCCTTGATGATTCGCGTGATCTCGAAATCGTTGATGGCCGGCATCCCGTCCTCGAGCAAACTCTCGTGGAAGAGAAATTTGTTCCTAACGACTCCTCTCTTCACCATGAAGACTCCCGCCTTCTTATTATCACGGGCCCCAACATGGCGGGTAAGTCCACCTATATCCGACAGGTTGCCCTCATCGTCCTGATGGCACAGATCGGGGCCTACGTTCCAGCCGAGTCAGCTCGTATCGGCATTGTCGACCGCATTTTCTGCCGGGTGGGAGCCAGCGACGATCTTGCTCGCGGCCAGTCGACATTCATGGTCGAAATGAATGAGACCTCTCTTATCGTTAACAATGCGACCGACCGCAGCCTGGTAATTCTGGATGAAATCGGCCGGGGAACAGCGACTTTTGATGGGTTATCGATCGCCTGGTCTGTCGCGGAACATCTCCATGACAGGATTCAATGTCGCGCCCTTTTTGCCACTCACTATCACGAGCTATGCGACCTCGCCCACACGCGAGATGCAGTCAAAAACCACAATGTCGCGGTCAGGGAATGGAAAGAGGAAATTATTTTTCTTCGTAAAATCCTACCGGGACCAGCAGACAAGAGCTATGGCATTCAGGTAGCCCGGCTCGCTGGACTTCCCGCACCAATCATTGATCGGGCCAAGGAAATTCTGACGCATCTGGAAATGAGTGCTGCACGCCCTCAGGGGAAAGAGTCAAAGACACCCCGGCCCAATCAGGAGAATCCCTTCCCCCAGACCGATTCCCCCCAGATGGATCTCTTCAATACCTGAGCGAAAGAAAGGTTGGGCTCAGGAAGATTTTCCCCCGGAACTACCTCAACCCTGCAGCATAAGTCTTGCCAGAAAAAGGGCCCGGGTCGCCCGTCTTGGGGACTTGCCAGTTCAACATCACGGGGTGATTCTGCGGGATGCCCATCGTGCGACCCATCCTCGTGCTTATCTCCCTGGCTCATATGGCTCTCGCAGTCGAGCAGGGTCATGCAACAAAGATGGCGGCCAGCCAGGCTATTTTCAACAAAACCGTAAGCGCTCTGCTCAAGGAGCACTGTCTAAACTGTCATGGAGGAGAAAAGACCAAGTCCGGTCTCGATCTCGTCACCCGGGAAGCCCTTCTCAAGGGTGGTGACCAGGGTGTGGCCGTCGTGCCGGGGAAACCCATGGAGAGCCTCCTCTACCTCGCAGTCTCTCATCTCGAAAAAGAGATGGCGATGCCTCCCAAGAAACCAAAGCTTCCTGCTGACGCAATCGCCGCCATTGAAGAGTGGATTACTCTGGGAGCAGCCTATGACAAGCCCCTCCTGGAAAAGAGTCCCGCCGGGAAGACTCCCATGCGAGTGACTCCGGAAGACCGGAGCTACTGGGCCTATGCCCCGCTGCATCTGCATACTACTCCCCCCGGAAACCATCAGGAACAATCCACAATAGATCGCTACCTGTTGGCCAACCATGAGGAAAAAGGCCTCAAGGCAGCCGGACCGCTTGCTCCCGAAAAACTTATCCGTCGAGCCTATCTTGATCTCATCGGGCTACCTCCAACTCCTCAGGAAGTTGAGACCTTTCTCGATAGCGAAGACCCAGAGGCATACGAAAAGGTCATAACCGATCTTCTCAATCGCCCGGGCTACGGCGAACGCTGGGCCCGGCATTGGCTGGATGTCGCGAGATTCGCCGAGAGCCATGGCTTCGAGCATGACTACGATCGCAAATACGCGTTTCATTTCCGCGACTTTGTCATTCGGGCCCTAAACTCGGACATGGCCTACGATACTTTTGTCGAATGGCAGATCGCAGGAGACGAACTGGCTCCAGATAATCCTGAAGCACTTGCTGCGACTGGATTTCTCGGGGCTGGAGTCTATCCAACCCAGATAACCCTGAGCGAGGCCGAGCGCATCCGATTTGATGCTACAGATGACATGGTTGCAACGATGGGTTCTGCGATGCTAGCAACCACCATCGGATGTGCTCGATGCCACGACCACAAGTACGACCCGATTCCCACAAAGGATTACTACGAAATTCTCAGTGCGTTTACCCAAACTGTTCGCACTGAAATCGATCTCGAGACCAGTAAACCTAGCGGCGCGGCAGTGGAAGTGTTCGACGCCGCCATGGCTGAACTGGAGAATGAGGCAAACCTCTTCCGAAAAGAAAAAGCTCCACAAAGGCTCCAGGAGTGGCTGAAAAATAATCTTTCTCAGCGAACTGAAGACCACGATTCATCCTGGTCTACGCTTATCGCAGAACCCCTCGTCTCAAAGGGAGGCGCAACCTTCAAACGCCTGGAGGATGGGTCCTATCTCGCCAGCGGGCCGAACCCCTCCTCTGATGTCTACACCTTCGTCGCGACCTCTCCCCTCGAGGAAGTCCGAGCTCTGAGAATAGAAGCCCTGAGCCATTCCTCCATGAAGCGAGGAGGCCCGGGCCGTGCAAGCAATGGCAATATCGGGCTTTCAAACCTGGAGGTTACGGCAGGCGTCCAAGCTCTGGAGCTAGCAAACCCACGTGCCACCTTCAACCAAAGCGCCCAACTTCACGTGAACCGAATTATTGATGGCGAAGGCGGGACTGGCTGGGCGATTGACCCCCAGTTCGGCAAGGATCATGCCGCCGTCTTTGAGGTCAGAAATCCAAACACCATAAAGGGCGCTGGAAGACGGCTTTCCCTGAAGCTGCACTTCAACCTCAATAGCCAACACACCATCGGGCGGCTCCGGATTTCAGTCAGTGCCCGCCCCCCGGCTCAACTCCCACTGGTGGATGGTGGCAGAGATCCGCAAAAGGACGCTCGAGAAGAACTGCTCACTCTCGGTGGAGCTGCCGAAAATGAGCCTCAGGAGGGAGAGCGCCAGCGAATGCTTGAGCTTTACCTTCAGCTGGACCCTGACTGGGCCAGCATCCAGAGCAGAGTGACCGCCCTCGAATCAACTCGACCCGTGGGGAAAAAGGAAAAGGTGATGATATGCACGGAAGGCCTGAAGCCCATGCGCCATCATACGAATAGTGGGAAAGTGCCTGATTTTTATAAGGAAAGTTACTACTTGGTCCGCGGAGATCCTGCTCAGAAAGATGGTGTGGCCCCGGTCGACTTTCTCGAAGTTCTCACCCGGAACGGCAAAACCGCCGACCACTGGACCGTAGACAGGCCCCCCGGGTCCCGGACCTCCATGAAGCGAAGCAGAGTAGCGAAATGGATCACCGACGTGGATAACGGAGCCGGACACCTTCTTGCCAGAGTCATCGTTAACCGGCTCTGGCACCATCATTTCGGACGAGGCATCGTAGAATCCGTAAACGACTTTGGCTTTCAGGGAAGTAAGCCTACCCATCCGGATCTACTCGATTACCTCGCCCATGATCTCATCACTCACGGTTGGACCCTCAAACGACTCCACAAGAAGATCATGATGAGTGCCGCTTATCAGATGGGTTCTTCAGAGAGCGAAGCTAACAGAGCATTGGATCCCACGAATCGTTACTGGTGGAAGCGCACGCCTCGCCGCCTTGAGGCAGAAGTGCTCCGAGATAATGCACTGGCTGTCAGCGGACTGATTGACCGCCGGATGTATGGAGCCGGCACGCTCGATCATGGCATGAAACGCCGCAGTATCTATTTTTCCATCAAGCGCAGTAAATTAATCCCAATGATGCAGCTCTTTGACTGGCCGGACACCATGACCAGCCAGGGACGGCGGGCCATCACCACCACGCCCTCGCAGGCACTTGTCTTTATCAACAGCCCCCAGATCCGGGAAATGGCCACTCACTTTGCAAAAACAGTCCTTGGAACTACGGACCCGGTTGGGAATGCGGTTTACCGGGCACACGGCGTCCTACCTTCTCCAGAGCGGCGAGCGCGGCTGGAGGAATTCCTCCGGGAACAAGCGGCGAGCTATGGCGGCAGGGAGGAACCTGCCATGATAGATCTCTGTCATACCCTGCTCGCTTCAAACGAAATGATCTACGTGGAATAACATATGAACGAAACCAGTATTGAGGCCGCTTGGACCCGTAGGGAGTTACTCAGCAAAGCTGGAGGAGGGCTGGGCGCCCTTGCTCTGGCATCTTTACTCCACGAGCAGGGGCATGCCGCCGTTCCACTTGGAGAAAATCCCCTTGAGGCACGAAAGCCGCATTTTCAGGGGAAGGCCAAGCACGTAATCTGGCTCTTCATCAACGGAGGGCCATCTCACCTGGACACCTGGGATCACAAACCTGAGCTTATCAGACGAGATGGTCAGAAGCTTGAGGGCTTTGACCCCACTACCGGATTTTTTGCAAATGCTGTAGGCCCCCTGATGAAATCTCCCTTCGAGTTCAAGCAGCACGGCCAAAGCGGAGCGTGGGCCTCTTCCATTTTTCCCCACCTTTCAAAACACGTGGATAAAATGGCGTTCGTGAAGTCCTTCCACACTCAATCCAACAACCATAGTCCAGCGCTTTTCATGGCCAATACTGGCGTCACGCGCATGGGCCACCCCTGTGTTGGAAGCTGGGTTTCCTATGGATTAGGTACTGAGAATGAGAATCTCCCTGCCTTCATGGTAATGAGCGACCCTAAAGGGCGAGGGCTACCCAAGGGCCACGCCTCTAACTGGGGAAACGGATTTCTCCCAGGATCTTTCCAGGGGACATGGATCAACACCAAGGGCGACCCTATCCCAAACCTCCAGCGCGTTGCAGGCCTCAGTCAGCCCCAGCAACATGCCCAGCTTCAGCTTCTCGAAGAGATTAACCGCGAACACCGCGAGCGAGTCAACGCAGACCGCGAGCTTACCGCCCGCATTAAAAGTTTCGAACTCGCCTACCGAATGCAGCAGGAGGCTCCTGAATGCGTCGACGTTGACGCCGAGCCGGAACATATTAAGAAGCTCTACGGCCTTGATGATGGAAAGTGCGGCCATTTTGCCCGCCAATGCCTCATGGCACGGCGGATGGTCGAGCGCGGGGTCCGCTACGTCCAGATCTACTCTGGAGGCATGGAGAACCAGCGCAGCTGGGATGGCCACAACGATATCGCGGGGAATCACTCCGGATTCGCAGGCGAGACAGACCAGCCCATCGCCGGACTCCTGCAGGATCTCGAAGAACGCGGCCTTCTAGACGAGACCCTCGTCATCTGGGGCGGCGAGTTTGGGCGCCTACCCGTTGCGCAGAAAAGTAACAAGCCCGGAAGGGACCACAATCCCCATGCTGGTTGCTACTGGTTTGCTGGCGGGGGAGTAAAGGGCGGAACATCCTACGGGGAAACAGATGAGATCGGTCACCGCGCTGCGACTGACAAAGTTGAGATTCACGATCTACACGCAACAATCCTTCACCTTCTTGGACTTGATCATAAGAAGCTTACCTTTAAGCACAGTGGTCGAAGATTCAGACTTACAGACGTTGCTGGGCGGGTGATCAAGCCGATCATTGCCTGAAAAGAGAAGGCAACGGCCCTCGAAATGTCGCCAATCTCGCCCCTGAATCACCTTTCCGGGCTAATATTGGACTGCTTTGGCGCGTTCTACCCTTGAAAGAGCACGCAAATTGGGGCTTTGATAATACCCTGCGCACCGGAACAAATCCCTTTTTTATCATGAGTATTCACGCCCGACTCAATCCTGAGGCCCAGTCCAATCTGGACGCCCAGCGCAGGGCCTCTGTCATTACCAGTCTGGTTATCGCCGTCCTCTCGATAGTCCTCGTCATTCTTATTCTCTTTTTCATCCTCCTTCCATCGCTGGCAATCAACTCACCAACGATCGTTGCCTACAGTGCGGGTTCTGAAGAGGAAGATCCTCTCCAAGAGAAAAGGATTACCCGAGAGGTGACCCCAAAACCTAATGCTCCTTCCTCCGCCATGGCAAAGGTCATGGCTTCGGCAAGCCCCACTAACTTCGCGGTGCCCGTCCCTGAAGTAGAGGCTATCCCAGCTCTCACCTTTGGCTTCAGGGACGATATCGGAGCGGGGTGGGGTAACGGCGGTAACGGCGGTGGTGGTGGATTTGGAAAGATCCCCGCCGCCATGCGAAAGCGCTGCTCCGCTCAGGATCGTCTGCGCCGGTTGAAACAGAGTGGAGGCACGGAGGCCTGTGAGGAAGCGGTAGTAAAGGCACTACGTTGGTTTAAGAGCGTCCAAAGACGCGACGGGTCGTGGGGCGGAAGCCATCAGGTCGCCCAGACCGGCCTGGTTCTGCTAGCCTATCTCGGGCACTGCGAAACACCACTTTCCGAGGAATTCGGGGAAGCTGTCACCAATGGCATGGTTTATCTCATCGAAAACAGCGGGAAGAACAAGGGCCGACTCTGTACGACCCGCGGTGACCGGCACTGGGTCTACGAACATGGTATAGCTACCTATGCTCTCGCCGAAGCTTATATGTTCTGTCGAGTGCTCGGGCTCAATATTCCGAATCTAAAAGAGTCTGTTCAACTTGGAGTTCAGTGGATCATTGACAATCAGAACCCGTCCGGAGGGTGGGACTACAACTTTGATGAAGGCGGACGGGGAGGAGATATGTCTATCACTGCATGGCAGATGCAGGCTCTCAAAGCCGGCTACCATACCCGTCTCACCTTCCGTAACATGCCACAGTGTCTCAGTAAGGCTCTGACATACTGTGAGGGCCGGCAAAACAGTAACGGTGGTTTCGGCTATACCGGGACAAGCCCCGTTGGAGGCGGCCACTTCACCCTCACCGGAGCAGGAGTGCTCTGCTTCCAGCAGCATAAAGGAACCAACAATCGGGCAGCCCGTAAGGGGATGGACTACATCGATCGCCATGCCCAAATCAGTTATAAGGGAGGGCCCTGTAACCTCTACGAGCACTACTACGTGAGCCAGGCCGCAATCAATCATGGTGGAAAGAGCTGGCTGGACTACAATGACAAGTTCCGCGACACCCTCCTGAGTGGGCAGCATGGAGATGGTCACTTCCGCTCCCCTCCAAATCCGGGTCCAGGCAATAAGAATGATCCGGTTTATCATACTGCCCTCGCCACCCTGATGCTGGAGGTCTACTATCGATTCCTCCCTGGTACTGGATTTGGACTTTAGCGATTGTCCGGCTAGGGCCGAACAAAGCAATTTGAGCACCCGCATCCTAGGCACGACTTCAGCTCTCCCTATCGCGCGGCACCTCCAGTCGCTAGGTGACTTCCTCTCCAATAATCCCTGTTCTTGAAGCGTCTCTGGAGAGACAGATGGAAAACCCCTTGGCCTGAGGCCTGTTTCGATATTGTCTCACTCCGTGAGCATAGCAGTCGTTACCGGAGCCGGTTCTGGAATTGGCCGGGCCATTGCCTTGGAACTAAGTAGCCAGGGCCACGAAATCATTATTCTGGAAGTCGATGAGGCTGGCGGGGAGGAGAGCTCTGCCCTTATTACGAAAGCCGGAGGGACCGCCCGGGTAATTCCATGCGATGTCTCCCAAACAGAATCCGTCCGCAGTGCATTCGAACAGTTCGGACCCCCTCATATTCTTGTCAATAACGCCGGGGTTGCTTCAGTTGGAAATGTGGAGGAGTGCACCCCGGAGGAACTGGACCGGATCTACGGGGTCAACGTGAAGGGGATGTATCACTGCCTCCACTTTGCCATCCCAAGAATGGTCGAGGCTGGGGGAGGGTGCGTGGTGAACCTTGCATCCGTAGCCTCTTATCTGGGAATCTCTGAACGGTTCGCATATTCCATGTCGAAGGGAGCTGTTCTTAGTATGACGATGTCAATTGCCCGCGACTATATCGACCAAGGGATTCGTTCCAACTGTGTGTGCCCCGGAAGGGTCCACACTCCCTTTGTCGATGGATATCTTGAACAGAACTATCCAGAAGAAAAGCGCCCGGAAATATTTAAAACCCTGAGTGAGTGGCAGCCCATCGGCAGGATGGGTACTCCTGAGGAAATTGCCGGCATGGTCGGTTATCTCACCTCTAAAAAAGCCGCCTTCATCACCGGAAGCGCTTTCGAAATCGATGGCGGAGTAACCAATCTCCGCTAGGCTCCTCACCCTCAGAAACTCTTATCGAAGATCCTACCCCTCCTCTGTAATGAAACTTACTCGATTCCTCAAGAATGGTTCCCCGACTCCCGGCCTCTTCCTCGATGGAGACACAATCCTCGATGCCTCCGGGTTTGGCGAGGACTGGAATGAAGCATTCTTTGGCCATGATGGCCTCGCCCGGCTCAGGGTATGGCTGAAAGAGCAGGAAGATATCGCTCCAAGGGTCAAGGCTTCGGAAGTAACCCTCGCACCTGCGATTGCTCGCCCATCAAAAATTATCTGCATCGGCCTGAATTACGCAGCCCACGCTGCTGAGGGTGGTCTTGAACCCCCTGCCGAGCCGGTCCTCTTTTCCAAGGCGACCTCGGCATGGTGCGGACCATACGATAATCTCGTGATACCACGAGACTCGGCAAAGACGGACTGGGAAGTTGAACTGGCATTCGTCATAGGAAAACATGCTAAATATGTGAAGGAAAGTGATGCTCTTGATTACATTGCCGGATTTGCGGTTCACAATGATTACTCAGAGCGGGAGTGGCAGCTGGAGGGCACAGGTCAGTGGGTCAAGGGAAAGTCAGGAGATACCTTCGCCCCTTTTGGTCCATTCCTTGCCACGACCGACGAGGTGCCCGATCCCGGCAACCTGCAACTCTGGCTTGAGCGCAATGGGGAGACCCTTCAGGATAGTAATACCAGTGATCTGATCTTCCCGATCCCCCACCTTGTTGCTTACGTAAGCAAATTCATGTCCTTGCTTCCGGGTGATGTCATCTCAACGGGAACGCCCGCAGGAGTTGGCATTGGATTTGACCCCCCACGCTTCGTGCAGGAAGGAGACGTTTTTGAACTCGGGATTGACGGACTCGGAGTCCAGAGACAAGTCGCGGTCAAAGAACACTAGAGCTCATCCTTCTCCAAAATTGAGAATCACTGGTTTACGGACTTACGATACCCGCTTTGACACGTCTGCTCAGCTGGACGGGTCAGACGCGATGAATCCAGACCCCGACTATTCCGCGGCCTATGTCATCCTGGAAACTGACGGAGCTCATGAGGGTCACGGGCTGACTTTCACTCTCGGGCGGGGCAATGAACTCTGTGTCGCAGCCATCCAGTCCCTCGCCCCGCTGGTTGTGGGATGCTCGCTGAAGGAGATCGTGTCGGATATGGGCGCTTTCTGGCGCCATGTTACGGGTGACTCCCAGCTGCGCTGGGTGGGCCCCGACAAGGGAGTCATTCACCTCGCCACCGGAGCAGTTGTTAATGCAGTTTGGGACCTCTGGGCTCGGGATGAGGGCATACCCGTATGGCAGCTTGTGAGCGAAATGAGCTCGGAGCAAATCGTCCGCTGTCTCGACTTTCGGTATCTTACCAACGCACTCACCCCGGAAGAGGCCTATGACATTCTGGAGAAGACACGAGAGGGACGCCATGAACGCCTCCAACTTCTCCTCGACCAGGGCTATCCGGCTTATACGACCTCGGCGGGATGGTTAGGCTACTCCGATGATAAGCTCCGAATCCTCTGTAAGGAAGCTGTAGAGGCTGGGTGGTCGCATCTCAAACTCAAGGTTGGCCGGGACCTTGAAGACGATATCCGCCGTCTCCGCACTGTCCGAGAGGTGGTCGGAGACAAAATCACTCTCATGGTAGATGCAAACCAGGTCTGGGAACCCTCGGAGGCAGTCGAGTGGATGAAATCACTCGCAGAATTTGATCTTTGGTTTCTCGAGGAACCAACCTCTCCGGATGATATCCTCGGGCATCGGGAGGTTCGTGAGGGGATCAGCCCCATCAAGGTCGCCACTGGCGAGTGCTGTCAAAATCGGATTATCTTCAAGCAATTCCTGCAGGCCAATGCAATTGATGTGGTGCAGGTTGACGCTACCAGAGTAGGAGGATTGAACGAAAATCTTGCGATCATGCTTATGGCTGCAAAGTTTGAGAAACCGGTATGCCCTCACGCCGGAGGAGTTGGCCTGTGCGAATACGTGCAGCATCTTTCAATGATCGATTACCTCTGTATCTCAGGATCATGGGAGGGGAAGGTCGCCGAATATGTGGACCATCTCCACGAGCACTTTGTCACACCCTGTATTCTGGAAAATGGACGATACCAGACGCCGATGGATCCCGGATTTTCCATTGAGATGAAGCCCGAAACCCTCGCAAGGTTCTCTGCCACCTGAGTAAAAAATGAATCTAGAGCTGAAGGATAAAGTTGTCATCATTACAGGGGGCGCCAAGGGCATCGGAGCGGCAGCTGTAGAGACTTTTGCCCGCGAGGGCGCCATTCCCGTCATCGTTGGCCGCAGCCCGGACACCGGTTCCGCTCTTCTTGAACAGATCGGGGCAACCGCGCCCCGGGGTCTCATGATCGAAACCGAGCTAACAGAGGTTCAGGCATGCCGGTCTGCGGTGGAAAAAACCATCAACTGCTTCGGCCGGATTGACGGAATCGTTCACAACGCCGGCGTTAACGATGGAGTCGGCCTGAGGGCCGGACCAGCCGAATTTATCGCCTCTCTGGAACGCAACCTCCTTCACCTCTACAACCTCACCCATTTTGCTCTCGAATCACTGATTTCAAGCAGGGGATTCATCATCAACGTCTCCTCCAAGCTTGCGGTCACTGGGCAGGGAGGCACCTCGGGGTATGCTGCCTCAAAAGGGGCTATCCATGGCCTTACCCGGGAATGGGCGGTTGACCTCGCCGAACATGGGATCCGGGTTAATACCGTTGTCCCAGCTGAAGTATGGACTCCCATGTATGACTCCTGGATCAAAACTGTTGAAAATCCGGAGCAGACGCTCGAGTCCATCCGGGCTCGCATTCCGCTAGGCGGGCGGATGACCAGTGCAGAAGAAATGGGGAATGCCATTGTTTTCCTCGCTTCCTCTTGCTCGGGTCACACCACGGGGCAGATTCATCATATTGATGGAGGTTATGTCCACTTCGATCGCTCGTATGGAGACATCGAAAAGGAAGAATCCTGAGGGCCCAGCCCTACGGATTCTTGGCTATTTGCCGGAATCCTCCGAGAAGGTTTCCACCAGGACATGATCAAACGGGGGCAGGGCACTCGCCACGCTGGCTAAATGAGAGCTCCAGTCATTCAGTTTCGCAACGTCTCTCGCTTCTCCCCGGATCTTCATGCGCTCCCGCCTCACCCCTGGCGGACAGGTTACGAAATGCACCTCCACTGGCACCTTGAATCTCATGGTAAGCCGCAGAGGCCAATCCTCCTCCTGAGACTCCCGTGTGAAGGGGGCCACCAGCACAACTGGGAGACAGGCAAGGTTTGTCGCCGCCACCCGGAAAAGAGATTCATACACCGGCTCGCGAAAGAGCTCCTTGTAGCGATCCGAGTCTCTATCATCAGGGGGAAGTCCCGCCGCCTCCATTCCCGCCTGAACCACTGGCTCGGTAGCAACATCGCTGTCAACGAGCACAGCACCCAGTCGAGAAGCCAGTTCCTTCCCATACCGGGTTTTCCCCCCAGCCGGGGGGCCACATACCACATATAACTTTATCGCTTCGGTCATATATTACTCTGACAAGAGGGGCGATTCACATATGCCCATCTCAACTTTGAACTACCCGGCGGTGATCCTCAATCCCCGGGAAGCAGAGGCGACCATAACCTGAGATCCTCTCTTTACTACCATATGAGCTCTCAAAATCAGACGTAGATCATAGCTGCTCTTGCATCCCCGGGTGTTTTCTTTGAGGGTTGGGAATGCACCAGCGAACAGGCGTCCTCCTCCTTGTCTCGGGCCCCTCTGGATCAGGCAAGACTACGCTATGCCGGCGACTGGCGAGGGACGGAGAAGCTCACTACTCGATATCTTGCACCACTCGCGAGGCCCGGGACGGGGAAGTTAATGCCCGGGACTACTACTTTATTTCCCGGGAGGAATTCGCAACAGAGGCCGAGGCAGGGCATTTCCTTGAACATGCTGAAGTCCATGAAAACCTCTATGGAACGTTGAAATCCGAGGTCCTCGAATTTCTACAAAGAGGCGATGACGTCGTCATCGATATCGACGTACAAGGTGCCGACCAGGTCCGCGTATGCGAGGACCCACTCATCAAAGCAAGCCTGGTAGATCTCTTTGTCATGCCAGCGAGTGAGAAGGAATTGCGGGAACGGCTCGCAAACCGGGCCACGGACGCCGAGGAAGTCATTACCCTGAGACTACGCAACGCCCTTGAAGAGATGAGTCACGCGGAGCGCTACACGTATCAACTCATCTCAGGATCAAAGGACGATGACTACGCCCGCTGCAAGTCCCTGCTGGTCGCCGAGAGGCTCCGGGTGTCCCGTTTCCGCTAAACCATCTTAGTCTTCTGGAAGATTCTTCGGGACATCGCCGTGAATGGGGTTTAACTGCGCCTTATGAAAATTGTCCTCGGGGTAACCGGATCCATCGCGGCTTACAAGGCAGCAGACCTTGTCTCGCAACTGGTCAAGAAAGGGCATGATACGCACTGCGTAATGACGCAGACGGCCACTGAATTCCTTACCCCCCTCACCCTGCAGGTCCTTTCCAGAAATCCGGTCCTCGTCTCGCTGGAGGACGAAAAGCAATCTTGGAAGCCCGGGCATATCGACCTCGCTGATAGTGCTGACCTGCTCCTTGTCGCACCCTTGAGCGCAGACACTCTCGGTAATTTTGCCCACGGCCTGGCCCCGGATCCACTTTCCAGCATTTATCTTGCTACCAAATCCCCGGTTATCCTTGCCCCTGCCATGAATGGAAAGATGTGGCAGCACCCAGCGACCCAACGCAACGTATCTCAGCTCACCGAGGATGGCTGCCAGTTCATTGGCCCCTCCGATTCCGGGATCCTAGCCTGTGGATACGAGGGGGCTGGAAGACTAGTGCCAGTCGAGGACATTCTCGAAGCCGTCGAGTCACAGGGCGCCCGGTAGGGGCCTTTACGATTCCATAGAAATCTTATCCTAGACCCTCGAAGATTTGCCGTGAACATCCTTGTTACTGCCGGCGCCACTCGAGAGCCTATTGATCCGGTTCGCTACCTGACCAATCGATCCTCAGGGAAAATGGGCTATGCTCTTGCCAGTGCAGGAGCACAGCTTGGTCACCGCGTTACTCTCATCTCGGGACCTACCAGCCTCGATATTCCACCCAATATTGATTTCATTCCTGTTGAAACCGCTCAGGAAATGCTCGAAGCGGTAAAGAACAATATTGGAGGGCAGGATGCTGCTATTTTTTCGGCAGCAGTGGCCGACTACCGTCCTTCCTCCTTCTCTGATAAGAAGATTAAGAAAACAGCAGATTCGCTCACTCTCGAGCTGGTTAAGAACCCCGACATCCTGGGATCAGCCCGCCTCCAATTCAAATACGACGGGATCCTCGTGGGATTCGCGGCTGAAACCGAAAACCTCGAAATTAACGCACGGGAAAAACTGTGCCGAAAAGCATGCGACCTTATCGTGGCCAATGACATATCCCAAAAGGGAATTGGTTTCGACTCTGATCACAATGAGGTTCTCCTTGTCTATCCTGAGCGCACAAGGCTTCTCCCAATGGACAGTAAGGAGCGTCTTGCTCACACCATCATCGAGGCAGTCCATGAGCTCAGGACCGGAACCGGCTGATTGTAGAGACCGCGCGATTGGTCGCTTTCCCTAAAATATCGGTGTCAATCTAACCCCTTCTACGTTTCCATCACTCATATGACACCCCTTCAAGCCGCCGAGCGGGCCGCCCGCCGCGCAGGTGACCTTCTCAAGTCCAATTTTCATCTCCCCAAGGAAATTGATGAGGCTCAACATCATGATGTAAAGCTGGCTCTCGATCGTAAGTCACAGGATTTGATCACAGAGGACCTCCTCGGCGCCTTTCCCGACTACTGCCTCTATGGTGAGGAGGGAATTGCAGGCAATCAGGATGCTTCCATGCAATGGATCGTTGATCCTATCGACGGAACAGTAAATTACCTCTACAGCATTCCCCATTTCTGTATCTCGATTGCGCTCCGGGATAAGGAGAGCAATGAGATTATTATGGGCCTGATTTATGACCCGATGCTTGATGAACTCTGGACTGTAGAAAAAGGTGGAGCCCCCATGCTTAACGGCAAGACGATTACCTGCTCACCCCGCAAGGCGCTGGAGGAAGCAATTCTTTTCGTCGGCTGCGGAAAGGACAAGGAGGCTCTCGCGACCGGCCTCGAAAGGTTTGAGCGGGCTTCCACCCGGGCACGAAAGATGCGAATGATGGGATCTGCTGCCCTTGGAATGGCCTACATTGCAACTGGACGCCTTGATGGCTACATTGAATCTCGTATTTCGCTTTGGGACGTGGCCGCAGGAATCCTCCTGGTTGAATCAGGCGGAGGAAACGTCGACCTGACTCCCCACCCCACTCTTCCTGACGTCTGGTCGGTGGTGGCTACGAACGGGAAAATCCCCGTTGAGGATATATTGTAGGCGGGACCGCGGGCAGGCAGTGGCCCAAGGCGCAAACCGCTGAAAGAGATATGAAATGTATCGCATTCACTTACCCTGAGAAAACAAAAGAAAGCCGGAGGCATGTTTCCCCCTTGCTCCCGGTTTCGGTCTGGGATGGACTGCTTAGACCTCGCCCCGAAGAGGGCGATAACCGCTTCACCACCCCGTCGAGACCCTCAAGATCATGAACCGTGTTGGCATTGGATATGACGTCCACCAGTTTGCTGAGAATCGACCCCTCATTCTTGGTGGCGTTACTATTCCTCATTCGAAAGGCCTTCAGGGCCACTCAGATGCAGACGTATTGTCTCATGCCATCGCAGATGCGGTGCTCGGAGCTCTCGGCCTCCCGGATATCGGCCATTATTTTCCTCCCAGTGACCCCTCCATCGAGGGGATTTCAAGCCTCGAGATTCTGAAAAAGTGCCGCACTCTCGCTGAAGAACGGGATTCAGAGATTGTGAATATTGACAGCACGCTGGTCGCTGAGGCACCCCGAGTCCTGCCTTATCGTGATAGCATGCAGAACAAGATCGCAGATGCTCTCGGCCTGCAACCAAGTCTCGTCGGCATCAAAGCCACCACCAATGAGCAGATGGGGTTTGTGGGACGCGGGGAAGGAATTGCCGCTATGGCTGTTGCTTCGGTTGCCTGCTAGGACGATTGGTTATGCCCAGCCCGTAGCCTCAACCAAGGCCTCGCCGATCTCTGCTGGAGTTTCTGCCACCGCGATCCCAGCAGCACGAAGAGCCTCTTTCTTGGCCTGAGCGGTTCCCTTCCCTCCGGAAACGATAGCACCCGCGTGGCCCATCCGACGCCCTGGAGGAGCCGTCGCACCCGCAATAAATGCCGCAACAGGCTTCTCGCAATTCCTGCTCACCCATTCTGCTGCCTCTTCCTCGGCAGAGCCTCCGATCTCCCCAATCATAATAATCGCCTCGGTCTCTTCATCATCATTGAACAGCCGAAGGGTATCGAGGTGAGAAGTTCCATTTATGGGATCACCCCCGATACCAACGCACGTACTCTGCCCGTAGCCGAGTTGAGTGGTCTGCCATACCGCCTCATAAGTGAGTGTTCCCGACCTTGAGACGATTCCAACTCTGCCCCTCTTGTGAATATAGCCAGGAGCGATTCCGATACGGCAGCCCCCATGTGAATCCTCACCCCGTCCCGGGGTAACGATTCCCGGGCAATTGGGGCCAACCAGCCGGACCCCCTCTTGGCCAGCCATTGCAGCCCTAACCTTCATCATATCCCTCACCGGGATCCCCTCTGTGATAGCGACCACCAGCGCAACCCCGGCGTCGACACTCTCAAGGATCGCATCTCCCGCAAAAGCCGGCGGCACAAATACCGCGGAAGCAGTTGCCCCGGTTTCTTTTACTGCCTGCTCCACCGTGTCGAAGATCGGAACGCTATGATCTCCATGTTGAAATATTTGCCCGCCCTTTCCGGGTGTCACACCCGCAACCAGTTGAGTCCCGTAGTCCAGACTCAGCTGAGCATGACGCCCTCCAAATCCCCCCGTGATGCCCTGCACCACGACTTTCGTGCTTTCATCTACAAGAATTGCCATCCCTTTTAAAATCTCAGGTTAATGAATCTCATCCATTGATTGCTGATACTGCTTTCCCAGCTGCATCCGCCAGGTCATCAGCAGGAATGATATTAAGTCCGCTAGCTGCAAGGGTTGCCTTGCCTGCCGCCACGTTATTTCCCTCCAAACGAACCACGAGCGGGATGGGAAGTCCGACCTCCTTGCAGGCCGCCACTACTCCATGAGCAATGACATCGCAGTCCATGATCCCTCCAAAGATATTGACGAGGATAGCCTTAACCGCCTCATCCGAGAGAATGATCTTAAAGGCGGTAGCAACCTGCTCCTGAGATGCGCCCCCTCCTACATCAAGAAAGTTAGCAGGTTCTCCACCATGATGCTTGATGATATCCATGGTAGCCATTGCTAGCCCCGCTCCATTGACCAGGCAGGCGATGTTGCCATCGAGGCCGATATAGTTGAGATCATGCTTGGACGCTTCCACCTCCCGGGGATCTTCCTCACCGGTGTCCCGGAAATCTACAATCTCGGGATGGCGGTAGAGCGCGTTGTCGTCAAAGTTGAACTTCGCATCGAGGGCGAGAACCTGCCCATCGGTAGTTCTAACCAGTGGATTGATCTCCACCATCGAGCAGTCACATTCGAGAAAAAGGCGATACAGATTTCTCAGGAGTTTCCCAAATTTTTTGGCCTCCTCTCCCTCAAATCCAAGTCCGGCAGTTAGTTTGCGTATCTCGTAAGGCTGTAGCCCTATCAGCGGATGAATGTGTTCCCGTAGAATTCGATCTGGCTGGGTTTCCGCAACCTCCTCGATATCCATCCCCCCCTCGGTTGAGGCCACAATCACCGGACTGCATGTCGCCCGATCCATGAGAATGGCGAGGTAATACTCGTGTGCGACCTCAACGGCTTCTCCCACCATGACCTTCCGCACCATCCGGCCATCCTCGCCGGTCTGCTTCGTCACAAGAACCTCACCCAGCATCTTGCCCGCAATTTCTGAAACCTCAGAAGGAGACACCAGATGCACTCCACCCTGAAAACCACTCTTGAATGTACCTTTCCCCCGGCCTCCCGCATGAACCTGCGATTTCACTACCACCCGATCTCCCCCCAGTTCGTCGGCTGCAGCAGCAGCCTCCTCAGGTGTTCCCGCTACCTTCCCCCGGGGGTTTGGGACCGAAAACTGATCGAAGAGAATCTTAGCCTGATACTCGTGGATATTCATGACGCGGTCGGCGCGGAACGTATGAGCC
>JAQWTV010000073.1 GCA_029242545.1 Roseibacillus sp.
GAAGCTTGGGGCATCCAGTTCACGGGCGAGCTGCCGTGGATGGGGTTGGGTGGCCGCGGGTGAGTGCCAGTTGTGAATTCCGGAAGCCTGCGCGTAACGACGATGTGTTGCGGATACGGGTTAGTATCGAAGAAATCCGGACGAGGTCGGTTCGCTACAGTTTTAGCTTCTACCTTGACCCCGGGGATGATCCCATTGCGATGGGAACCGTAGCGGTTGCCTGCGTGCAATTCAAAGACGGAGAAATTTCTGCAGTTCCTATCCCTGACCAGATTCGAGCTGATCTCAAGTCCGCCGAGGCTGCCGCCAATCCCGCATGATTCCAGTGAGCGCCCCTCTTCCCAAATCCCAGAAAAAGAAATCCATGAACTGGCTTATTTTTGCTCTCATGACCGTGGCCTGTTGGGGCCTCTACGGCATTTTCCTTCATGCCGGCCAAATTGAAATGCAGGACAAGGTTCTTGGCCGTTACAAGGCGTTCCTCTTCGTGGGGCTCGCCTATTTTATCACCGCAGTAGTCGCGCCACTGGTGGTCCTGCTGGTAAAGGGAGCAGACTGGTCCATGCCGGGGAAGGGAATGTGGCTTTCTCTATTTGCCGGGATTCTTGGTGCGATCGGAGCTTTTTGCGTTCTGCTCGCGATGGCTTCTGGAGCAAAGGGCGGGATGAGTCCTGCGGTGGTGGCTATCTCGGTGATGTCGATCATCTTCTGCGGAGCTCCACTGGTGAATGCGATCGTTTCCATCTGCATGGATCGACCGGCAGGAGGGCTCGCGGCCGTTCCGTGGCAATTTTTCTGCGGGATCCTGATGGCGGCCTTTGGCGGCTTCATGGTGGTGAAGTTCAAGCCCGCTGGATCTCACGGAGCTCCTCCGGCCAAACCGGCGATAGAGGCGCAAGCAAAACAATAGTAAGTAAAATTCCTCTGGGAAGACTGGAGAGACCTCGGAAATGATGCCCCTCAGCGCCATCAACGACCTCTTCGGAGCCATCCTGCCGGGCAATGCGTTTTACGCAGCAAAGCTTGGGGATCTCCGCAGGGTGGAGAGCCTCGAGGAGTTCTGGACCCGGGTGCCGTTCACCACGAAGGACGAGCTGGCGGCTGATCACGAGGCGCATTCACCTTACGGATCGAACCTGACTTTCCCTCTGCAGAATTACACTCGCTTTCACCAGACAAGCGGGACGCGGGGAAATCCCATGGCTTGGCTAGACGATCCTGCCGGCTGGGACTGGGTCTTGAAATCGTGGCAGTGGGTTTGGGGCAAGGCTGGGGCTACTCCGGGGGATAGTGCGTTTTTCCCATTCTCCTTCGGTCCGTTCATTGGGTTCTGGTCCGCCTTTGAAGCTGCGACGGAGATGGGGATCCGGGCGATTCCGGGAGGTGGGCTTTCGAGTGAAAACCGCCTCCGAATGATGGAACGGCATCGACCTGGCTTTATTGCGTGCACCCCTACCTATGCCCTTCATCTTGCGAACGTAGGGAAGGAAATAGCCCTTCCGGTGGGTGCGCTGGGCGTGGAGGCGCTGGTCGTCTGTGGCGAGCCCGGGGGAAGTATTCCGGAGGTTCGGAAGCGGATCGAGCGTGAATGGAATGCGCGGGTTGTGGACCACCATGGAATGACCGAGACGGGCCCGGTAACAGTCAGCGATCCCCAAAACCCTGAGGTTCTCCGAATTTCTCATCAGGCCTATCACGCGGAGGTTGTCGAGACAGGTAGTGGAACCCATGTAGCTCCGGGAGAAGTTGGAGAGCTCGTATTGACAACTCTCGGGCGCTATGGATCACCATTGATCCGCTACCGTACGGGCGATCTTGTCCGTCCGGTGACCGTTGAGGGGGATGGGTCTGGAGCCTTTGGTTTGCATGGGGGTATCATTGGAAGGGCGGATGATATGGTAGTGGTTCGAGGGGTGAACCTCTACCCCAGTGCGATCGAGGCGGTTGTTCGAGGATTGGATGGGATCGGGGAATATCTGGTCGAGGTCGATGAGCGCGGAGCCCTGCCAGAGGTCAGCCTGATCGTAGAGATTCTGGAGGGGCAATCGGTTGAGAGCGAACTTGAGGCCCGCCTCCGTGCTGTTTTTTCTATGAGAATCCCTGTAAGAACGGTTCGTCCTGGCGACCTGCCGGGTCACGAAGTAAAGGCGAAGCGGTGGAAAGTGATCAGGTAATGATAGATGTTCAAAATGTAAGCAAGGTGTATGAGATGCCGGGGGAGGCCGTTCGCGCCCTCGCCGGCATCGAGTTCCAGGTAAAATCGGGAAAGACGGCAGCAGTCGTCGGTCCTTCGGGTAGCGGAAAAACAACCCTGCTGAATCTTCTAGGGGCGTTGGACCAGCCCAGTGAGGGTAAGATAGTCATCGATGGCAATGATCTCTCCTCCTTTGGTGAAGAGGAGGCCGCGACTTTCCGAAACCGCTCTCTGGGTTTCGTCTTCCAGCACCATCATCTGCTGCCACAGTGCACCCTTCTGGAAAATGTGGTCCTTCCCCGTCTCGCCGGAGGTTGGCAGGAGGCCGAATCAGAGACTGCGGCGAGGGCGGAGACATTGCTCGAAAATGTAGGCCTTCAGGACCGACTAACCCACTTTCCGCACCAGCTTTCT
Source organism: Roseibacillus sp. (assembly GCA_029242545.1). Taxonomy (GTDB): domain Bacteria; phylum Verrucomicrobiota; class Verrucomicrobiia; order Verrucomicrobiales; family Akkermansiaceae; genus Roseibacillus_B. Next base: position 2,609 of record JAQWTV010000073.1, read on the forward strand.
GGCGGGGAGCGATTGCGCGCGGCTCTAGCCCGGGCACTTGTCAATAAGCCAAAATTGATTCTTGCGGATGAGCCTACGGGATCGCTCGACCTTGAGACAACAGAAGTGGTTGCAGAGCTTCTGGGGCGGCTGAATTCCGAGATGGGCGTCACCCTCGTAGTCGTTACCCACAATCTCGCTCTGGCCCAGAGGATGGAAAGCCACTTTGAGCTCCGTGGCGGGCAATTGGAGAAGTAATGAATGCGCTCAAGTTCATCCGGCGCGGGATCTGGCACTATAAGCTGTCCTATCTTGGGGTCGGCGCTGGTGCGGTTCTTGGCGCTACGGTCTTGCTCGGAGCTCTTATTGCCGGTGACTCGGTAAAGGAAACCCTTCGTCAGGTTGCGGGTCAACGTGTTGGCCAGGTTGGCCATGTGTTTGTGGCGGGAGAGGGATTTTTTCGAGATGCCCTCGCTGATGATGTTGAGAACAAGGAACTCCGGGTCGCACCAGTTCTCCTGCTACGGGGGCAGCTCAACGCCTCGGCGAGTGGCAGGGCGCAAGGGAGCGTCCAGATTCTTGGCGTAGACGACCGGTTCTGGGGGTTTTCACCAGAAGAGGAAAGCCCGGTGGCGCTCGAGTCCCGGGAGGTAGGAGTGAACAGTTATCTGGCAGAGTCCCTAGATCTCCAAGAGAGCGACTCTGTCATTATTCGGCTTCAAGAGCCTGGCATGCTTTCCCGCGACGCCCCCCTCTCCGGAGAGGCTGAAGATGTTATCAGTTTTCGGGCAAAGGTTAGGAAGGTTGTGGGCCCAAATCAGTTCGGCCGATTCAATCTCCAGGCCACTCAGCTGCCCGTGCCCACCATTTTTGTACCCTTAAGCCGGTTACAGCAAGTGGTCGAACAGCCCGGCCGGGCCAATTTGCTCCTTTTGTCTGCGGAGGGAGAGCGAGTATTTGATAGTGATGAGTTGGCCAGCCAGATCAGGAGCCGGATGGCTCTGGAGGACTATGGCCTTTCCCTTGTGGATGTGCCTCTGGCCAACGCCTCGGAGATCAGATCAAGCCGCATTTTCTTCGAGGACCCGGTCGTCCGAGTAGTCCACGAGCGGTTCCCCGCCATGCTGCCGGTAACCAGTTATCTCATTAACACCTACGCTGCGAATGGGAAGGAGACGCCTTACTCCATGGTAGCGGCGGTACGGCCAGAGGGAGCCTCCTTCCTGCCCCAGGACATGAAAGGCGAGGACATCGTGGTCAATGAGTGGCTGGCGGAAGACCTCGATTTGGAATCCGGTCAGGAATTAAGCTTATCCTTTTTCAAATTGGTCCGGGGAAATGAGTTAGAAGAATCGACGGCGAGTTTCCGGGTGCGAAAGAGCATCAAACTTGAGGGCCTCGCTGCGGATCAGCTTTGGATGCCGGACTTCCCGGGGGTGGCGGAGGCGGAGGATGCCCAGGACTGGGCTCCTGGACTGCCTCTCGATCTCGGCAGGATCAGGCAGAAAGATGAGGATTACTGGGATGCTTATCGGGGAACCCCAAAGGCCTTTATTTCTGAGGAGAAGGGAATGGAGCTATTTGGCAACCGGTGGGGAAACTTCACTGCTCTCCGGGTGCCAACTGCGGAGGCTTCCACGGTGAACCTTGAGGATGAATTGCTGCCTCTCCTCAGGCCGGAGATGGCCGGGCTACTCCTGCGCAACCTCGCAGCAGAAGCAAGAGCGGCGGCTCAATCTCCTGTCGATATTGCCGGACTTTTCCTAAGCATGAGCGTTTTCCTGATTGTAGCGTCCATTGCTCTGACGGCGATGCTCTTTCGTTTCAATGTGGAGCAGCGCAATAAAGAGAGTGGGCTGCTTGCTGCGATAGGGGTTTCCCCGAGAAGGGTTCTCCGGTGGCGCCTGCTGGAAGGGTTCATCATTGTTTTAGTAAGCGGGGGAGTCGGGCTGGCTCTGGCAATCACCTACTCGACTTGGATTCTCCGTTTTCTGGAAACAATATGGAGTGATGGGATGAGCGGGCCATTCTTCATGCTTCGCCTGAATCCCAACAGTGTATTCGTCGGATTAGGCAGCTTCATTTTTCTGTCCATGACTGCGATTTACTGCTCAATGCGGAAGCAGGCCCGGAGGAGTGCAACCATGCGGTTGGAGGCAGGATCTGAGGAGACCCGGGGGCGCCCCCGGGTCTGGCTATTTGCATCTACAGGGGCGCTCTGTTTGCTCGTAGCGGCAGGAAGCCTGCTTGGGAGAGAGTCGATTGGAACTCAGGCAGCCTTTTTCCTTTCCGGGATGTTTCTTCTGGTTGCGGGGCTGCTGACTTACCGGGCGTGGCTCGAGCATATAGCCCAAAAGAGATATCCCTCCATGTCTACTAGAGCGATGGCGACCCTGAACAGTGTTCGCCGACCGGCGCGAAGCCTGGTGGTAGTTGGGATCATGGCGTGCGGAATTTTTCTCGTCATTTCTGTTACAGCCTCACGAAAGTATGTGGGGGAAGAGTGGGCGGAAAAGGAAAGCGGAGCCGGGGGGTTCGGCTTTTGGATCGAAACGACGAGTCCGATCAATCGAGCAGCTGACGCCAAGAAGGATCCTGATTATTTTGAGCTGGGGGACCTCCGGGATATTCTTGGTGCCATTGTCCCCTTCCGAATGGGTGTGGGAGACGATGCTAGCTGCTTTAACTTGAATACTGCAGCCCGCCCCCGATTGATTGCGACCGATACTGGGGCCTTAGCAGAACGAGGGGCCTTCACCCTCAAAGCGGTTTCTAAAGGAGCCAATAAGGAGGATGGCTGGAAGCTTCTGGGACAACGAGCGGAGGCGAGGGTGCTTCCTGCATTTGTCGACGAGACAACGATGATGTGGGTTCTTAAGAAGAAAGTTGGGGATCGCATTACCTATCAGGATGAGCGGGGGAAGGATTTTCAGGTAGAAATCGTAGGAGCTTTAGCGGATAGCGTTTTCCAAGGAAACATGATCGTTGACGAGGCCGCCTTTCTCAAGTTGTTCCCCTCGCAGGAAGGCTACCGCCTGTTTCTGGCAGATGCTTCCGAAGACACCGAGCAGGCGCTGGAAGCGCTGCAGAAAGCCACTGCAGATCGTGGGGGCGCAGTCACTCTTACACAGGAAAGGCTCGAAAGCTTCAATAGCGTGCAGAATACCTATATCTCAATTTTCCACGTCCTTGGAGGTCTCGGTCTAATTCTGGGGAGTGCAGGACTCGGAGTTGTGACAGCTCGTAATCTTGCCGAAAGGCGGAATGAATTTGCCGTTCTCAACGTCATCGGTGTGGCCCACCGAGAAATCCGAAGGATTATTTTTAAGGAGGTGAGATCCTTTATTGGCTGGGCTCTTGTGGTTGGCCTCGGGGCCTCATGCGTAGCAATCCTGCCTGTGTTCTCCGGAGCCCCGCCGGAACAAACGCTGTATGGTCTAGGGATAATGGTCGTGCTTATCGGCGCAAATAGTCTGTTCTGGGCCTTTATTGGCTATCTTACCGCCTATCGCAGAAGGTCTGGAATCAGAATCTGAAGCCGACTCTGTTTCTTGTGCTTCCCGGGGCGCTACCTAGGCTTTCACCGTGAAAGCTCTAATTCTGGTATTATTAACGTTAGCGCCCATGGCCCGCGGCGGTGACTGGGTTGATCTCTGGCCGGGAAAGGCCCCCGGGGCCAAACGTCCCCCGGCCGGGACCGAAACTGGCGGAAGCAACTGGAGATTTTCTCACACGGAAGTTCCCCAGTACAGTCTGTTTCCAGCAAAAAAACCGAATGGGACGGGGGTGGTTGTCCTCCCTGGAGGGGGTTATGCCAACCTCGCAGCAGATCACGAGGGAAGACAAGTTGGAGAGTGGTTCGCCACTCGGGGAGTTACGGCCATGGTAGTTAAATACAGGGTCAGCTCCAACCCTTCCCTTGGGTATCAATACCCCGTCCCTCAGATGGATGTTCGGCGGGCGATTCGCACTATGAGGGCCATGTCCTCGAAATGGTCCTTGAATGACGGCCGGATTGGGGTTCTCGGATTCTCGGCCGGAGGGCACCTCTGCTCTACTGCGGTTACTATGTTTGATGACGCCTTCAAGCAGGAAACAAAGGACTCTATCGATATGGTAAGTTGTCGTCCAGACTTTGGGATTCTCTGTTATCCCGTGATCGCGATGGGCCAGCCCTATTGTCACGGGGGGTCAGTGAGAAATTTGCTCGGAGAGAAGCCCTCTCAGGAACTACTCGACCGTAACAATACGGCATTACGGGTCACCAGTCGGACGCCTCCAATTTTCCTTGTCCATTCGGCAGATGATCGTGGAGTGCCGTTACGAAACGGCACCGAATTCGTGGCCGCCTGTGCTGAGAAGGGCGTTCCGGTGACTTCTCATATTTATGCTACGGGAGGCCATGGCTATGGTCTGGGCCGGTCCGGAGAGTCAAAAACGTGGCCCGCTCGTCTTGAAGATTGGATGCGAAGCAACGAATGGATGGATTGAGCCGTCAACAAGGGCTGCTATCTGGTTGGGGCCCTCTGGGCTGGCGAGTCTCAGTTTTCAGGTGAGCTCTCCTCACTGTCGTCGCTCTCTCCGCTGAAATCGACTTTCTCTACCGCGGCACCTTTCCTGAGCTTGGCGGCAAAGTCCCGAAGGGCATTCCGGCGTTTTTCAAATTCTACCCTGTGGGTAATATCCTCCTGAACCTCCTCAAACGGCCGGACGACAGCTGCTTTGATCTCAGCGATCTTGAGAATATGGTAGGAATGCTCGTAGGCGATGACTGGGCTGACCTCCTCGAGTCGCATGGTGAACATGATTGATTCAATCGGGTTGGATGGCCGATCAAAGGTAATCCAGCCCAGATCAATTTCTCCCGATTCCTTCTCGGTCTCGGTCTTAGCGATTTCCTCGAAGTCGGCACCGTCCACGAGGGCTTCGCGGAGCTCTCCCATCTCTTCCAGCAGGAGAACCGGATCCTCATGCTTCTCGAGAGACTTCATGAAATGAAGGACCCGAACTTCAGCAGTGGTTCGGAATTCTCTTTCATTGTCCCTGTAGTAGTTCCGGGTGTCCTGCTCAGAGACGTCGGTTTTGCCGGCCAGCACTCCGTCGAGAAACTTTTCCATTCGCAAGTTGGCCTCGCACTCGTCCTGCAGGCTATCTCGCTGTGCCTCCAGCATGTCCCAGCTCGCACCATGTTTCCGATATTCCTTCAGGGTGTTCTCCAGCCGCTCCTTGATCTCCTGATCAGGAAGGTCAGGGAATTGGGCCTCGGCTTCCTGCGCGATTAAAACCGAGTCGATGACCTCCTCCTCCGCTTGCTCCATGAACTCGGGATCCCGCTCGCAACAAGAGACCTGAAGGCGGGCCTCGGCCTCGGACTTGATCCGGGCAAAGGCGTCCTCAAGAAGATTTGGGTCAATAAGCTCTCCGTTAACGCGAAGCATGGCTGAGAGGTAGCGGTGGAGGAGCCGATCGCCAATCCGAAAGAACAATTCAGTTTGCCACGATGTTGACCAGCCGACCGGGAACAACGATAATCTTCCGGACTGTCAGGGCCTCAATGAGATCCGCTATTTTGGAGTCCGTGAGGGCTGACGATTCCAATTCCTCCTTCGTGGCAGCGGCAGCTACCTGGATCCGGGACCGGACTTTGCCGTTCACCTGGACCACCATTTCGATCTCTTCCTCCACGAGCAGGGAGTTGTCGTAGGCAGGCCAGTCTGCCTTGAGACAGGAGCCCTCATATTTCAATTGCTCCCAAAGTTCTTCAGTGAGGTGGGGGGCAAAAGGATTTAGCAGGATCAAAAAGGGGCGGAAAAGGTCGTGGGGAACTTGATTTCCGGATTTGAAGGCGTTGATGCATTCCATCATCTGGGAGATGGCAGTATTGAATCGGAGTTTTTCAATATCCTCCCCAACTTTTTTGATCGTGGCATGCATGATCTTCAGGAGGGCGGGATCACCGTTATTGTCCCCGAGCTTGTCACCGGGCGCCCACCCCCCCTCCTGGGTCATGACCATTGCGACTCGCCAGACCTTAGCGAGAAAGCGCGATACGCCCTCGACGCCCTGCGTATTCCAGGGCTTTACCTGTTCGAGGGGGCCCATGAACATTTCGTAGAGGCGGAATGCGTCGGCACCATACTCGGCTACCACGTCATCAGGATTAATGACATTGCCGAGGGACTTGGACATCTTCCGCCCGTCTTCACCCATGATGAGGCCTTGATTGACAAGCCTCTGGAACGGCTCGGGAGTATTGAGATGTCCAAGGTCATTAAGAATCTTATGCCAGAAGCGCGCGTAAAGAAGGTGAAGGACTGCGTGCTCAGTTCCGCCGATGTAAAGGTCGACTCCTCCCGTGTTGCCCGGCCCCCCAAGCCAGTAGTCTCTGGCCTCAGGAGAAAGAAACTGCTCGCTGTTTGTTGGGTCACAGTAGCGCAGGTAATACCAGCATGACCCTGCCCACTGGGGCATGGTGTTTGTTTCGCGTCTCGTGCCGTTGGAGGCTTGGACCCATCCCGTGGCCTTTGAGAGGAGAGGTTCGGGCTCTCCAGAGGGGTTGTAATCCTCCAGTTCCGGGGCAAGTAAAGGCAACGCGCTTTCTTCCAGAGCTTCGTGGCGCCCGTCCTTCCACAGAATGGGGAAGGGCTCCCCCCAGTAGCGCTGGCGGGAGAAAAGCCAGTCGCGCAGCTTGTAGTTGATTTGAGCCTCACCATGGTTGTTTTCCTCAAGCCACTCCTTGATTGCTCTTTTGGCTTCGGGGGTTGCCATTCCATCGAGAAAGCCTGAGTTCACGGCGCTGCCGTCGCCCGTGAACCCTTGCCAGGCGGTCTCGTCCGCAGGCTCCACCACTTGAACGACAGGCAGGTCAAACTTGGTTGCGAACTCGAGATCGCGGCTATCGTGGCCGGGCACTGCCATGATGGCACCGGTTCCATAACCCATCATGACATAATCAGCGATCCACACCGGGATGGATTCGTTATTGACCGGGTTGACGGCAAAAGCCCCCGTGGCGACCCCCGTCTTCTCCTTGTTAAGCTCGCCGCGCTCCATCTCGGACTTGGTCGCGCAGAGCTTCCGGTAGGAGGTGACGGCTTCCCGCTGCGGTTCCGTGGTAATCTGGTCGACGAGAGGGTGCTCAGGGGCGAGGACCATGTAGGTGGCGCCGAAAAGGGTATCGGGCCGCGTAGTGAACACCTCAATCTCCTCGTCGTGAGTGGGCGCGAGAGGGAAAACAACGCGCGCACCCTCAGACCTCCCAATCCAGTTCCGCTGTAGCATCTTGATCCCCTCGGGCCAGTCGAGATCCTCCAGCTCATCAATGAGCCGCTGGGCGTAGGCGGTAATACGAAGCATCCACTGCTGGAGAGGGCGTCGTTCTACCTCATGTCCCTTTTCCTCCCACTCGGATACTTCTTCATTGGCGAGGACCGTTCCCAGACTGGCACACCAGTTCACTGGAGCTTCGGCGACATAGGCGAGCCGGACATTATCAATTTGCTCCTTTGTCCAGCCCTGCTCTTCCAGCTCAGCGACGGGTCGGGCTTGTTGGGAAGATACATCAAAGTAGCTATTGTAAATTTGCAGGAAGATCCACTGGGTCCACCTGACGTATCCAGGATCAGTGGTATTTACCTCGCGATCCCAGTCGTAACAGAAGCCAAGCATCTTAAGCTGGCGCCGGAAGTTATTGATGTTGTTCTCGGTGTTGATTCTTGGATGTTCTCCGGTCTTCCGGGCGTGCTCCTCCGCGGGCAGCCCAAATGCATCCCAGCCCATTGGGTGGAGAACATTGAATCCACTTTTGCGCTTATAGCGGGTGATAATGTCTGTGGCGGTGTAGCCTTCGGGATGGCCTACATGCAGGCCAGCTCCGCTCGGGTAGGGGAACATGTCGAGGGCATAGAATTTGGGTGCAGAAGCATCGAAATCAGGGTCGCCGGGCCCGGGCATGCGGAAGGCCTTGTTCTCGTCCCACCGCGTCTGCCACTTTGCCTCGAAAGTATCGAATGGGTAGGGTTTACGTCGGTCGCTCATGTTCGGTTCGTTGGTCCTGAAAGGGGGCGGGACGGTGGCAGATAAGACGTGTCAGAGCAAGCGCCCTGCGCCTTGCCTATACGAGCAGATGAAGGAACGCTTGCTATTCAATCGAATTGTAAATCAGGGGCTTGAGAGCATCTTCGAGCAGAAAATCGAAGGGGAAGGTTTGCTCCATCGTAACGACGACGAGCTGATCCGCTGGAGAAATCCAGAAGTGGGTGCTCAACATGCCTCCCCAGCCGTATTCGCCCAAGCGCCCTGCTTTGTTCCAATCGGTCTGCCTAACCTTGACCGAGAATCCGAGGCCGAATCCTGTGCCGTGCCTCAAGTTTCCCGGGAACCGTATAGGCATTGCCGGGCCAGAAAGATGATTCCGGGTCATTTCTCCCACAGTTTTCTTTTGGAGGAGCCTCTGCCCCTGCAGCTCCCCACCGTTGGCAATCATTTGCAGGAATCGGGTGTAATCGCGGATCGTGGAGGCGAGGCCCCCGCCCCCCGACATCATTTTGGTCCTGGCGCTGTAGGTAAAAAGGTCCGAGGTCCTTCTGCTCAGGGACCCATTTTTATCTGATTCATAAGCGACCGCCAGCCGGGTTCTTTTGTTCTCAGGGATCACGAATCCCGTATCGACCATTCCTAGTGGAGCAAAAATCTGCGACTGAAAGAATCGGTCGAGGGCCATGCCGGAGACTCGCTCGACTACTCCTCCAAGGAGGTCGGTAGAAATTCCGTAGAGCCACCCCTCTCCAGGCTCAAAGGCCATCGGGATGAGTGCGGCCTGCGCGCAGAACCTGGAAAGGGGCGTTCTCTCGATGAGTGATCCGTTCTTTAGATGTGCCTGATCAATGGCCTGGACGCCGATATTTCCGTAGGAATATCCGGAGGTATGACACAAGAGGTCCTTGACGGTGACAGGTGCTGCTGGGGCGACTCCCTCTTCGCCTTTCCAGACCTTGGCCTGTTTGAATTCAGGCAGATATTTGGAGATATCGTCTTCAAGGCGAAGTTTTCCCTTCTCGACGAGCATCATGGCGGCGACCGAAGTGACAGCCTTTGTCATGGAATAGATTCGGAAGATGGTGTCCTCCTCCATAGGCGTTTTGTTTTCGATGTTGCGGAGACCAAAAGTCTCTGCATAGACGATTTTGCCTTTGCGGGTGACCATCACGGAGGCTCCGGCGATTTTTTTCTCACGAATGAGGGACTGGACCTTGTCTCCAACCAGCTGGAGCTTTTCCGTGGACATTCCCACAGAGGAGGGATCGACTACGGAAAGCTCCTGGGCAGCGTGTTCTCTTGCCACGGAGAGTGCAGGAATAAGAAGGAGGGAAAAGATGACCGTGAATGGCTTCATGCGAGTGTTTGTCTCTAATCTTACCGGGGAAGGCAAGAGGCCTCCTGTAAGAGAGTTCGCGAGGGCTGCAAACCCAGAACCCCGCCGCGGTAGCACCGAAACCACGGCGGGGCCTCTGTCACTCCTCTCCGAGGAGAGGGAGCGGAGAATATGTTACTCGTTGACCGGAAGACTTGGGATGGTCGCAACCGAGCCGCCGGTGATGGGTTGGCGAAATCTGTAGCGGAAGATATTGGGAAGGGGAGGGGATCCTCGCCAGAGAATTTCTGATTTTTTTCCTAATAAGCGACTCATTACCAGTCGGCCAGAAACAGGGCGTCCCTCCGGGCAAGGGCGCGGACATCATCTAGCTGATTTTCGAACTTTATTGAAGGGAGGTGTCGAGGAGGATGCAGGAATGATCCCATTGCTGGTCGCAACACGAAATATACATAAAACTGAAGAAATAGCATCTATGCTGGGGGATGCCTATCAAGTGTCTGACCTTACCACGCTCGCGGACGCTCCTGACGTCGAAGAGACTGGAGTCACCTTTCTTGAGAACGCGGGGCTCAAGGCTGTTGCCATCAGCGAAGTGACGGGATCCTTAGTCTTGGCAGATGACTCAGGGCTTGAGGTAGACGCTCTGGAGGGAAGACCGGGGGTCTACTCGGCCCGCTATGCTGGACCTGAGGCGGACGATGCCGCTAATAACAGGAAGCTACTTTCGGAGCTAGAGGGCGTGTCTGAAAGTAGAAGGAACGCAAGGTTCCGTTGTGTCATGGTGCTGGCGGAGGACGGGAAAATCCTTGAAGATTTCTCGGGTAGCGTGGAGGGCCGCATTCTGGAAAAGCCGCGAGGTGATGGCGGGTTCGGCTACGACCCACTTTTTGTTCCCGGAGGCGAAGGCCAATCATTTGCGGAGCTGGGCCCGGACATCAAGAACGGCCTGAGCCACCGTGCCTACGCCATGGAAGAAGTATCGGCCTGGCTAGGCGCGCGCCACGGCACAACCGGTGCTCCCCCGGATAGCGATTAAGGGAGGGCTTGAAACAATCGAAGGAAGTCGACGTCTTTGTTTCCGGGTGCTATCCTGACCGCAAATTTATAATCAGTGAGATGAGATGGAGTCCTATTGTTCTGGCCGGCGCGTTCATGGCCTTAGCCTCCTCGTGTGCTCGTCATGGTGTGAGCCACCGGCTTTCCTCATCCAGAGCTACTCTTGTCAATGGCAGGGCGAGTGCGCCCATGGGGGCCCCGCTTGCAGTGAAGCGGGCGATTACAGCAGCGAACCGCATTCAGGGAATGCCCTACAAATGGGGCGGAGGCCATGCGCGGCTTAACGACTGGGGTTATGACTGCTCGGGTGCGACATCCTATGTGCTTCGAAACTCCGGACTGATCCAGGGTCAGATGCCGTCCAGGGGTTTTCTCAAGTATGGGCGTCGCGGCCATGGCGATTGGATCACGGTATGTGCCCAAAACGGGCATGTGTTCCTGCTTATTGCCGGGTTGCGTTTTGACACCCAGGGGAAATACCGTCAGGACGGCCCCCGCTGGCGGGCTTATCCTCGGTCGACCAGAGGATACGTGTTACGGCATCCGCCGGGACTCTAAAAGGGAGCAGTGACTCGTCAATTTTCCTCAGCCGCTTGAATGCGCTCGATGACCTTTGGTAACTCTTGGGCGGAGGCAATCACGTGATCTGCCAGAGAAAAATCGCAACAGGAGGTCACGCGGTTGGGAATGGCCACATTGGCCATCCCCGCGGCTTTGGCCGCCTTGATCCCATTGACGGAATCCTCGATGACGAGACAGGAGGCGGGGTCAATTCCAAGGCGCTGAGCGGCTTCGAGATAAAGGTCGGGGGCCGGCTTTATCCGAGGGGCATCATCCCTGCAGACCGTAAGATCGAAGT
>JAQWTV010000034.1 GCA_029242545.1 Roseibacillus sp.
GGTTGCTCGGCAGGTTGCTCGGCAGGTTGCTCGGCAGGTTGCTCGGCAGGTTGCTCGGCAGGTTGCTCGGCAGGTTGCTCGGCAGGTTGCTCGGCAGGTTCTTGGCAGCCTTCTTCTTCGGTGGGAGAGGTGGTGTCCTCAGGTTCTGCGGCGCTGGGCTTTTCTACGGACTCTTCCTTAGACTTGACGATGGCCTCATAATCCGGAGAGGCGAGGACGTAAGTTACCTTGCGCTTGGGCTTGGAGAGGTATTTGACCCGGGCTCTGTCGGTGGCAACTTGACCCTCCTTGGCCTTCTGGGCTTGCCTTTTCTCCTCCGTATCCTTGTCGACTCCCTTTTTGTTCTCGGCCCCCTCGATTTCTGCCTTCAGGTTCTTGATCTCGTCCGTAAGTTGCACGATTTCTTTCCAGACAGCGTTGTTCTCGTCCCACTTAGCTTTAATTTCCTCATCGGTAGGCATGGGCTTATCCCTGAAGCCTGTTACAGGGTAGCTTAGAAGCTGGTAGCTGATGCGCTGTTGCGCGCTAAGAATGTCAGTCTTGGTTAATTCCCGGGAAGGTTCTACACCAGCGCTGATAATATCTCTGAGTTTACTCATGCAGATGACTTCTGCGACCAGGGTATTCAGGTTTTTAACGGTTGCTCCGAGAGCACCCATTTCATTTTTTACGAAGTCGTCATAAGCCACCACATTGAATCCGCTATCCTGCCAGAACAAGGTGTCCTTAATGAAGGTTTCCACTTCGGCTTTAGACGCTTGCAGACCGAAATCATCCATGGCCTTTTGCAAGGTGAGACGATTGACCACGAAATCATTAGCGGAACCTCGACCAAGGATGCTGGCATATTCGTTCAGGGCTTGGGTGTTGCCAGTGGCGCTCATCGTAAGACGAGTAATGAGGCGGGTATGTCGCTCTTCGAACTTGGCGCGTTGGCGCAGGTCAAATTTTTGACCGTAGGCCTCAAGAACGACCGGACCACCAATACCCAAGCCACTGGAGCCTGCACCAAAGAAGACAAGCCCAACAAAAACGAGAACTAGGACAGCAATCATCAAGAAGGAGTATTTACGAAAGGTCTCAAGCATGGGGATGTTGTTTCGTTGTTCAGCCGGGAGCCCGGAGGGAGGCGTAGTAAAGCAGGGAGTTGCCAAGGATCAAGGGGGATCACGTGCCAAGATGGCTGCATGACAGCACTATTGGCGGCTGGCGGTTGGTTTATCGCGGGCCCGGAGCCTATGCCCGGACACAAGTAGAGGGGGGCTTTCGCCCCCCTCTACAGAGTCCATCAACCTCTGCACACGTTTAGGTAATGTTCGGCTGACAACTGCTGTTCACCCTTACATGAAAACTACGGCTTACACCGCGGCCTTCGTTGTAATGACTACAGTAAACACCTATTTACGCCTTGATGGACAGTATTTTTTTCATGTTTTTCATAAATGGCTAAATATTAGGGAAATATGACCCTTAAAAGTTATTAACAACCCCGATTCGAGCGAGAATGAGAGGTGCGCACTGAAAAAATTACCATATTGCGCGCGAGTTTCTTGGAGTTAGCGTGTGCCCATGAGAGTTGGATTCAAGGTATGGGCGGTAGGGTTCTATTTCCTCGGTTTGGCGTTTACCGTCTATTCCAAGGCCGCCCCAGATCCCGGCGCAAAGCCGAATCGTTTGATCGAATCCAAGTCCCCTTACCTCCTGCAGCACGCATTTAATCCAGTAGATTGGTATCCGTGGGGGGAAGAGGCCTTTGAAAAGGCGAGGAAGGAGAAAAAATTGATCCTTCTGAGTATAGGGTATTCTACCTGTCACTGGTGTCACGTGATGGAAAGAGAGTCCTTCCAAGACGTTGAAGTCGCGGGCTTTCTCAACAAGCATTTCGTTAGCATCAAGCTGGACAGGGAAGAACGTCCTGATGTGGACAAGGTCTATATGACCAGCTTTCAGGCAATATTCGGACAGGGTGGGGGCTGGCCTCTGAACATGTTTCTTACTCCTGAGCTAAAGCCTTACTATGGCGGCACTTATTTTCCACCGAAAGACCAGGGGCAAAGGCCCGGATTTATGACGGTTCTAAATCGTCTGCATGAGTTATGGACTGAGGATCGGGTAGGGATAGAGGCAAAGACCACAGACATCCACGAGAAGCTCACGGACCACTTTCATAAGCTCCAAGGGCTGAACCCGGATTCCACCTTCGATGCGGCCATGCTCGATGGGATGGTTCCAAAATTCCTTGCCGGTGCAGATCAGGCCAACGGTGGATGGGGGAGTCAGCAAAAGTTTCCCCAACCATCCCATCTTCGCTTTCTTCTTGGAAGAGGTGGAGAGGGTCGGGAGTTCGCTTTGAAGACCTGCCGGAAAATGATGGAGGGCGGGATTAATGACCAGATAGGTGGAGGGTTTCATCGCTATACGGTGGACCCGATATGGTTGGTCCCGCACTTCGAGAAGATGCTCTATGATCAGGCCCAACTCCTTGATGTCTACGTTGATGCCTGGCAAGTCTCCGGTGAAGAGGAGTTCAGAGCTACTGCGAAATCTATAGCCGAATATGTGCTTGGTGAGCTAACTCACCCTGAAGGAGGGTTTCTCAGTGCGCAGGATGCGCAGAGTGAGGGCAAGGAAGGGAAATACTGGTGTTGGACAGTGAAGGAATTAAAGGCCCTTCTGAGCGAGGAGGAGCTGTCAGTTGCCCGCAGGCGTTATGGTATCACGGATTCGGGTAATTTCGTTGATCACAGCGATCCCGAGCCTCTTAAGGATCAGAATGTTCTCTATCTCGCAATGCGCCTGGAGAAGTTCAGTGCCGAAGATCAGAAGGTTCTGTCGTCTGTGGTGGCCAAGATGAGAAAGGCGAGGTCCATCAGGGTGCCGCCGGCGACCGACGATAAGGTGCTGGCTTCGTGGAACGGGCTCATGATTGGGGCAATGGCTCGCGCTGGTCGTATTCTGGAGGACCCTCGCTATTTAAAAGCGGCCGAGAGAGCTCATGCCTTTGTGGTGAATAAGCTGTGGAACCCTGCCACCAGCACCCTTTCTCATCGTTGGAGAGAAGACCACGTTGATCGGAGTCAGCAGAGTGAGAGTTATCTCTACTTTCTCCGGGCTTCGAGGATTCTTTACGAGGCGACCTTGAATCCTTCCTATCTGACCCTTGCCGCAACTCTAGCGGACCGAGCTATCGCGGTATTCTACGACAAGCTTAACGGTGGTTTTTTTGATGGTGAGGACCGAGACGACCTGGTCTTCCGTCTGAAGGATGATTATGATTCGGCCACTCCCACTCCAAGCTCAGTCGCGACGTTCGAGTATGGCGTGCTTTCGGAAATTACGGGAGAGGCAGCATATCGTGCGGTAGCGGAGAAATCCCTTCTGTCCGTAAGTGATACTCTCAGGGAAAACCCGACCCAGTTGGCTGAAAGTTTGAAGGCGGTCTCCTTCATGGTAGGTAAACCCGCTCGAGTTGTGATAGCGGGCGGTAACCAGCGCGAGGAATTCCTGAAGGTGGCGTGGGCAGGTCAGAGGCGGAATCTGCTTGTAGTGGGAACCACTGGACCGGTTTCGGACTTCACCCGCCAGTTGAAGGAGGTTAAGCCAGGCGAAACCACCGCGTATTACTGTGTAGGCCAGACATGCCGCTTGCCCGAGACGAATCCTGCGGTGCTCGCAGACTGGTTGAAGGAGGACCGGACCGGCGAAAAGTCGGCTCCGAGAGAGTGAGTCTCCTCCGCCGCCTGTCGCGGAATAGGGTTGAGACTTGATCGTCGAGGCTAAGGGTCTTTCACTTGTCGGCGTGGGAGAACGAATCAGCATTCCCGAGTATGCGATGGCGCTTGCGCAAGTGGCATCATTACGCTCGGAGGACCCGTATCGGAAAGTTGGAGCTGCTGCACTGGATGCAGATAACAGGGTGATTGGTACAGCCTACAATGGTTTGGCCCCTGGGTTCGATCCTCCGCCGGGGTTCTGGGACGACCGGGACGGCCGTCAGAAGTTCATGCTTCACGCGGAAATCAATCTTTGCAGCCTCTTCAGACGGGGGGAAGCGAGGATCGTGGCGACTACCACCATGCCATGTACTTCCTGCATGCAGACGTTGTGCTCCTATGGAATTGAGGAGATCTACTACCACGAAATTTACCGAGAGTCCGATGCGCCGGAAATCGCTGGCCTCTATGGGATCAAACTGGAGCAGGTGGAGAGTTTTCCGCTCAGCGAATTTTCTCCGGCCCTTGGGCGTCCAAAGGCGGGCTCTGGAGAGGGGTCGCCTATTTAGCGCCTCCGTAGAAGCTTTTGACGAACCCGATTTCAATCATGGTGTCCTCCCAAGCTGCGAGGGTAGACGGTCGCCGAAAGACCCTGCGAGCGCTGCCGCGCCACCGTTCCGCCCCACTCTCGTCCTCGTCATGGTAAGCAAGGGCGGCATTGGCGTAGTAGTAGTATGGGTAGTCATCGCGGAAGTCATACTTCTGGGCAAGTGTTCGAGCCTCATCGACCTTTCCCAGCTTAAGTTTGCAGAGCAGATATTTAAACTCTAGCAACCTTATCATGGATAGATCCGATGGGTCCATGTCGGGGAGCAGGCTCTCAATGCGCCCAGCGCAATCGCCCCATTGGCTTGTCACGAAGTCCATCTCTACGAGATTAAACATGATATTAAGGACGGGCTTGATCCTTCGAGCTCTTGCCTCCCTGCTAAGGACCTCGAGACTTTTGATGTAGTCGCTCTGGAGTTTGAGAGCCTCCTCGAAGGCTGCCCGAGCCTTCCTGAAGTTTCGAAATTCGACATGACAGGCTCCGACAAGGTTGAGGGCACCGGGCTCATTTGGGAAAATGCGTTGAGCCTCTGCGAGCTCATTCAGGGCCTCGATAATTCTCTTCTGATTAAACAGGCGGCCGGCTTCCTTTAACTTGTCCCGGTAAGCAGTCTGTTTAGGGCTTCCAAGGGTCTCAAAGTCTTTCTGCCACTGAGGAACGACATCACTGCTCCCGGCATCCTCGGCCTGCGAGGCCTCCTGTGCGGGGGAGTAGAGAGGGAAGGCAACCAAGGTCGTGCAAAACGAAATGGTGGAGAGGAGAGCTTTCATAATCGTCTATTTGGCTTCAAGACCCTTCGCGCTCAAAGGCAGATATGTCAAGATGATCATGAATAGATGGACTCTTGCTGTAGGTAACGGACTACATCTGGATGAAGCCATTCTTTTGATATCCTGGTTGCAGGTTGTTCCCGGATTTCAGTGGCGGAAGCAGGATGATGCCCCTTGATGTGATGGGCTTGGAAGCCTTCCTGCAGGCCGGGAGGCTGGTTTCGGTCGTGGACGACGAATTCTACTAATTCAGCGAGGTAGGAGGGGCGATCCCAGGTTCCGATTGTTGACCACTGATCGGCTCCCATAAGCCAGTAGAGGGTAGCCTCTGGATATATCTTCTTCATCGCCTCGGCAGTCACCCAAGAAAAAGACGGGTCCGGCAGGAGGTATTCGATATCGCTTCGTTCTGCCCATGACTCATCTGCGAGGGCGAGATCTAGCATTGCTAGGCGCTGTGTTTGGGTGGCAATTGCAGGGTTATCCTTGTGAGGGGATTGGCGACACGGAATAAAAAGCACGAGATCGAGGTCGAGAGTGTCCTTCGCGGCCCTTGCAATGCTGGTATGTCCAAGATGGACAGGGTCATACGTTCCGCCAAAAAGGGCAACGCGTTGAGGATGTCCCGGCCTCTTCTCTTTCATGGCGATTTCAGGTGCCAGCTCGCCTCTCAATTTCAATTTCCCCGAGAATCTGATCCTGACAGACTAGGAATTGATTCAGCTTCATGAGTTCCAGCAGGGCGAGGAAGGTCACGATGACCTCGGATTTGGTTGAGGCAGACGCAAAAAGAGACTTGAAAGGCATGCTCTGACCTGGACTGAAGTTATTGAGCAGGAGGTCCATCTTGTCGGAAACAGTGAAACGGTCATCGATAATATCGCCAAGGTCATGGGCTTCCTCAAATCTCTTGAGGACTCCCTGGAAGGCGCGAATCAGGTCAAAGATTGAAATTTCGGCGAGCGGCGCGGACTCCTTATTCTTGGTAGATGGCTTTTCAGGAATATGGGCAAAGATCTCTTCCTGCTCTCGCGCCTTTTGAGCAAGAGTTCCCGCGGCATCCTTGAACTTCTTATATTCAATCAGCTGTCTGATGAGCTCCCATCTTGGGTCGTCTTCATCGCTGTCCTCTTCGGGTGGTTGCTCGCTGCGTGGAAGGAGGGTCCGGCTCTTGATATACATCAAGTTGGCGGCCATCACGATGAACTCTGAAGCCAGGTCGATATTGAGAAGCTTGAAGGTTTCGATGTAATCGAGGTATTGCTTGGTAATTCTCTCGATGGAAATGTCGTAAATATCGATCTCATCCTTCTTAATTAGATAGAGGAGCAAGTCGAGAGGGCCCTCGAAAATATCGAGCCTCACCTTGTAGGAATCGTCATCCACTGGCGGTTGAATAGGTCAGCGAGTGGCTGTCGGCGAGGGAAAAGGGCGAATGGCAGAAACATGAACAAAATCAGATTGGCAATTTTCGCGTTCAAACCTTATCTCTCAGGCCGGGCGGGTTGTTACAAATGCAGGAGAACCAGAAGAAATTGGACGAATTCCGGTCTCGCATGAGTGCGTGGGTGGCGAGTCAGGGTTTGCTCTTTCAATTGGTCCACGGAGGAGGCGGTGTGTCCTCCGCATTAGTCAGTTGGATTACTAGAATGGGATTTCGATGTGCCCTGCTCCTGCTGGTCGCGATCGTTCTTCTTTATCTTTACCTCCTCCGGCGCCCGTTTGCGCCGGGCTTTGGCGAAGGGATCCGGATATCCATTGAGAAAAGGCTCGATGCTGAATCTTGCGAGATTGGCCCGACAGCGAGAAAAGATGGTCAGCTTGAGGTGAGTAGCCTTGGGTTGGTGGGTTCTGAAGGGTCTTTTTTCGACGGATTTAGCGCGCGAAATATTAAAACCAGAATGCGAATCCTTGCCGGCATCACGGGGGCCTGGAGGGGGGGCTCGGTGAGTATAGAGCGGTTGAATATGAAGGTGAAATCGGGATCTGAAACTCTCGATGCGGATAGCATCTATGGAGCAATATTTCGTTTGGAAGAGCGATTTGAATTTGAGCGGGTGGACGTGGATCATGCCACAATTAGGTGGGGATACTCTCCCTCCACGGCCGGGGGAGTGAGGAACACAAAACTCAGCGCCAAGCGTAGTGGAGCTGGATGGAAGCTAAAAATGGTTGGTGGGGTGTTTAGTCAGAATTGGTTCAGAGATTTGACGATTGAGTCTCTTGAGATCAATCTTTCCAAAGATGGAATTGAGATTCTAGAGGCTCGATTCGGGAAGGGAGACGGGCGGATGGTGTTATCTGGAATGGTGAAGGGGCCGGTGACAGATCCCCAAGTTGATCTGACTGGAACAATGGAAGGTTTCCCTCTTGAGGGCAGTCTTCAGCCGGAGCTCAGGGCAGTGCTTCAGGGCAGGATCTCCGGTGGTGTTCAACTCGGCGGATCTCCATACGGCGCCAGTGGGGTTACCGTTGCTGCTCAGGTTGAGCTTGGTCCTGACGACGAGATAATCATGACGGATGAAGTGAGGTTACTCGATGTTATCTCGCTGGTTGATCGTTACCGGAGTTACAAAAAGGTGCGTTTCCGTTCAGGAGGCTTCGCTATCGAGACCGGAAGAAATGTCGCGGTGTTCAGGGAAATTCAGCTCGTAGCCAAGGATCATGTTCAGCTGGAGGGTGAGTTCATGTCGAGGCCGCCCTCCGACAAGGAGGTTTCTGCTGCGATTCACGAAGCCGATACAGCTGACCAGGATCGCCTTCCTGCTGATGAGCCGAGCGCAGAGGCTGCTGTGCCTGATTTTGATCTCGCTGCTGCTGCGCGAGATGCTCGAGAAACATCTGATAGTGACGAGAAGATCCGGACAATTTTCCAGTCTCAGCTATTCGGTCAGGAGGTCATGCGAAGAGAAGAGGAGGCGAGGGCCAGGTATCGAAGCATTCCATATCTCGAGGGGACGATTAGACTTGGCCTTCACCCCAGAGCGTTCGAGGAAAAGCGGTCTCCGATACTCTCAGAGCTCTTCCCGGTGGAAGAGAGTAGCGGATTGCGTTGGCTGGACTTAGATCTCAAGGATAGCCTCCCCGCCGCAGGGGCAGAGCTGGCGGAGCAGATTTTGTCGCACATGAAGAACTAGTTTGCTTCCGCCACTCAAGTTAGCGGCCAAGGTTAAGTTCAGTTGCAATCTGTTTCGTAGCGCTACCTTTGTTCAAGGTGTAGAAATGAAGGCCGTCAACGCCCTCGGAGAGTAGTTCGGCACATTGGGTGGTCGCATAGTTCGATCCGGCCGTTTCAAAGGCAGCTGGGTCATCGTTCGCGCCCTGAAGCATGCGCTGGAGTTGGGCTGGAAAGTGGACTCCGGCAGCGAGGTCCGCCATCCGCTCCATTCCAGATCTTGTCGTGATTGGCATGATGCCTGCTATAATGGGAATATCGATGCCAGCGAGTCGGCAACGATCCCGGAAATCAAGGAAGGAGTAATTGCTAAAGAATAATTGGGTGCAAATGTAGTCTGCACCTGCATCCACCTTTTGTCGGAGGTGGTCCATCTCCTTGAGCCTGTTTTGGGTGTCCGGGTGCCCTTCCGGAAAGCCTGCGACCCCAACCCCAAATCCTTTTTGCGGGGTTTTGATTTCTCGATTAAACTTCTGAATGAAGCTCACCAGATCAGCCGCGTAAGGGAAGGCGTCCTGATTCCGGTTATATTCGAGGTCTTCTCCGGGCGGGTCGCCACGTAGAGCGAGGACCGCAGGGACACCGGCGGTTGCATACCCCAAGAGAATTTCTTCGATTTCATCGATGCTGTGGTTGATGCAGGTGAGGTGGGGAATTGCCGGGATCGTGGTTTGCTCCATGATCCTCAAAACTAGCTTGTGAGTTCGCTCACGAGTTGATCCCCCGGCCCCATAGGTGACGCTTACGAATGAGGGGTTGAGCTGCTTAAGTTCGTGAATCGTGGTAAAAAGCCGTTCCGATGCCGCGGCAGACTTTGGAGGAAAGAATTCGAACGAAACTGTGGGCTTCTCTTGCCCCAGAACTTCAGCGATGTTGGTAGCGCCTTGCATTTATTTGATCCGAATTTGGCTATTCTGCAGGATTTCTACTTTCTGGAGTAACTTTCAGGCCGTTGATTGGTTTCATTAAGTAAGAAGCCGGATCCTGATCTGTCCTTGTCCGAAAAGAGTATATTCTAATGAAGTCAGTTCGCAAGCCAGTCCTGCTCCTCCTCGCGATGGTTCTGCCGCTCTGTGGTCAGGAAGATGCATGGCAGGATGCCCCAAGGGTATGGAAGGGAGAGAGGCCTCATCGGCCGCCCCCTGATAAGAGCTTTATGGCGAAATACGATAAAAACGGTGACCGAAAGGTTTCCTTTGAAGAGTTTGGCTCAGTTGGACGGGCGGCATCTTTGGGAGAGGCAGGGCGCCGGCGTCTCTTTAATCATCTGGACAAGAACGCTGATGGGGAAATTACAGAGGGAGAATTGCCTGGCCTCATTCCTCCTCCAGTCAGGGGATACGATCTGGATAAGGACGGACGGATCACGTTCGAGGAGTTTGGCAGGAATCCGAGAGTGAAGGGATGGAGTGCCGACCGGCTGGAGGCAATGTTTTCGCGGATGGATCGCAATAAGGATAAGGTGCTGACGGCAGCAGATTTTCCCCGTCGCCCCGGAGCGCCGTTAAATGTGTCGGAGATTGAAAGGCTGGATACGAACAAGGATGGAGGGCTTAGCTTTGAGGAATGGGCGAAAGGGCCGCGCCAGCGTGGCGGTTCAGTTGGCGAGCTCCGAAAGAGATTCGGTAAGATGGATCGAGACCAAAACGGAAAGCTCGATGGAGCCGATAGAGATCGGGACCGCGGTCGTGGGCCTGCGGATGGGCCGCGGCGGCCGAAGAAGAAGAACTGATCTTTATTGGGTCAGGCGATCCGCTATCGGCAGGGGGCTCAGCGGCAGTGAGTCCTAAAAGGATACTTCAAACCAAAAGCCTGCGTGAATCTCGTCGCCATCCCGGTGTTGAAGTTCATAGGACCATCCGAGAAAGGGCGTCACCGAGAGCATGCTGTTGACGTTATAGGTGAAAGAGAGACGCCCGGTTAAGTCTCCGAAGCCAGTCAGACCATAGTAGTCTTCAGTGCCCGAGACCCCAATTTTCCCAGAGAGGAAGGCATCATCTGATAGCCGCTTATACCAGTGGCTGGCAAGTTCGGCATGCCAGCCTCCAGCTCCGCAGTCATGTGCTATTGAAGTGGAGAAATTCCACTCGGTCTTGGCATGCCAGGTGAAGGTTCCTGAGAGGTCGAACCCGCTACGGATGACGCTGTTGCTGTAGCCATGATATGCAGCGGTGGCGCTGGCAGTGAAGGCGTCTCCAATGGTAGTTCGAAGCTCTACAAAACTGGTTTTCTCCTCAAAATCACCACCAGACTCAGAGGCTATCCAGCCGCCTGACGCCAGAGACAGGTCATTGTTGATCGTTACCTCGGTTTCCAATTGAAAATCGAGGGTAGAAGTAGCCAGCTCAAAGCCGCGGTAGCTATAGGCTGATCGAAGCCCTGTTACCGCTTCGATGCCAAAGGGGATGTCCTCCTCTATTTCACCCTTAATAGGGGAGCATGCCGTTCCGAGAACGATGAGAAAGACGGGGAAGTGCTTCATGGAAAATAAAGGGAGGTAGCTTAGCCTTTACCGTGCCGATTCAACCGGAGGATTGCAAGCTGTCAGGTGCTGCCCGCTCAGCTCAGGCCTCTGGGTCTGGGACCGTGGTCTTAATGCGCAGGTCCCTGAGCTGGATAGGCTCGGCCGGTGCGGGACTGGCTGACATGAGGTCGCTTCCCTTATTGTTTTTTGGAAAGGCGATTACTTCCCGGATTGACTGCTCACCTGCGATTAGCATCACGATACGGTCCAGGCCGAGGGCAATTCCGCCATGGGGTGGCGCGCCAAATTCGAAGGCCTCAAGGATGTGACCAAATTCATTTACGGCCTGTTCTTCACTAATTCCGAGCGCGGTAAACATTGCGGACTGAAGCTCTTTCTCATGTATTCGGATGGACCCGCCTCCAAGTTCGTGACCATTTAGCACCACATCGTAGGCTTGGGCGCGCAGGTCAGAGTAATTGCCCTGCTGGAGCTGCTCGCGATCCGCATCGATGGGTCTCGTGAACGGATGGTGAACAGCGGACCAGTTAGCGGACTCCTCATCATAGGCAAGTAATGGAAATTGGGTGACCCACATGAAATCGAACTCTTCCTCTCGGCCTTCAAGGAGAGACTGCATGGAGGCGCATTCGAGTCGTATCCTGCCAAGTATTTCACAAGCAGGTTCCCACTTGTCAGCCGCGAAAAGGATTAGGTCACCCTCCTCTACGTGGAGTTGCTCTCTCAATCCATTCAACTCATCTTCGCTTAAGAACTTAGTAATTGGTGATCGCCAGGTGGACGGGTCTTCACCGCGCACCTGGATGTAAGCAAGGCCCTTTGCTCCGTGGTTTACCGCGATTTCAGTCAACTTGTCGACCTGACCGGTTGTGATTCCTGAGAAGTCCTTTGCGTTGATTGCCTTTACAACCCCACCATTCTTGATTGCTCCGGAGAAGACCTTGAACCCGCTCTCTGCAAAGAGGTCGCTGAGGTCTGCTATTTCGATCCCGAACCGCCTGTCGGGTTTATCAGATCCAAATTTATTCATGGCGTCATGCCATGTCATGCGTTCGAAGGGGGTGGGGATATCGATATTACGGCCCGCCTTGAACATGGCAGAGAGGCAGCCCTCGATCAGCCCGATGATCTCCTCCTGATCAGTGAAGGATCCCTCGACGTCTACCTGAGTGAATTCAGGTTGCCGGTCAGCTCTGAGATCCTCATCCCTGAAGCATCGTGCCACTTGAAAATAGCGTTCTATCCCGGCGACCATGAGGAGCTGCTTGTACTGCTGTGGAGCCTGGGGAAGAGCGTAAAAGGAGCCCGGGTGCATTCGTGATGGAACCAGGAAATCCCTTGCTCCTTCGGGAGTAGACTTGGATAAAATTGGCGTCTCGACCTCAATGTAGCCATGCGAATCGAGGTAATCACGGGCCGCTTTGGTTACCCGGTGCCGGATTTGCAGATTTTTGTTCATCCGGGGACGCCGGAGATCGAGGAATCTGTGGCTGAGCCTGAGGTCTTCATTAGATAGCTCCTTATCGAGTTGAAAGGGGAGAACCTTGGCCTTGTTGACAATTGTGAGAGTGGTCGCAGCAACTTCGATTTCACCTGTGGGAAGTTCGCTGTTGACCGTGCTATTGCCGTCGATTTGCGGTCGCGGCTCAACCCGACCGGTGACCTCCACGACGTCTTCTGCTCGTAAGGAATGTGAAATCTTTGCGGACTCAGAGGATTCCTCGGGGCGAAATACACATTGAGTGAGCCCCTCGCGGTCTCGTAAATCGATGAAAATAACGCCACCGTGGTCTCGTGATGAATTGACCCATCCAGTCAGGGTAACTATTTCACCCTGATGGCCGGCCCGTAGTTCGTTGCAGTGATGTGTTCTCATTGAAGTTCGGTTGTAAATGTCTTCTTTGGTAGAGCTCGTGCGGCCGGGCGCTATGCAAGAAGCGGTCCATCCGGTGCTTCCAGACGCGCTTTAATAACGTCTATAATATTGCTTCCGGCGGGAATGGTCTCCTCAGTGCGGCTATTGAGATTTTTGAGTTTGAGCTCGGGAAACTCGCTTCCGATCACCAGTGCGAATCGCGCAAGGGTATGATCGGCAGCCTTAAACTGCTTATTTATTTTGGCAGGTGAAAGCGGCCAATCGGCTGCGAGACCGCTCTCACGAATAGCATGTCCCAGACAGAGCGCGTCCGGGCGCATGGATTCATCAGCGATCACGATATAGATGTCACAGGTGGCCTGAGTCTGAAGCCATGCCTGATATTGGATGAGGGCGGAAGGAACCTCTTTAATCAGTTCAGAAATGACACAGTCTCCCATCGCGTATCCCGTTGCGGTCAGCTCCGAGGAGCCTTCTGTCACAATGGAGACAAGCGTGTCGTAGCGCCCGCCTCCAGCGACTGACCGGAGTTTTTTTCCTGAATCAAAGACCTCAAATACCACTCCGGTGTAGTATGCAAGGCCCCGGACAATGGAGAGGTCGATCTCGACGAATCTATCGAGCTTGCGGGCTCTCAGATCGTTAAGAACTTCGGACAGGTTTTCAGAGCAGGAGTCACCAGCAGAAGATATGAAGCTACGAACCTCTTCCAGTTCTACAGAGAAAGGTTTTAGCTTCTCCTTCATTTTTTCATCCGGGTCCCGTTCGATCTTATCGATAACCTGGAGGAAAGAGTCGAGCTGCGAGGCTTCTATTCCGTGGTCTTTTGCGAAGTTGATCCACGCTTGTCGGTCCGATAGGCGAATCGAGAACTGCTCCTCGTCGAATCCGAGTTCGCGCATGACGTCAATTGAGAGGGCAATCAGCTCAGCGTCTGCAGCTGGTGAGGCCTCTCCGAGGATGTCGGCATTGAATTGATAAAACTCGCGCAGCCGTCCCCGCTGTGGTTTTTCGTATCGAAAGCACCTTCCGATCTCAAACCACTTAAGGGGTTTAGGGTAGTCTCTCTGCTGTGCGGCCGCGATTCGCGCGAGCGAGGCGGTTAGTTCAGGACGGAGGACGACATCCCTTCCGCCCTTGTCCTCGAAACGAAAGAGCTGTTCGCCTAGTTCACCTCCCGACTTCTTGAGATAGAGATCCGCAGATTCAAGGATAGGCCCTTCGTATTCGGAAAAGCCATAGCGCCGAGCGACCCGGTTCCAAGTTTCGAATAGATAGCGGGACTGGAGACGTTCACGAGGCGGGAAGTCCCTGAATCCGGGCAGGGGTTGGTTGTTACTTGCCATTGGCTTAGCGGCGGGCGGGGAGGATAGGGAGGTTGACCCGGTTGTCGAGAAGCGACGCGGGAATCTGGCCCGTATTCTAATGTTTTGGGAAGGAATTGGCCTTAATTGGTCTGCTTAATCTTTTCTTTCTACCGGCTATCGATGGTTGCGAAGAGGCGCAAAGGCCTGGCTGGGGGGGTGGTCGTCGCCTATTTTTAAAAGAAGCAAATTTGGCATTGGCAAGGGCAGGGTCAACACCCTGAAATCATGCATCAGCGTAGAATCCTACCAAATCCTGCTATATTACCTGTATCGTCCTTTCGATGACACGGCAGGATATTTGGCCGAGCATCTGGAATTGTGTGAGACCCTGGCATTGCGAGGACGCGTTCTTATTGCTGATGAGGGACTGAATGGAACGGTTTCTGGGCGTCGAGATATGACCGAAAGGTATATGAAGGTCCTGCGGGAGGATTCGCGGACGGAGGGTATCCAGTTCAAGGTCGACCCTGCGGAGGGCCACGCCTTTCCGAGATTGAATATTAAACGCAGAGAGGAAGTTGTGACGTTGGATCTCGGCGAAGAGGATTTCTCGCCCGGTGAGACGACAGGGGAGCATCTTACTCCGGAGCAATGGCGGGAGTGGATGACCCGCGACGATACAGTCCTCGTAGACGCACGAAATCAATACGAGTGGGAGCTTGGGCATTTTGAGGGCGCCCTTTTGCCCCCGGTAGAAAATTTCCGCGATTTGCCCGGCTGGGTGAGAGAAAATAGAAGCCAGCTCGAAGGAAAAAAAATAATGACTTACTGCACTGGTGGGATCCGTTGTGAAAAGTTTAGCGGGTTTCTCCTGCGGGAAGGATTCTCAGAGGTATATCAGCTTGATGGAGGGATTGTTACGTATGGAAAAGAAGCGGGGGTCAAAGGTGAGGGTTTCGCGGGTAAGTGCTATGTGTTCGATCAACGTGTGGGGGTAGAGGTAAATCATACCACGGGGGCAAAGGTAGTCTCCCGGTGTTTCCATTGTGGTGCTGCCTCGGATCGTTACGTTAATTGTGGGTGGAGTCGCTGTAATCGCCAGTATTTCTGTTGTGAAGCCTGTGACAGGGATCGACTCCGCTTCTGTAGCTCAGTGTGCGAGGAGGCATCAATCTTGTCTGTGGCGTCCTTGGGAATTGGATGCGACTGAGGGCTTGTCCCGCAGAGATCATCAGACCAGAAAACCCCAGAGACTAATATGAGTTCACCCGCCGTTCCTGATGACCAACTTAAGCTGGAATTCGAAACGCCCCAGTTCCTACATTCCCTTTTTGCGAATGATCCAAAGGAAGTGAATTATATCGAGCAAAGTCTTGGGGTGAGAGCAGTCACCCGGGAAGGATGGATTTTGTTCAGTGGTCCGCGACCGGGGTTGGACCTGGCTAAGAAGCTATTTGCAGATCTCGAAGAGGCTCGCCGTTACGGGGCGTCCATTCAAAAACGGGATTTCCGGCAGGCTGTCGATATGGTTGCAGGCAAGAAGAGCAGGGGGCTGGCAGATCTTACTGCGACCAGATTGCTAGGATCCCGAACCCGGAAGGCGGTTATTCCTCGCACCCCTCGGCAGTTGGACTACCTGCGTGCCATGGAGTCGCATCCTGTGGTATTCGGTATTGGTCCGGCAGGAACCGGAAAGACGTATCTGGCGATGGCGATGGCACTGTGCCGTCTAAAAAGAGGCGAGATAACACGGGTGATTCTTACCCGGCCTGCGGTGGAGGCTGGAGAGGCCCTTGGGTTTCTTCCGGGTGATCTGCAGGAGAAAGTAGCGCCGTATCTCCGTCCATTGTATGATGCGATCCATGACCTTCTGGAACCGGAGCAGGGGACTCGGTATCTCGAGGATGGAACGATTGAAATTGCCCCACTTGCATACATGCGCGGTCGAACGCTGGCGAATTCATGCGTTATACTCGACGAAGCTCAAAATACTACCCGGGAGCAAATGTTCATGCTACTGACTCGCCTTGGTGAGGGGTCCTCCTGCGTCGTAACCGGAGACGGCAGTCAGGTGGATCTCGCCGACGGTATTGCCTCGGGGTTGTTAGAGGCCGAGGCGGCGATGGACAACGTCACGGGAGTAAAATTCATTAGGTTTTCGAGGGGGGATGTGGTCCGGCATGCGGTTGTGAGCGAAATAATTGACGCCTATGAAAATTATAGGAACGTCAATAAAAATGGGGCTGGGAAGGCCAAGGGTGAGACAAGGTGACGCGCCAGTGGCTTGAATCACGTTGAAAAATCTCTTATGGCCCGCTAAGAGGGTGGCCGCAGCGCGGGGAGTTCCTCGCCAATCAGCGTTCCGAACGTCCCCATTCACCCGTGGAGCTTTTCGATTCCATCAGGCGCCGCCGCCTCACTCAGCAGGGCCTATCTTCCGGTAAGAAGCGTCGAACCCAAGCCGATCGTGCCTTGGCCGTAGGGCTGGATCGTAGCAATATTGTTCGCTACGTGATGTATCTATCCTTCGCATTTTTCGCGGCGGGGCTTGCCTTTAATTTTGCAGGAACAACAGGTCGAAGCGGGGAAAGTTTCAGGTCCGGGTTCTCCTGCATGCTTGCTGGCGGGATGGGTCTCGCTTTGCTGGAAGTCCTCTTCCGGAAGGTCACCCAGCGAAACAGCCATGTCTTTCTTGTGTTGTGCGGATTGGCTTTCCAGCTCTCAGCGATCTGGCTCTCAACGGTGATGGTGGACGCAAATCCCTCCCTTGGAAATCCATTCAAGCTGTTGCTGGTTCCCTACGCTTTCGCACCGATGATCCTGTCGGTGCTTCTAGGGAGTGGCGTCGGCCTTTATGCGGTCGCCACCGCGACGCTTCTTGGAGCCTTCCTCATGCCGCAGAATTCGGTCCTGCCTTATTTGGTGATGAGCGTGGTATGTGGTGTGGTTGCAGTGCTGGTAACGCTCCAGGTCCGTAAGCGAGGGAGGCTTCTTCGGGCAGGGTTCTATATCGGCGGCGCTGCATTGCTGGTAGCGTGTTCCTTTCAGATGATCAGAGTGGGCTCGTTGGCCGGTGGAGGGATTCTCGAGTGGCAGCTCCTTGGTATTAAAGTGGTGACTGCTTTCGGCACTGGCCTGATTACAGGGATGATTGTCAGTGGTCTTCTTCCTTTGCTGGAATCGAGCTTTAGTCTGACGACGGATATCAGTTGGTTGGAGTTGAGTGACCTTAATCATAAGCTGCTCCGCCGAATGCAGCTCGAAGCGCCGGGAACCTTCCACCACAGTATGGTGGTAGCTTCCTTGTCGGAGGCAGCAGCAGAAAAGATCGGGGCCAATCCGATGATGTGCAGGGTCTGTTCCTACTTTCATGATATCGGCAAGCTTCAGAAGCCTGCTTACTTCATTGAGAATCAAGGAGAATCGAATCCCCATGATGCGCTCACACCAACAATGAGTGCATTAGTGATAATCGCCCATGTGAAGGATGGTGTCGATATGGCGATCAAGAGTAAGCTAAATCCGAGAATCGTTGATGTCATCCGGGAGCACCATGGAGATTCGCTAGTGTATTTCTTCTATCGGAAGGCGGAGGAGCAGAGGAAGCTGGAAGAGGAAAAGGTTCAGGAAGGACTAGAGAATCCTGAGGATCTTCCTGTGGTTGATCCAAAAAGTTTCCGTTACCCAGGTCCGAGTCCTCAAACCAGGGAGAGTGGAATTATCTCCCTTGCGGATGCTGTTGAGAGCGCGGCGCGGAGCCTGCAGAAACCCACACCTAGCAAAATAAGATCTCTGGTAAACGAGATTGTCTTTAATCGAATTAAGGATGGGCAGCTCGACAACTGCGGTCTGACCGTAAGCGATCTTAAAAAGATGCGGGACAGCTTTACCAAGACGCTCCAGAGCATGATGCATAGTCGGATCGATTACCCGAAACGGGAGCATTCTTCTGGTAGAGAAGCCTCAGATGAAGCGCGCTCCTCCAGGCGGATGGGCAATGTGGTCCCGGTTGAGGAATGGGAGAAACAGCGGCGGAAGGTCGTTGGTAAATCCTGAGCGAGGCGAGGTTTAAGCATGCCACGCCCCAGGGTTAAAGTTCATGACAGGCAGGCGGTCTGTTCGATTTCGACCGCTTTTGTCTCAACTCTGCAGGATGCGGGCAAAGCGGTCCTTGAGGAAATCGCGAAGAAAGGTCTGGCGCGTGTGAACCTTCCAGAATCCGTCGAGGTCTCACTGATAAGCGACGCGGAGATATCCCGGGTGCATGCACAATTCATGGACAATCCGCATCCTACTGATGTGATCACTTTTCCCTATGGTGAGCAAGGGGAGATCTTGATCAGTGTGGAGACAGCCCAGCGGCAGGCGGAGGAGTTCGATTCCCCGCTGGAGCGAGAAATCACTCTATATCTGGTGCATGGGCTACTTCATTTGGTAGGATATGAGGATGCCACGCCGAGCTCCCGGGATGAAATGGATGCCCTCCAGGAGGGGTTGCTCGCCGAGCTTCTTGAGGCGTGACGATTGGGTGATGCAAGAGTAAATAGAGGATTGCCAATTGGTGGCGGTTTGAGCATCTTTCTCCGTCCCCGTTAACCCCTTCCGGGCTCTCCGGGGCGACATCCACCTGTTGCCATCGTGTATTCAAATCAAGACTATCTCAGCGAACTGTTGGTTGAGCGAGGGACTGTGACCCCCGAGGAAATCACCAAAGCGCGTGATGGTGTGAGCCCCAACCAGGGAGTTGTCGATCTTCTGGTGGCCGTAGGCGATGTGACGGAGGAGCAGGTTGCCCAGACAATCGCAGAAAGCGCAGGGACGGATTATGTCGACTTAGGCGGGCACCCTTTCACGGAGCACGTGTTTCAAGCGATGGATGTCGAGGTCGCCCAGCGATTCCAGGCAGTACCTCTCCAGGATGACGGGACCTACATGACAGTGGCGGTGGCCGATGCGCTTGATTTTGAAACCTTGGATAGCCTTCCCCATGTAGTGGGTCGCGAGGTTAACTTTGTTTCGTCCACGCCATCCGCGATCACCAAGGTTCTCCACGACAACTATGGAGTTGAAACGGAGGAGGGCGACAGTGGCACTTCTTTCACGGTTATCACCGAAGGTGAAATAGAAGAGGCAGATGCCAATGACGCTCCAATCATTCGGATGGTATCCAATATGCTTCTGGAGGCTTTCCGGATGCGTGCATCGGATATTCATGTTGAGCCTCTGGAGACGACCTTGCGGATTCGATTCCGGGTGGATGGCCGACTTGTTGAGGTGGAGAGTCACCCCAAGCGGCTTCTCCCTGCGATCGTGGCAAGGGTCAAGGTGATGAGCGGAACCATGAGTATTGCCGAGAAGCGGATTCCTCAGGACGGACGAATTCAGATGAGGATCGGGGGCAAGGAGGTGGACCTGCGGGTGTCTACGGTTCCGAGTAATCATGGCGAAAGTATCGTGATGCGGATTCTAGACAAATCCTCTCTCCTCCTCGGCTTGCCTGAATTGGGGTTTTTCACCGATGATGAGGCGATCATGCGGGAAATGATGGGCCTTCCAGATGGAATCATTCTGGTTACAGGTCCTACAGGATCTGGAAAAACTACCACTCTTTATGCCTGCTTGAACTACATCAATAAGCCGGACCGGAAGATCATTACGGTAGAAGATCCGATTGAGTATCAGCTTCCCGGCATCAACCAGGTGATGGTCAAATCGGACATTGGCATGACTTTTGGTGCGGCCTTGCGTGCCATGTTACGGCAGGCGCCGAACATCATCATGGTTGGAGAAATTCGTGATGTGGAAACTGCCAGCATAGCTATTAATGCATCGCTAACCGGCCACCTCGTCTTTTCAACACTGCACACCAACGATGCTCCGAGTGCGGTTGCGCGTTTGGCTGATATTGGGGTGCAGCGATTCTTAATCGCCTCCGCCGTCCGGGCCATTATGGCCCAGCGTCTTGTCCGTGCACTATGCAAGGATTGCAAGGGGCCAGCAGAGCTCACTGATGCTGAGATGAGGATGCTACGCCTGGATCCTGCTCAGTTGGAAGAAAGTACGATCATGGGGCCTGGGCAATGCGAAACTTGTCGGCAAGGAGGCTACCGTGGCCGCCAAGGAATCTTTGAAATCTTCAAGGTCGATGACGAGGTGCGGCACCTTATCAATGAAAACCTGAGCACTCCTCAATTGCGTCGCCGCGCACGGGAGCTTGGTATGCGGACTTTACGAGAAGACGGGATCAGAAAGGTCCTCGCCGGTGTCACCTCAGCCTCAGAGGTCATCTCGGTCACAATGTCCGATTCCGATTGAAATCGAACTCATTTCATCAAACACTAATGGAAAATCGTAACGTCTTGGACATCTTCGTCTCCCGGGGGATGATAGACAATTCCCTTGCTGAGGACATGCTTCGCGAGATGGACGCAAGTGGGAAGGATGTGGGTGATATCCTGACGGACTTTCAGGTTGTTCAATCCAGAGAGGATATGTGGGGGATCATCGCGCAGGAGCTCGGCGCCGACCTTGTCGATCTTTCCGAATTCATGCCGCCCGAGGAGCTGTTGGCGGTTATTCCAGCGCCGATGGCTCGCCTTCATGGCGCTTTGCCGATTAATTTTGATGCAGAGGGTATCACGGTTGCTCTGCTGGACCCGATGAATCCGCAGATCCCAGAGGATCTGCGGTTCGCCCTCGGCAAGGAGGTCAAGGTGGTGGTCGCGCCCGACTACATCATCGAAAAGAAGATCAACGAGGCCTATGGCGGTGGAGCTGATGAGGGGGCGGCAATGGCCGAATTGCTGGGAGAGCTGGATAATGATGGAAAGGAGCTTTCTGAGCAGGAGTTGGCGGATGAAGCCAATTCCGCGCCGATCGTTCGTTACGTTGATCTAGTCATCTACCAGGCGATTAAGGAGCGTGCCTCTGATATTCACTTTGAGCCTTTTGAGAAGGATTTTAAGATCCGCTATCGGGTTGACGGTTCTCTCTATGAGATGGCTCCGCCACCCATCCACCTCGCACTGCCAATCCTGTCCCGGGTGAAGGTGATGTCGAACATGAACATTGCTGAGCGTCGTGTGCCGCAGGATGGAAGAATCGTAAAGCAGATTGGGGATCAACAGGTCGATCTCCGGGTTTCCTCTCTGCCAACCTCCTATGGTGAGAGTGTGGTTTTGCGAGTTCTTGATCGGTCGAATGTTAACATGTCTCTCAGCGTCCTGGGGCTTCCGAGGCACGTCGAAGACTACGTTAATACTACGATCAAAAAGCCGAACGGAATTTTTGTAGTGACCGGCCCTACCGGGGCAGGAAAGACCACGACTCTTTACGCTGCACTCAAAGAGATCAACACCATCGATACGAAGTTGTTGACCGCGGAAGATCCGGTGGAGTACGACATTGATGGGATTATCCAGGTGCCGGTGAACGAAGCCATCGACCTCAGTTTTGCGAGAATCCTCCGAGCTTTTCTTCGTCAGGATCCGGACAAGATTCTTGTCGGTGAGATTCGAGACCTCGAGACAGCGCAAATTGCTATTCAAGCATCCCTTACCGGGCACCTTGTTCTTTCAACTCTGCACACCAACGACGCAGCGGGGTCGGTGACCCGGCTTGTCGATATGGGGACAGAGCCCTTCCTGGTTGCGGCCTCCTTGGAGGGGGTTCTGGCTCAGCGGTTGGTCCGAACTATCTGCAAGGACTGTCGCGACAGTTACGAGCCTAACGAGGCGGTGCTCAACCAGTTGGGACTTTCCGCGCATGAACTTGGCGACAAGCACTTCTACACCGGAAGAGGGTGCGAAGTATGTGGTCAGACCGGTCTAAGAGGTCGGCGTGGTCTCTTTGAGCTTCTCAGTGTCTCGGACCCAATTCGTGAAATGATTACCGATCGGGCGCCCACTGTTGCCCTCAAGCAGAAAGCCATTGAGCTGGGGATGTCCACCCTGCGCGAAGACGGCCTGCGCAATATTTACGAGGGAGTCACCACAATCGAAGAGGTCCTCAAATATACCTAGTGCCCCAATTAAGCCTCGCTCCATCCTTTCTACTAACATTTCTAAAACGTAAGACCAACCAGACCCATGCCTAATTTTCAGTATACTGCGATCGACCAGCAGGGACAACCTTCCACCGGTACAGTCCAAGCCGGATCCGAAGCGGAGGCTACAAGCCAGCTTAGGAGTCAAAACCTCTACCCAACTGGAATCGTTGAACAAGGGAAAGGATCTCTTGGCGCGGCTGGCAAAAAAGCGGCTTCCAAGGCGAGAGGAAGGAAGAAGGCCAGAGGAACGACGGGAGGTCGTATCAAGCCCAAGGTGTTGATGATTTTCACCCGCCAACTTGCCACCCTGATTGACTCAGGACTGCCTCTGCTCCGGGGGCTGACGGTGTTAGGGAAGCAGGAGCCAAATCAGGTTCTTCGTGGGACAATCAACTCATTAGCTGATTCCGTGCAGGGTGGTTCGACCTTTTCAGAGAGTTTAGCCCAGCATCCGAAAATATTTGATAAGCTCTACGTCAACATGGTGAAGGCCGGGGAACTTGGTGGTGTTCTTGAAGTGGTCCTTACCCGTCTGGCGGAATACCAGGAGAAAGCCCACAAACTGAAAAACAAGATCGTAGCGGCTATGGTTTACCCAGTCATCGTCATGTTCATTGCGGTGGCAATCGTGACCTTCCTGATGCTGTTCATTGTGCCCAAGTTCAAAGAAATGTTTAATGACATGGCTGGTGCTGAGCTGCCCAAGATCTCGCAGTTTGTCTTCGGGTTTTCGGAATTCATGATGGCGAGGCCTGTTATTCTTCCCAATGCGGTATGGATTCTCGGTGGTGTTTTTCTGGTCTATCTGGGCTTTCAGTTATGGGGGCGGACAAAGACAGGGCGTAATCTTGTGGATAAATTGAAGCTTAGGATACCCCTTTTCGGTGACATCCAGAGAAAGAGTGCAGTTTCTCGGTTCTCCCGGACGCTTGGAACTCTAGTGACGTCAGGTGTTCCGATTCTCCAGGCCCTGAACATCACCAAGGAGACCGCCGGCAACGTCGTCATTTCCGATGCAATTAACAAGGTTCACGAATCTGTCAAAGAGGGTGAATCGATCGTGCAACCCCTCCGCGCGAGTGGGGTATTCCCATCCATGGTGATCAGCATGGTGGACGTGGGTGAGGAGACTGGGCAATTACCGGAAATGTTGCTCAAAATTGCCGACGTTTATGACGATGAGGTTGATAATGCGGTGACTGCGCTAACCTCCGTTTTGGAGCCGATAATGATTGTGTTCCTTGCTCTGGTTGTCGGGGCAATTGTATTTGCATTGTTCCTACCTCTGATTAAGATTATTCAGCAGATGCAGCAGTAAAATCCGCTTCATCCGAACAATCCGATTTCAAGATGGAAGTCTCCCGTAAGCAGCTCAAAGCCAGAGGTTACCGTGGGTTTACCCTCGTGGAACTACTGACCGTTGTGACCATTATCATGATCCTCTCGGGGATGGTCATCGGAGTTTCATCCTATGTGAATCGGAAGTCAGCCATCGACAAGGCTAAGACCCAGATGGAGACGTTCAACATGCAGATTACTGCTTACCAGACCGACGCGGGTTTCCTCCCCGAGACAACCGATGAGGATATTGAGGCAACAAGTGGACTCATCATTTACCGGATGCTCTACTGTGATGGGGTTGGTGCTGATGGGATTGCAGGGACAGCAGATGACGGCGCTTTAGATGGTCGTCCCGACGAGGGCCTGGTGCCCTACAACGCGGACCTTGACCCAAACACCAATCCCAGAAACCTGATCGACAAGAAGGGGACGCCTCTTCCTGTTGCGGTGGTTGACCCGTGGGGAAACTCATGGCGGTTCCGCAATCAGAAAGGAGATCCCGAGCAGCAGAATCCGGACTTCGATCTATGGTCGCTAGGTCCAGATGGGAAGAATGGTACTCCCGACGACATCCGGAATTGGTAGGTCAACAAACGGGGGGGGTGCCCCGGCAGCACGCTGAGGCAAGGCTGTGGTGACTTCTAGCAGCCTTTTCTTTAGGTCGACAAGCGGTCGCCTTCACTCGGAGGGGCCGAGCTCAAGCTCCTAGGCTACCTGAGCTTTCTCGGACGCCTGTCGAGATGGCTCTTGCTCGAGAAAATGGTGGACGTTTCTGAGGGCGACCGGTGTATCCGTAATTCGGTAGCCATCTGGTAGGCCTCCTCCCACCATGGAGCAGGTGGCGATGATGGTCTCAGCGATCTCGTAGACTTCTTCGTCTGGGGCGAAGATCACAGACCCCCTGATGCCCCGGTCAATCAAGGATTCATACCAAGGCGCCAGCTGGAGGGCACCAACAGTGCTGACTTGGAGGGTGATGACCTCGCTGAGATCAAGATACTCGACCGCTCCTCTCAGGTCGTCCGGTAAGCGCGAGGCATCTGCCATATAGTGTTCCAGGTCGTCTAAGGTGACGTGATCCCATGCCGCGCCATGGATGACGCGGTGGTCTATCTGATACTCATAGCCGGCAGGCACTTAAGAAAAGTTAACTACCGGCGACAGGCTTGCAAGACCCTAATTCCACCATCAGCGCCACTCAGCGACAGTGCGCCTGCAGCGTGCCTTGGCCCAACGGTGAGCAGATGAGGGGAGGGGCTAATTTAGTCCTTAAGCCTAAGCTTCAGAAGCTTAGGCTGTATTACCACGCGGCAATACCCATTCTTCTTCTTGTTAAGAAAATAGAAATTCTGGTGATAATCCTCTGCTACCCAGAACTTTTCGGCCTTACGAACCTCAGTCACAATCGGTTTGGTAAAGAGCTTCTGGGCCGCCTTCATGGAGGCCTCAGTGACCTTCTTCTGCTCTTCGGAATGGTAAAATACAGCTGAGCGATACTGCGGCCCCTTATCGGCGCCCTGCTGGTCTTTGCTGGTGGGATCGTGCAATTCCCAGAACCATGCGAGAATGTCCGACGCAGGCACCTTTTTCGGGTCAAAAACTACCTGAACTACCTCTACGTGACCTGTGTTCTTCTGGCAGATCTGCTCATAGGTCGGGTTTGGGACGAAGCCCCCCATGTAGCCTGAGACAACGGAGTGGACGCCCTCCAGCTGCTGGTAAACGGCTTCCACGCACCAGAAGCATCCTGCCCCCAGTGAGATCGTTTCCGAGCCTTCTGGAATGGATTTGGCGTCTGCCGCGAATTCTTTCATCTTCGTTTTCGGGAGGTTGCTAGACTTTTGGCTGCTACTATCCTGGCAGGATGCCGCGCCGATGAGGAACATGCTGAGGAGTGCCGTAATCGCAACTGGTTTCATAGAAAGGGACGATAGAGGGTCTCTATCGGTTGTGCAAACAGGAAGGAACAAGGATTAGGCCCTGATCCTTTCTTGCTCGTGGGTCTTCCTTCTCCTAGAAGGGTAGTCTCATGGCAGAATACGCCGTTGACATTGCAGGAGTTGAAAAGACCTACCGGGGTGGGGTTCGCGCGCTTCAGGGTATTTCATTAAGGGTTCCCGAGGGCTCCATTTTTGGATTGCTGGGACCCAATGGTGCCGGAAAAAGCACCCTTGTGAAAATTCTCACAACGATTATCCGTCCAACCAGGTGTGGCGGCAGCCTTCTGGGTAGCCCGGTCGGTCACAAGCCGACCCTGCGTAAGGTCGGTTACCTCCCTGAACATGCCAGGTTCCCGGCCTACCTGACAGGGAGACAGGTGATTGGTTATTCTGCCGGCCTGGCCGGGTTTAGGGTTAATGCTGCGGAGGTAGATGGCTTGCTCGAATTGGTGGGGATGGCCGGCGGAGCGGAAAAGCGGACCATTAAGACTTACTCCAAGGGGATGGTTCAGAGGATCGGCCTTGCTCAAGCTCTCGTTAACTCACCACGTCTTGTGATTCTTGACGAGCCCACGGACGGAGTGGATCCAGAAGGGCGGTATCATATGCGGAGGATCCTGCAAAAGCTGCGTAGTGACGGAGTAACCGTTTTTGTGAACAGTCATCTCCTCGGAGAACTGGAGACCCTGTGCGACTCAATTGCGATTTTGAAGGAAGGAGAGGTGGTGCGGCAAGGCGCCCTTTCCGATTTAACCTCAGGGAGCCTCAGGTTTGAAGTGGTCTTTGAGGGGGTTCTGCCGGACGAGGTGGCTTCTCAGATCCAAAGTTACGGGCACTCTGTTGGTGAAGGAGGAATCACAATTCATGGAGGGGATCCTAGTCCTCTTCAGGAAGTCTTAGATGTCCTTCGGGCAGCGGGCGTGGTCATCCTGGAAGTGAGTAAATCGCGTCAATCGCTAGAGGAGCTTTTCATGGAATCGATAGTTGAAGCTAAAGGTTCAAGAGAGGGAGGTGGTCGGATATGAGAGTCTTGGGCGTGCTGCTTCTCGACTCCTTCAGGATGCTTCGGGCGAAGCGCCTTTTTTGGATCGTATTGATTCTATCAGTGTTAATTGGCCTGGTTTACGCCTCGATTGGTTTCGATGGTGCTGGAGTGTCTGTTCTTTTTGGTTTGATTGCCTTTGAGAGTGAGCTCTTTCGAATGGGAACAGAGGCATCGAAAGAGCTCTATTTGCTGCTCTTTACCAATGTCATTGTCCCATACTGGCTAGGGTTATTCTCGATTGTGCTCGGTCTAATATCGTGCGCCTCGATTTTCCCGGAATTTATCCAGAAGGGTTCTATCGATCTGGCTCTCTCGAAGCCTCCGGCGAGGGTCATTCTGTTCCTCGGAAAATATCTCGGCAGCCTGTTGTTTGTGCTAATGCAGGTTCTGCCCTTTACCCTGATCGTCTACATGAGTCTCGGT
Organism: Roseibacillus sp.; assembly: GCA_029242545.1. Classification (GTDB taxonomy): domain Bacteria; phylum Verrucomicrobiota; class Verrucomicrobiia; order Verrucomicrobiales; family Akkermansiaceae; genus Roseibacillus_B. Next base: position 26,733 of record JAQWTV010000034.1, read on the forward strand.
CTTCGCTTCGGAGATTGGAATATGAGCCTGTTCTGGGCTGTTCCTCTGGTCGTGCTTTCCTTCAGCTTTGTCTACGCGGTCCATGTCCTGATTTCAGTCTGGTCTGGCTCCACGATTCTAGGTCTCTTTGCGGCACTTCTGGTCTGGGGCGGCTCAGTCCTCGTGGAGTGGGCGGAGGAAATCACCTACGACATCGCCTATTTGATTCCGCAAATTGGATATGAGCTAGATTGGAAGGAAGGAGGCCACGAGGAGGTCGAGCCTAGAGAGAGCTCAGAGGACTTTATGGTTCCTCTCCATGGTGTATTGGACTCAACGCGTCTTGCGCTGCCTAAGACTCGTGCGGTAGGGGCGCAGATGCGGTCCCTGATCGTAGTCAATGAGAGTGGGGGAGGATTGGTGGGGAAGAGTCTACTCGCGCTGCTGTTCGAGGACCCGCTTGAAGAGGCCCCGGCCTACCATGCGGAGGTAGAGCGCAAAGCCGATCAGCGGCACGGCGTCTGGAAGGATCTTGGGAGCAGCCTCCTCTACGAGTTGGCTGTCGCGGGGCTGGCGTTAGTGATCTTCGTGAGGCGAGACTTCTGACCGGAAGTCAGGGCTGCTCTTGGGTGCCGAGGTGCTCTTCTATGAAGTTGGCCATATAGGTAGATCCGAAGAGTTCCTTGGTCAGCCTGGGTTCGGGTTCGCCGGGTCGATAAAGAGCATTTACCGGCACAGCGCGTCGTTTGAGCTCAGCGAGGACGGTCGATATTCGAGGGTCGTAATTTGTGTAATCTGCCTTCAACGCGAGGACGTTGTAATTCGAAAAGAGGGCCTGAACCTTTCCATTGTAAGCTCTCGATTTATTCACCTGGCAGGTGGCGCACCAAGTTGCGGTGAAGTCTACATAAACGGGTCTGCCAGCCGCGATGGCCTCCTCTACCGCTTCAGGGCTCCAAGTCTCCCATTTCAGTCCTTCGGCCGGAGGTTTAGAATAAACCACTCCCATGGCGGCGAATGCGAGTGCGAGAAGGTAGCCGATGGCACGTGTGGACTTGGCTCGCGACACGACACACCACCGACCATAGATCCAGCAGGCGATGCCGATCATGGTAAGGCCAAGAACGATCGGCAGCATCTTCGGGAGGCCAACGTCCTTCAATGAGAGAAACGACCAGAGCAGGAATCCTGTGGTGCCAAAAAGAAGGAATGCCATTGCTTGTTTGAAAGACTCCATCCACGGCCCCGGCCGAGGAAGTCGTTCAACCAAGGTTGGGAATGCAGAAAGCAGGACGTAGGGGAAGGCGAGGCCCAGCGCCATTACTGTGAATGCCACGAGGAAGAGGAGGGGAGGGAGGTTGAAGGCCAGTCCTATTGCGACTCCGAGAAAAGGAGCAGAACATGGTGTGGCAACCACGGTGGCAAGCACCCCGGAGAAGAAGGAGCCCGCGGCTCCCTGCTTACGGGTGAGATTGCTGCCCACGCTGGTTGCAGAGGCTCCAATCTCAAAGATGCCGAACATGTTCATGGCGAGGGTGAACATCACGAGCATGAGGCCCCATAAGACCCATGGATTCTGCAGCTGATACCCCCATGTGACCTCCTGTTCCGCGTTGCCGATCGCGCCTTCTCTCAGGGCGAGCAATAGGCCGGAGAGGACCCAGAAAGAGAGAATTACCCCTGCCGCGTAGATGACTCCATGGTTCAGAATCTTTCGTCGATCTTCCCCGGCCTGCTGCACGAAGCTCATAATCTTGATCCCGATCACGGGAAAGACGCAGGGCATTAGATTGAGAATCATGCCCCCGAGAAACATGCCCCCAAGGATGGCGAGAAGCTTACTGAAGCTCACGCGATCATCTTCCCGGTCCGCGAACGAGGCGTGAACTTGGTAGCCTTTTTCGCCGATTGTCAGGATGCCGCTAATCCCTTCCCCGAGTGGGAGGTTTGTATCGGTATTAAGAGGCATACTCCATCGGACCTCTTCTCCCTCTCGAGCCACGGTTGGTTCGGACTGGGAGTCAAGAACCTGATCGAAGTCGTAGAAGTGAATTGTGTTGTCAGGGATCGCATCTGCGGGAGAAAGGATAAGAGTGACGAGTCCTTCTTTTTCACGGGCTTGGACCTTAAGTTCTGAAGGAAGATCACCTGGCAGCATCGCACGAGCCTCTGCAAAAGCCTCGGTGTTCGCGGTAACTAAGCTTAAAGCGGGCCCAACTGTGACCGTCACGACGCTAAGGGCGGCTGGAGCGCCTATGCCGGGTTCGGGGCGGCAGTTGGCCTCATCGCAAATCTGCCAGCGAGGAGAGGCGGCAATCTTCATCTGAGTCCCAGACGGCAGCCCTGCAGGCGGGATTATCCTGAACAGGTGGGAAACGGTGGGCTCATACCCATAGGTCTTTTTTCCTGCGGTGGTGCCGATGTGAGGGGTTGGCCATCCGACTCGCTCCGCCTGAAAGCCAGGAGGGAGGTCCCAGTTAGGCTTGAGGGAAGTGCCCACATACCCTGGATTAATAAAGTAGGAGTGCCACCCGGGCGGATGGGTCATCTTCATCAGCACGTGGAATGGTTCACCAGACGGGACTTCACGTGCTTCTGCGAGGAACTCGAGAGTGCTCGAATCGGTGTCGGCTTCCGATGCGGCAAAGGGATCAAATTGGTTAGCGAGGCTTACCGGGGCGTATCCTGCAATGGTGGCAAAAAGCAGAAAAAGGATCAGGTAGTTGCGAGTAACCATAAGCTGAAAGATTTTTGGTGTGATCCTGTCAGAAAATCGAGAACGACAAAGCAGCGGGGAAACCCGCTGCTTTTGACAATTGAGAGGGTGGTTTTGGCTCAGTCTTTCTAATGGCCCCGCCCTTGAACATGCCCTTGCTGGCGATCCTTGGCGTTTCCTGCTGCGGCTCCTGCTGCGCCTCCGACGGCAGCGCCAATCAACGCTCCCCGTCCGGCATCTCCATCGCCTACATTGTTGCCGATAATCGCCCCTGCGAGGCCTCCGATAGCGGCGCCGGTAAGAGCCCCTGACTGAGTATTGGGCCCGGCTGCACAGCTGGCAAAAAGCAGAGAGAGCACCGAGGTGACGATAAGAAGGATGTTCTTTTTCATGATTTAGACGTTGGGTTAGATAGTTACGATAGATTAATCAATTTTGCGATGAGAACCAGCGGAAAGTATTCTAGGTCTCGCCGCGGGAAGGTTTCTCGGACCCGGCGCAGAGGATTTCGCGGATCAAGCGGGGCCCGTGATAGATAAAGCCGGAGTAGAGTTGAAGCAGGGTGGCCCCAGCCTCGATTTTTTCCTGAGCGTCTAATGGGGACATGATTCCACCAACTCCGATGATGGGGATCTTCCCCCCGACAGCTTGATGAAAGGCTTCGATAACTTTTGTCGACCGGTGACCTAGTGGGGCGCCCGATAGGCCCCCTTTCTCCTGGGCCAAGGGGTCTGCCTTTATGTCAGCTCGATTGATGGTGGTGTTGGTGGCGATAATTGCATCGAGAGAATGATCTAGGAAGACCTTGCTCAGGGCGGAAATTTCATCGTCATCGAGGTCGGGAGCGACCTTGATTGCAAGAGGCACGTTTCTTCCTGTCTGAGCCTCAAGGGATGCACGTTCGGCCTGAAGTCGCTCCAGAAGATGTGCCGCCGCCGTCGCATCTTGTAGTGCCCGCAGTCCTGGGGTGTTGGGAGAAGAAAGGTTGACTGCGATATAGTCTGCCACCGGCCAAGCGCTTTTCAGGCAGAGGAGGTAATCATCCACGGCCCGCTCGTTCGGAGTGTCTTTGTTTTTTCCGATATTAAACCCCACCCGACCCTTGAAGGTTGTCGAGGATTCGACATTTCGAACGCCTTCCTCGATTCCTGGATTATTAAAGCCCATCCGGTTGATGATAGCCTCGTGCTTAGGAAGACGAAACAGGCGGGGTGTGGAGTTCCCGCCTTGGGGTCTTGGAGTGATAGTTCCAATCTCGATAAACCCAAATCCGAGACGTCCGAATGCATCGATGGAGTTTCCTTCCTTATCGAGTCCAGCGGCCAGGCCGAGACGATTAGGGAAAGTAAGGCCCATGCACCTGATTTCCTCGGATTGAGGAGGTTCTCCAGCCAGGGCCTGAAGTATGCCGCACCGGTCTGCTGCCCGGAGGGCGCGCAGGGACCAGTTGTGGGCCCGCTCAGCCTCAAGTCGAAAGAGAGCCTTTCGTGCAAGTGGGTAAGTCCGCTCTAGCATCCTGGGGTGGCTTTAAGGTTGATGTGTTTCTGAGTTTAAAGGCTCTGGCTAGCTAACAAGGTGGTCAACGATGGAGTCGACCAGCATAGTGCCTTGCCCTTGCAGTACGAGGTGCTCGCCTTTCCAGTTGGCGAGACGCTCGCTGACAATAGCTTCAATTCGGGTCGGTGGGACCTCGGAGAGGTGTCGGCGGTGCACTCCAGCATCGGTCCTCAACATCAGGGCGATTCGCTCCAAGTCAAGCTGAGCCGGCGTGAGGGTTTCCACTTCGGATTCTGTGGATCCGCCTTTGCCGATCTGCACAAGGTATTTGGACGTGTCTGGGATATTCTTCCATCGGCGGCCGGAGATCGTTGAAACGGCAGATGGGCCAAGCCCAAGGTAGTCGCCCCCTCTCCAATATCCTTTGTTGTGCCTGCTCTCGTAGCCCGGGTATGCATAATTCGACGTCTCATAATGCCGAAGTCCGTGCGAGGTAAGAAGCTCGTGTGCCAGCTCGAACATGGAGGCGTTGGTTTCTTCGATGTCGGAGTAAAGGCCTTCGCGAAACCGAGTAAAAAAGGGTGTGTCTTCTTCGTAAGTGAGGTTGTAGGCGGATATGTGATTCGGGGAGAGCTCGAGAGCGCTTTCAAGGCTTTCCCTCCATTGGTCCAGAGTTTGCCCTGGGATAGAAAACATCAAATCAATGCTGACGTTTTCAATGTCGGCAGCTCTCAGAAGGTCGACGGAACGTGCTATTTCACGCGGTCCGTGAGTTCTGCCCAGTGTTTCCAGGACATCGGGACTAAAAGATTGGGCCCCTAAAGAGACCCGTGTCACTCCGGATTGGGCGAACGTCTTGGCAGCAGAATTGCCGAAGGTAGCCGGGTTTGCCTCGAGGTTAATCTCGGTATCGGGTGCGAACCGAAAGATGTCGCCGAGTCCGTCGAAAAGTTTGTGAATGAGATCAGGGGAAAGCATGCTGGGCGTCCCCCCTCCAAGATAGACAGTGTCGATTTTAGGGGTGTTTATCGAAGTTGAACGGAGTTTTGCTTCGCGGAGGATGCCATCAACAAAGTAGCCCATATCTGTCTCGCCCGGCTTATGTTTATAGAAGGAGCAATAGGGACAAATATCCCGGCAGAATGGAATATGGAGGTAGAGATGAATGAGTTTCCGGGTTGATTTGGGATTGGTCAACGGGCCTATGAGCCGCCACTCTGTTTCCTGAAGA